>JBIQKP010000065.1:5285-19440 GCA_044506405.1 Lysobacterales bacterium | reverse complement strand
AAGGCCGCCAAGAAGGCCGCCAAGAAGGCAGTGCGCAAGTCCGCGGGTGCAAAGAAGATCGCGAAGAAGAAGGCCGGATCCAAGAAGAAGGCTGGGTCGAAAAAGAGAGCCGGCGCAAAGAAGAAGGCGGCGCCGAGAGGGGCCGCGCGCGGGGCGGCCAAGCGACGGACGGGCGCGAAGAAAAGCGCTCGCGGATCCGGGGCTAAGCGCTCTGCGCGCAAGGTCGCGCGCGGCGCCCAAGCGAAGAAGACGGCGAAAAAGCGCGCCGGGGCTAAGAACAGATCGGCCAAGGCGCGCAAGGCGAAATGAAGTGGGTGATTCGCGGGTCGGGAGGGCTGGAATGGCACTGACGACCCGCGCATCCCGAAGGATGGATCACGAATCCGGCGCGACGGGTCGCCTCTGTGGCGGCCATGGTGCAAGATCCATCCGGTTCGTGTAGAAAGGCGCGCTCAATCAGCGAGTCGTGTGGCGACATGAAGACGATACGTGGGAAAGTGTTCACCGGTCAGCGCATCGTCCTGGACGGCAAGGTGTTCATCGATTGCCAGTTCAAGGACACGACCTTGGTGCTCGAGGGTAGCGGACTCTTCGAGATGCAAAACTGCAAGATCGAGGAGGATTGCCGCCTGGCCATCGAGGGTCCCGGCCAGATGCTGCTGCACTCTCTGAAGATGATGCTGTACTCGGGCGGCTGGATGTCCCGCGTCGCGGACAACGTGCTGCACGCGGTGCGTCAGCCTCCGAAGTCGATGCAGAAGAAGAAAACGGCCCTCGCGCGCTAGCCAAAGATCATTTAGGCGGGAGCGCTCGTCCGAGGCGCTCCCTCGATCATTTTCGCGACCGCATAGATCGTTTCCAGTCTCGGGACGGGGACGCCGAACCGGCGCGCCGTCCGCACGACATTCCCCAAGATCGCCTCGATTTCCATCGGCCGGCCGTGCTCGAAGTCGATCGCCATGCTCGTCTTGTAAGCCGGCATCGCGAGCGTGCCCTGAATGAGCTTGTCGATGAGCGCTCCGTCGAGCGGGTGTCCCGCCGCGGCTGCCGTGGCGCTGATTTCGAGCATCGTCGCTCGGATGAAGTCCCGGCTCTCCGGTGCACGGAGGATGGCGGACGTGTCGAGCACACCGCCCATGATCGAAATCGGATTGAACGCCGCGTTCCAGAGCGCCTTCTGCCAGCGCGCCGTGCAGATGTCGGTCGTGACTTTGCAGGGGATGGCGTTCGCCTTGAACATCGATGCGAGCTGCTCTGCGCGCGGGCTCTCTCCGTGCGGATAGCGTCCGATGACCAGCGAGCCTTCGGACTGGTGATGCACCTTGCCGGGCGCGGTGCGAGTCACGGCGATGAACGCGATCGCGCTGATGAGCTCGTTCCCGGGAAACGCGGCAGCGACCTCGGCCTCGATATCGACGCCATTCTGTAGCAACACGATCGACGAATCCGTGCTCACTGCGCTTCGAAGCAGCGCCACCCGGTCGGTCGTCTCGAGCACTTTCGTCGCGAGCACGACATAGTCGTACGCCTCGCGCGCCTCACTCGCGCTCCTTAGCACTTCATGGGGCGCGAATCGATGATCACCCAAGAGCGGACTGCGGATGTCGTAGCCATGCGCCTCGACGGCGGCGTGATCGGCGCGGCACACGACGGAGACGTGTGCGCCCTGGCGCGCAAGCGCCGATCCGAAGAATGCGCCGACCGCGCCTGCGCCGATGATGAGGATCGAAGGGGGAGTCGCTGTGTTCATGTTTGCGGGTGATTGCTTTGAGCTTGACCTTTCGGTCCATGATGACGGCATGCGCGCCAGACAACGACGCCATACAAGAGCAAGTTGATTGCGAGCACACTCGACCCGAGCGCAATCTGCACCTCGCGCGTCAACCCCTCCGGATAGATCCAGGACGTAATGTAATGCTCGATGAAGCCGCCTTCATAGCCGCGCTGTCCGCCGAGATCGCGCAGCCACAACTCGAGCGGTGTCATCGGGCAGATGCGGCCGGTGAACTCGACGAATGCGCCCCACGCCACGGCAGGCAGATGAATCCACGTAAGCCACGGCCAGCGCAGCACGAGAAGGCCGCCTAGCGCCACGAACAGCACGAACGCAAAGTGCACGACGAGCGTCGTGTCGGCGAGCAGTCGGTAGATCATGTGATGAACCGGGCCACGCGAGTTGCAGCTTCGTGCGGCTCTTCAAGCGAAGCGATCCGCTAGAAGATGTGGAACTTCTCGTCGGTGACGCACAGCGGCCAGCGGCCCGCGAGGAACAAACGAAACTTTGCCGCGAAGGGATGCTGATCGCCTTGGCCGGCAATCGATGCGAGGCCGTACTGGTGTAGGCATTGAGCCGCGGCTCCGGCGGCGGACCTCGCAATGGCAGTGTTGTTCACACCTGCTCGCATGCATGCAAGCGAAGCGGGCGATAAAAATAGCGCGGAGCTGCCTTGCATGAGATTGGCGAGGCGCAACAACACTGCATCCGCGGAATGATGCGCGGATGCTTGCTCGAACAATTTGCGCTCTTCGTATCGCTCGCGTTCCCACCACGCATTGGCCCAGCTCGTGCGTTGAGACAAGGCGAGGGCTTCATCCCAAGTGCTTACGATTTCGATCGCGCATGTCTTCGCGCCGAGTCCATGCAGGTAGAGCTCGCACTCATCGCGCTCGGTAGCGCCGATCGGCAAACCGATTGCGTTGAACCACGCTGTCTTCGGCAGCGCTGGCACGATCTGATCGGCTGGCAGTTTTCCGAGTTCGGGTGGCACGACTGTTTAGGAGCGGGAGCAAAGCTGAGTGAGGCCAGTCTACAGGTGGGAATCGCGGAATCGAATAGGATTCGCCGCGAATTCACGATCGAATCGAACGACGGCACGCTAGCGTTCGGTTCGTTCCGCGGCGCGGACGACTTTGCATACCAACGCTTCGTCTATCCACGTACGAAGAAGCCGTGCTGCGTGCAGGGCGGGCTCGTGGGAATCGTGGTATGCGGCGAGCGTTGTACACATCGCTTCGAACGCACCGCCTTCGAGCAATGTGTGGAGCGCGTGCCACTCGCTTTGCGGCATCGAACGGTAGCGCGTCTCGAAGCCGACGCGCCAAACCAACCAGAAGGTTTCCGCGTCCGCGCGCGGCGAAGGGATTTCGGCTTCGTCCGACAAGGCCTTGAATACTCGCACCGCATTTGTGCGTAGGCGCAAACAACGAACGGACGAGTGAAGGACGAAGCGAAGACCGGGCCAGTCCGCCGCGGGCAAACCGCTCAGTGCCGCGGCTGTGATCGGTGCCGCATCGGCCGAATCGAAAGCACCGGCGAGCGCCCACTCCCACTCACCCAACTCGGCGACCCAGGGTTGGTTCGGCAGCGCGGTGCGCAGCATCGTAGGGAGTGCGTCGCCGAACCAGCGAAGCGAGCGGAACGTCGAGGGTCGCGCGTCGATGTAGGCATCGGCAATCTCAGCGAACGCAGTCTCTCCCAAGAAGCTCCGTAGACGCGGGAAGGTGCTCGCCAAGGCTTCACGTAAACGGATGCGATAGGCATTGGTGTAGATCGCGATCCGCTCCGTTGCGGAGCCGGTCGGCGGTTGTGCCACGGCGTCCGCAAAGCTTGCGTCGCGCTCCAGCACCTCGTGCTGGAAGCGGGCTTGCAACTGCGCGAGCGTCATCATGCCGCGCGTGCGCGAGTCGAGATGTCGCGCGCACGTTGCAACTCGGCGAGGAGCACCTCGAGCGACGGGATGTTCTCGTCACGCTCGATCATCGTCGAAATCGGTCCGAATCGGGTGAGCGCGTGGTCATACAACTCCCAGACGGCGTCGCAGACCGGTGCGTCGTGAGTGTCAATGAGGTGATCGCCGTTCATGCGGTGACCCGCGAGGTGGAATTGTTGCACGCGCTCGATCGGTATGTGCCGTAAGTAGACGAGCGGATCGAAGCCGTGATTGACGCTGCTCACGTAGACATTGTTGAGATCGAGTAGCAAGAGGCAGTCGGCGCGTTCCGCGATGTGCGCCATGAATTCCCACTCGGTCATCTCACTCTCGCGAAACGAGAGATAGCTCGAGACGTTCTCGAGCACGAGTCGCCGCTTGAGTTGGTTCTGAACTCGATCGATGCGCCGCACGACGTGCTGAAGGGCTTCTTCCGTGTACGGAAGCGGCAGAAGATCGTGCAAGTTGATGCCGTCGACGCCCGTCCAGCACAGATGATCCGAAATCCATTGCGGTTCGATGCGATCGGCGAGGGCTCGCACGTCGTCGAGGTAGTCATCGTCCAATGGATCGGTGCTTCCGATCGATAGAGAGACGCCGTGAAGAACGATCGGGTAGTGCGCACGCAGGCGCTCGAGATGATGCAGGGGGCGACCGCCCGGCACGAGATAGTTCTCTGTGAGCGCCTCGAGCCAGGACACCGCACCGAGATGCTCGTCGAGCAACGCGCCGTAATGCTGCGGACGCACGCCCAATCCGAAACCGAGTGAGGGAACTGTAAGCACGCCCGAGAGACTCGCGCAGATCGAGCCTCCTATGCAACCGGTACACGATCTCGAGTGCTAGCGCGCCCGCTCAGCGCCTCGCGTAAGGCGCAAAAAGAAGGCGGCACGTTGCCGCGCCGCCTTCGTCGCTCTGACGAGAGCGTTGGGTTGCGTCAGGTCGTAGGGTGTCGCACTTCCAGTGCGTCCTTGACCTTCTTCACGCCGGCGACGTCGCGAGCAAGCTGCAGGGCTCGATTGCGTGCCTCGTCGTCCTCGACGAACCCGCTGAGCTGGACCGTGCCCTTGAACGTCTCGACATTGATCTGATGCACTTTCGTCAAAGGATCTTCGATGAGCGCGGCTTTGACCTTCGCGGTCACCACACCATCGTCGATCGCTTCGCCAGTCGACTGCTGCGTCGGCGTCGACGTGCACGCCGCAAGCGCGCCGCCCAGCAGCGCGATCAGAACCCAAGCCGCTCTGAACGCGGCGGCTCCCTGAGAAGCCGCCCTGTCCGTGCTACGCATACTTCAAGCTCTCCTCAACCCGTACCGTCGCGTCGCGCCTCGGCATTGCGCTTCGCTTGCTCGAGCTCCTGATCGGCGCGGTCTTTGCAGTCCTCTTGAGCCGCGCCCGTCAGCGCCTCGCAGCGCTCGACCGCAACGCGATGCGTTGCTTCGGCTTGCGCCACCGTGATCTTGTGCTCGCCTTCCGCCTGCGCCTCGCTCGCGTCTTGCGCAGCGTCCGCAACGGCGCCGCTATCGCCCTCTTGCTGAGCCTCGACGACGTCTTGCTGTGCATCTGCCATCTGGTCCTGGGCGTCGGCCTGGGCATCAGCCAGGTCGCGCTGCGCTTCGGCTTGCGCGTCCGCTACATCGCTTTGGACCTCTCGCGGCGATTCGGCCTGATTACAGCCGAGGGCGAGGCCTGCGGCTGCGACAATCCACAATACATGAGTCTTCATGTTCCTGTCCTCTGTCCTAACCTTAGGTGTTCGTGACGTTTCGCTCGCCAGGACAGCGCAAATGCGCGCCGGCGAGCATGTGTCGGGAACGTGCCGATAAAACGCAAGGTTCCGCGCTTGAAGTCCAAGCACGCAGAAGTAGTTGCGTGGAACGCTGACTACGGAACCTGAATTTAACCGCACACGTTAGACCGGTTCCCACAGTCTCCATCTTTCCGATGTCCCAGCGCTCCGAGGCACTTGTCCTCTCCGACGACGAGTTCGTCCCCACCGCGACGACGCCCGTGGCGGCCGACGTCCGCGTGCCGCTGCATGTCGTGGCCGTGATTTTCGTGTCGATCGCGCTCCTCGTGATCAACGCCTCGCTGCTCATCATCAATACCGGCCAAGCGATGGACTCCAACGCGCATTACGCGCGCTCGTACGAGATCAAGCGCGCATTGAGCACGTTCCAATCGGTGATCACGACCGCGGAATCCGGCCAGCGCGGCTATTTGCTCACTGGCGACACCGAGTACCTGACGCCGTATTACCGCGCGATGCGCGGTTGGCGCGTCGAGCTCGATCGGCTCGCGAACCTGACCGCGGACAATCCGGAGCGGCAGAAGGACATTGCAGAGCTCGAGCGCTTTACGGCCGCCGCGATCGGCAGGCTCGAGCAGACCATTGAGCGCAGTCCCCGCCCCGGCCCGAGCGGGAACGCCGACCTCGTGGGTACGGATCGCGCGACACAGACGATGGACCGCGTGCGCAGCATCGTAGAGCGCCTGATCGTGGAGGAGGACGCGCGCATCGATGCACTCGGAAAGGCCGTGCTGCGCGATGTGTGGATCACGCTCGGTGTGGCGTTGCTCACGACAGTGGTCACGGTCGCTGTGCTGATTGGCCTCAATAAGCTACTGCAGCGCTATGTCGCAGCGCGTGCGCGCGCCGAGGGCGCGCTGCTCGAGGCGAATCAACACCTCAATCATCTCGTCGAGCAGCGTACGGCCGAGCTGACGGAGCTCTCGCAGCACCTCATTCGCGTGTCCGAAGAGGAGAAGGCAAAGATCGCACGCGAGCTGCACGACACGTTCGGCAGCAACTTGACCGCAATCAACATGGATCTCAATTGGATGCAGCGGCGCATACCGGAAGAGGCGCGCGAGCTGCGCGAGCGGTTACAGCGTGTGTTGCAGATGCTGGCGGAAACCGTCGAGCTCAAGCACGAAGTCATCGAGGGCCTGCGTCCAAGCCAACTCGACAACCTCGGGCTGTCGTTCGCGATGAAGTCGCATTGTCGAGAGTTCTCGCGGCGCACCGGATTGCCGTGCGAAGTGGACGTCGACGAGGACTTCGATGAGATCGATCCCTCCTGGTCCATTGCGCTTTACCGAATCGTGCAGGAGACGCTCACGAACATCACGAAGCACGCGCATGCAAACCATGTTCGCATCACGCTTCGCCGCGAGCCCGCAGGGATCCGTCTTCGCGTCGTGGACGATGGGGTCGGTTTGGCGGAGGGCGCGACGTCGAAACCCAAATCGCACGGGGTCGTCGGCATGCGCGAGCGCATGCGCCAACTCGGCGGCACCTTCACGATCGCGCCCGGTCCCGGAGGGAAAGGGACGCTCGTGGAAGCCTTCATTCCGAGTACCGGCGAAAACGCCTCGCAAGCTCACGTAGGAAACATCTTACGCACGGCGAGCTGAAATTCATCGGCTTGGAAGGGAACTTTCGACCCGCCCTACACCGTTCTCTCGTGGTCGCATGTAAAGATGACCGGCAGGAGCATTCGCTATGGAGAACCCAATGACCGACAGTGCACACAGCGCAGACGTTCGTTCCTCGTATGTGTCGCACTCGGCCCAAGAGACGGGCGAGATTCGCGCATTGCGCATCCCCGTTGGAACGAATCTGGCCGATGTTGAGCGATGGATGATTTACGCCACGCTCAAGAAATGCGGAGGAAACAAGACTCGCGCAGCGGCGTTACTCGGGGTAAGTCTCAAGACGCTGTACAACCGCCTGAACGCTTACCGGGCGCAGGGCGTAGTGATGGACGAGGGACTGCCCGTCGATCATGGCATTCAGGTGACGGGCTTGCACGGTGAACTCACTGAGGTACCCGAGTGATGCTCGACGTAAGAGAGAACGAAGGACGGGAGAATATCCCCGCAGCGCAGACACCGATTCGCGTGCTCATCGTGGATGATCACGCGATTCTTCGTGCCGGCGTGCGCGAGATGTTGACCGAAGAGTCCGACTTGGAAGTCGTTGGCGAGGCTGGCTCGGCCGAAGAAGCGCTGCAGCAGCTGCGCGATGGACTCCAAGTAGACGTGGTGGTTCTGGACATCACGTTGCCGGGACAAAGCGGCATCGACTTGCTGAAGACGCTGCGCCGCGACCGCCCGGAGCTCGCCATTCTCGTGCTGAGCATGCACCCAGAGCGCAGCTTCGCCGTGCGCTTGATGCGCGCTGGCGCGAACGGCTACGTGCCGAAGATGATCGTGCCGGAAGAGCTCGTGAAAGCAGTGCGCGCCGTCGGCACGGGGCGTCGCTACATCACGCCGCTCGTCGCCGAGTTACTGGCCTCAGAGTGCGCAGCCGACGAAGAAGGCCCTCTGCACAATCGCTTGTCCGAGCGCGAGCTGCAGGTTTTCACGCGCATTGCGCGCGGCGTCTCGCCGGCCGTGATGGCGAATGAGCTTGGGCTCAGCGTGAAGACGGTGAGTACTTACCGGGCGCGCATCCTCGAGAAGATGGGAATGCGCAGCAACGCCGAAATCGCGGCCTACGCAGTGCGCAACCAACTCGTCGAGTGACCGCTCGCGCGCTCGAGTTGGCTCTTCGCGCTGTATGCAACGCGCCGAACTGACGGTATTCATCGTCGAGGACTCCCCGGCCGTCATGGAGCGACTGGTCGAAGCCGTCGGCGACATCCCCAACGCGCGAGTCGTCGGCAGCGCGGAAGCTGTCATGAGCGCGCTCGAGGGGGTGCGCGCTCAGCGTCCCCGAGTCCTCATCCTCGACGTTCAACTGCGGGATGGCAGCGGCTTCCGACTGTTGAAGAAAATGCGCTCGGAAGGGGTCTTGAGACCCGAGACGATCATCATCGTCACGAACTATCCGAACGACGACTACCGCAGCGCGAGCCGCGAATGCGGGGTCGATCACTTCTTCGATAAGGGTGCTGAGTTTCACAAGGTCAGAGAGGTTCTACTGCGCCTCGGCGAGGCGGCATGAATTTTCGACCGAGAGGGATCTAAATGCCCCGCTCGTGCGTTCAAGCTCCCGGATCAACGTACATTGCATAGCTCGTCGCATGGACCTCCCCAGGACGATGGGGGCACCCGCTGAGAACCCATCGGACACCATGAGAGACGGCTGTGCACTTGAGGCTGTACTGAAGGGTACGGCCTCTTTTTTTGCGTGAAGCTCCCGCATTCTCGTTCGCGCACGTGCCTCTCGCGAGGACGGGCGCTCTCCTCACTCTAGACAACGCATGCATCCAGACATCATCGGCTGGCTAAGCTCGGCAATTCTTCTCGCGACGCTGCTGCGGCAGGTGCATAGACAATGGCGCGAGCGCTCGACGCAAGGCGTATCCAAGTGGCTATTCATTGGACAGCTCGCAGCGTCGACGGGATTCCTGCTTTACAGCTTCCTCTTGGCCAACTGGGTATTCGTTTTTACCAATGCCGCGCTGTTGCTGACGGCAATCGCCGGGCAGATGATCTATCAACGGAACGTCCGGGAACAAAACTGACGCGCTGCGTCTTGCTTGAGTCTCCAGACTCCATATGCAAGAGGTGTGCTATGTCGAGAAAAGTAAGACGTTTTACTTCCGGTTCGCTGCTGTTCCTTGGCGCACAAGCGCTCGCGTTCGGCGCCTTTGCGCAGACGGCACCGCAAGGAACACCCGACGATGCTCGGGATACGATGCGGCAATCGGCGGACGCGACGAGCACGACGACGGGCGTCGGGACGAGCGCCGATCGCACGGCGCCCGGCGCGCAAGATCAGGATCGAAGTGCTTCCAAGCGCACCGGCATGAAAGACGTCACGCCTCAGTCATTCGCGTCGCAGGCAGCCGTTCTCAACAAGGCGGAGATCGAGTTGTCTCAGCTGGCGCTGAAGAACACGAAGAACGAGGAGACGAGGATATTCGCCGAGCGCATGATCAAAGATCACACGGCTGCGAGCGAGAAGCTCAAGAAAATCGCTCAAGCCAAGAATATTTCCTTGCCGGAATCGCTCGACGCCGAGCACAAGGCGACGAAGCAGAAGCTTGCATCGCTCGAGGGCGATGCGTTCAATCGCGCGTACCGCCAGGAGATGGCGAAGGGTCACGACAAGGCTGTGGCGCTGTTCGAGTCGGCTTCGCAGGACAAGCAGATGCCGGAAGAGTTGCGCGAGTTCGCCGCGTCCACGCTGCGTACGCTGAAGGATCATCAGGAGGATGCGCACGATATGCACGAGGAGGTGCAGAAAGAGGGCGCCTAAAGGCTGAGCGAAGCTCGGCACGCATGATGTGTAACGTGTGAAGAAAGGGCGCCGAAGGCGCCCTTTCTTTGTGTACGCCAGAACGCGCACTAGGCCCTGTGCGCTTAACCTCGCTTCACTCGAAGCTGATTGTCTATATCTTTCACTCCGCCGCAGCGCTCGACCAGATCTTCGATCTCGAACTTCGTTCTTCGATCGGAGACGAAGCCGGACAGTTTGACGACCTTGTCTTTGACCTCTAGCGACACCTCGCTCGCATCGACGCTGGGCTCATCCGTGAGCCGCTCGCAGATGATCTCTCGCAAGCGTTCGTCCGAGCGCTCGTATCCCTTCGGACCTACACCGCGAAAGCGTCCCGTTTCCCGCTTGTACGGGCTCTGGTCGAAGCCGTATCCGTAGTCCGGTTCACGGCCATAGCGTTCTTCAGCGAAGCGCTCGCGGAAATCCTGGCCATACCCGCGCTGGTGACTTTGCGCGTCTCCGTAGTCGCGCCCGTAGCCTGATTGCGCGCCATATCGCGACCGGCCATACGTGTCGTAGTCTCCGCTCGTGCGATAGGCATCTTCGTCACGCGGCGCGCCCCAGCCGCGTACGCGGTCGTTTGTGAAATCGCCTGGCTCCCATAGCTCGCCCCCGCTCGCACGCGCACCAGGTTGTGTGCTGTACGCGCCGTGGTGGATGCCGGTGCCGAAGTAATCGCCGCCCCGATTGAGATCGTCCCAGTGCATCAGTCGCTTGCCACGCGCATCATCGAAGCCACTTCGATCGCGCGCGCTATGTTGCTCATCGAGTTGCTCGCGTCGGTCGTGCCACTGGCGCCGCGAATCGCGCGTCCACGCAGCTTCAGCGTCCTCTCGATCCTGGTTCGGATGATGATCTCGTTCCTGGTAGCGCGCACCGAAAGGCTCTCGCTCGGCGCTCGAGCGACCGCGCTTGGGCCCGGACCAAGGGGAGGTGTGATTGCGATCGTGTTGTGGCATGGCTGTGTCTCCGTCTGATGTCGACCTAACGCCCACATGTCGTAGGGACATGCGAGCCCTGAAGTGCCTCGCGTGCAAGATTTAAATTGAGGCGGTTCAGATAGGTTCCGAGCGGCTTGGGCCGAGGCACCGCGTGCCGAAAAGGTTGAGCGAGCGGCGCGAAGGCGATCTGCTCGCGCGTGATGAAGTTCACGATCGTGTGTTGTTGCGCTACTCATCGCGTGATGCGGTACTCATCTTCTCGATTTCCGACTTCAACTGCGCAGCGGACTTCCGCAACAATCTCGTCGTCGAGGCAGCGTCTTAGCGATACGGAGGGAAGATGAGCGAGCAGGGCAGCGATCCGCTGCGGGTGGGAGATCCCGTCAGGCTCAAGGATAGCAATGTCGATTTGCGTGGCGACGTCTGGCAGCTACGCACCGGCCGTTACGTCATCGTGCGCTGGCAGGACGAATGCTGCTCCACTCATTCGAGCTGCGCGCTCGAGCCTGATCGCACGCGCAGCCGCGCGGAATGGACGCGCAACGTCGCAACTGAAGATCTCGTCTGAGGGCGGTGAGCCGGTCACTCGCCGGTCCACCACTCCATGAACTCCTCGAAGCTGATCGTGCCGTCGCCGTCGTCGTCGGTCATGTCGAATGCGAGCAGGCATTCGTCATCGGAGAGCTCGTGGTCGAGCTCTTGGAGCAAGCGGCGAAATTCGTCGCCCCCGATCCAGCCGTCTCCGTTGGTGTCTACCGAATCGAACGATTGACGCAACTCGGCTAACTCGCTGGTCGTCAGATCCTTCATATCGTTCTCCCCGCTACCGCTGCGTGATGCGTTCCTTTGTCGTTCGCACGACGGCAAGCCCGTGCCGTCATGTTGATCCGCGACGCTAGCAAAGCACGCGCTGTGTTCGGCTGCAAGCGGGTTGCAGGGAAACGCTGAACCGTGCCCCTCTCAGTCCTTCAGGCCGAATGTCTCCCCAAAGAAATCGCCGCGCTTCCAGCGTGGGCGCGCGCCGTTCGCGGCTTCGAGCAGGATGCGCAGGTGTACGCGCGTGAGATCCGCGGTCGCATCGTAGTCGATCGGCAGCGAAGCATCGTCACTCGGCTGATGGTAGTGCTGGCGAAGAAACGTTTGGCGCAATTCGGCGAGATCGACTGCACTGTCTCGCGGTTGGCTGCCACCGTGCAGCATGAGCGCTGGAACGCCGAGCCTGACGAACGAGAACTGATCGCTGCGCACGAACACCACTTCTTCCGGATTGGGGTCCGGGCTCACGCGAAAGCCCTCCGCGTGAGCGGCATTGCGCGCGAGGGTCCCGAGCGATGAATGCTCTGCACCGAACGCGACGAAGTCTTGCGTTCGCGTGAAGGTGAGCGGCATATCGATATTGAGGTTGGCGACAACCGTTTGCCCGTGTGCCTGCGTAGCATTCGCGAGGAAGGCAGAACCTAATAACCCTTTCTCCTCCGCCGTGACCGCGGCGAAGAGAATGGACCGCTTCGGTCGATGGCGCGATGCATCGAGCGTTCGCGCCATCTCCAGCAACATCGCAATGCCAACGGCATTGTCATGCGCGCCGTTGTAGATCGAGTCGCCGTCCACACTCGAGCCGCGGCCAAGATGATCGAGATGCGCCGTGACCACGACGTACTCGTCCTTGAGCTTCGGGTCCGAGCCTTCGAGAACGGCGATCACGTTGGCACTTTCGGTCTTTCGCAAGCCGGTCGTCGCGGACAGGGTCATCATGCCGGGCAACTCGAAACTCTGCGGTTCCCCTGCGTCCGCGGCGTCGAGCACTTCGCTCAACGATGCCGGGCCTCCTTCGAATAGGCGCGCCGACGATTGCTGATTGAATTGGAAGCGGAGCTTCAGCTCGGGAAAGGCGTCTTGGGGGGTGCCCTCTGGATCGAGCCAGCGCATCTGCGGCGCCCAACTCATCGCGACAACGCGCTCCCACGGATAACGTTGAGCATCCACGCGGGAGCTGATCGTGATCAATCCGACGGCGCCTTTTTCCGCGAGCGTCGACCACTTTCGCAAACGGGATGAGTAATAGGCGCGCTGGTTGTTCGGAAACTTCGCAGGGGCGCCGCTCACGACGATCGCAATGCGCCCTTCGACATCGACGTCTGCGAAATCGTTGTGATCGAGCCCCGGCGCATCGATGCCATAGCCAACGAAGACCAGCGGTGCGGTGAGAGTGGAGCTTGCGGAGGCGAAGTCCGCGGAAGGGAGATAGTCGGTGCCATACTCGAACTCGATGGTTTCATCGTCCCTCACGAGCCGTGCAGAGGATCCTGGTAGGACGGGTGTGGCCTCAACGAGCGGGACGCTCTGGAAGTAAGTATCTCCATCGCCGCCTTGCTTCATTCCGTACTGCCGGAACTGTGCCGCGACATACGCTGCGGCGAGATCGTAGCCGCGTGTGGCGGCCCCGCGGCCCTCGAGCAAGTCATCCGCGAGGAACTCCACGTGCCCTCTTAGCGCATCTCGGCTAACGTGATTCCAAGGTGCCGCTTCGGCACCGAGCGCTGAGGTGGCGATGAGCGCCAGGGCACATGCAGTCGTGATTCGCATGAATGATCCACGAGCCAAGAACGACAGCGCAGACAGTACAAAGGTCCGCCCTCGACGTCCATGTGTTCAGAGGCGATTCAGCCATCCGCTCCTAGGGTGGCCGTGCGCCTTCCGATCCTGTCTGGAGTTCGGCATTCTTCGTTTCGTGCCATGAAACAGCCTGCAACGAACCTGCTCTGCATCGTTTCTCTTGCGTGCGCGCAGCTCCTGCAAGGGTGCGGTTCTGCGCCGGAGCGAGCCCTGCCGCCGCTCGCGCGAGGTGAAGTGCCTGCGAGTGCTGTGCCTGGCGGCTCGATTGGGAGCGAGATCGCGCTGCGAGCCATCTCGCTGCTCGGCGCCCCGTATCAGTGGGGTGGCGCGGGACCCAAGAGCTTTGATTGCAGCGGGCTCGTGCGCTACGTTCACTCGCAGATCGGGATCGAAACACCCCGTACGGCCGCCGAACAGTACGCAGCAGCCAAGCCCGTGACATTGCGCGAGCTCGCGCCCGGCGATCTCTTGTTCTTTCGCATCAATGGCCGGCGCGTTTCGCACGTCGCAATCTATGCGGGCGAAGGTCGCTTCGTTCACGCCCCGCAGACCGGTAGACCCGTCGAGCTGCGCATGCTCGACGACGAGTTCTATTCGCCGCGCCTTGCAGGCGTGGGTCGTTTGTTCTGATGGGCTCTGCCGAGGCTGTAGGCT
>JBIQKP010000065.1:0-5185 GCA_044506405.1 Lysobacterales bacterium | reverse complement strand
GCGCCTTGCAGGCGTGGGTCGTTTGTTCTGATGGGCTCTGCCGAGGCTGTAGGCTGTAGGCTCTAGGCTGTAGCCAGAAGCCAGAAGCCAGAAGCCAGAGCGCTACGCGCCTCGTCTTCCTACAGCCTACAGCCTACAGCCTAGAGCCTGTCTTAAGTCCCTTTGCGCTCATGGCCGTGCCCATGGCCGTGGCCCGGCACGTTCATGCGCTCGCGCACTAAGCTCTCAACGACGCTCGGGTCAGCGAGTGTGGAAATGTCGCCCAAGTTCTCGTGCTCGTTCGCAGCGATCTTGCGCAAAATGCGTCGCATGATCTTGCCTGAACGCGTTTTCGGAAGGTTCGGCGCCCACTGAATGAACTCGGGTGAGGCGATCGCGCCGATCTCCTTGCGCACCCAATCGCGCAGCTCGCCGCGCAGGCGTTCGCTCGGCTCTTCGCCCGCGATGAGCGTGACATAGGCGTAGATACCTTGACCCTTGATGTCATGCGGGAAGCCGACGACGGCCGCCTCGGCGACCTTCGGGTGCGCGACCAGCGCACTTTCGATTTCAGCCGTACCGAGACGATGGCCTGCGACGTTGAGCACGTCATCGACGCGGCCCGTGATCCAGTAATAACCGTCTTCGTCCCGTTTGGCGCCGTCACCCGTGAAGTAGCGGCCCGGAAACGTCTTGAAGTACGTTTCGATGAAGCGATCGTGCGCGCCGTAAACGGTACGCATCTGACCCGGCCAGCTATCGGAAAGCACGAGATTGCCTTCGCACGCGCCTTCGAGCGTGTTGCCTTCGTTGTCTACGATCGCCGGCTTCACACCGAAGAACGGCAGTGTCGCCGACCCTGGCTTGAGATCCGTCGCGCCGGGGAGGGGCGAGATGAGAATGCCGCCGGTCTCTGTCTGCCACCACGTGTCGACGATGGGGCAGCGACCGTCGCCGACGACGCGGTGATACCACTCCCACGCTTCTGGATTGATCGGCTCGCCGACCGATCCGAGTAGACGCAGCGACTTGCGCGACCAGTGCCGAACAGGGAGCTCGCCCTCACGCATCAGTGCGCGAATCGCCGTGGGCGCCGTATAGAAGACCGTGACGTTGTGCTTGTCGACGACCTGCCAGAAGCGCCCCGCATCCGGATAGTTCGGAACGCCTTCGAACATGATGCTCGTCGAACCGTTCGCGAGTGGACCATAGACGACATAGCTGTGGCCCGTCACCCAGCCCACATCCGCTGTACACCAGTAGACATCGTCCTCGCGAATGTCGAACACGAGCTCGTGCGTCATCGCGGAGTAGACGAGATAACCGCCGCTCGTATGGAGGACGCCTTTCGGTTTGCCGGTCGAACCGGAGGTGTACAAAATGAACAACGGATCTTCCGCATCGACAGCGACCGCGGGACATTCTTTCGGCTGCGAGCTCACGAGATCGTCGAACCATTGGTCACGACCGGGTTCCATGTGCACGCGCGTGCCCATGCGTCGCACGACGAGCACGTGCTTGACACACGCGGTCCCCGGTTCTTCGAGCGCGTTGTCTACGTTGGCCTTGAGCGGGATGCGCTTGCCGCCGCGGATGCCTTCATCGGCGGTAATCACGATCGACGAGCCGCAGTCTTCGATGCGACCGGCGAGCGACTCCGAAGAGAAGCCGCCGAATACGACCGAGTGAACCGCGCCGATCCGCGCACACGCGAGCATCGCGACCGCCGCTTCGGGAACCATCGGCAAGTAGATCGTGACGCGATCGCCCTTCTGCACGCCCAATGACTTCAGTGCATTCGCGCATTGGCAAACGCGCTCGTACAGCTCGCGATAAGTGATGTGCTCGGACAGCCGCGGGTCGTCGCCTTCCCAGATGATCGCGACTTTGTCGCCGCGCTTCGTCAAGTGTCTGTCGAGACAGTTGGCGGCGACGTTGAGCTTGCCGTCGTAGAACCAGCGGATGCGGAAATCCTGTAGATCGAAGCTCGTGTCCTTCACTTTCGTGAACGGTTGAATCCAATCGAGGCGTCGCCCAATGCGCGCCCAGAACCCGGCGGGATCTCGAATCGACTCCTGATAAAGGCGTTGGTAGTCGGCTTGGCGGAGATGCGCCAACGCGGCGAAGTCTTCAGGTACTTTGTAGATTGTCATTGGAGTTCGTCGTTATACGTAAGCGTGATCCAAGAGATCCGTGTGCTTGACTGCTTCTTGGGTCTCAACTGTCCGCCGGCTTTTGAAGGGCGGTTTTGACCTTTTCGGCGTGTTGTGCGAGCAGGGCCGGATCGGCCATCCCGCGCGAATGCGAGCGCAGCTCCTTGCCTTCGTAACAAGGAATGATATGGAAGTGCAGGTGAAAGACGGTTTGGCCCGCCGCCGGATCGTTGAACTGCGCGATGCGAATGCCGTCGGGGTTGAAGGCGCGCTTCACTGCGCGCGCAACCGTTTGAGTCGCTTTGATCAACTCGGCGAGTGCCGCCGGCTCAGCATCGAAAAAGTTACGCGCCTCAGTCTTCGGGATGACGAGCGTGTGGCCGTCGGACTGCGGCATCGCGTCCATGAAGGCGAGCACGTGCTCGGTTTCGTACACCTTCGCTGCCGTGATTTCGCCACGAAGAATCTTCGCAAAAACGTTGTTGGCGTCGTACATGATGCGTGGAGGATATCGCTCTGGTGTGTGCTCCTCCTCCAACTGTACCGCCGCGGGGCGCCGGTGACCATTCGCCGTTCCGCGCTCGAGGTGAAACAGCGCTCCGTGTGTCGATTGCGGCTAGATCCCGGCTTTACCCAACGCGTCCACCACGCGGCGGAGCGCCGTGCTGAGTGCGGGGTGCTCGGCTTCGAACTGAACAGCGAGCCCGTCGAGCCGTTCGGTTAACGGCGCGTCGTCCGCTGCTTCCACAGGCTTCGCCGACGAGGTACCGAGCAGTCGCGTAATGTCATCCAATAGGCTGACCAACAGTGCCTGCGCTTGCGGGTCCACGCTTGGTGTGCGGGAGAGCTCGGAATGGAGTGCAGCCAGCTTCTCTCTTAAATCTGGATTCATGATGAAGTGTTCGACCTCGAGGACGCGACGCGAGCACACGTCGTGGCTTGGAACGCGCCGTACCTTGCCGCATTGAATTCGAGTCGGCACAGGTCGTCAATCAGGAGCTCTGCGCTATGACGCCCCGCGATGGGGTGCGAGCGCAAGCGCAACGAAGTGGGCGATTAATCCGCGCTCTCGACCGGTTCGGTTTCCCCCGCTTGCCGATCTTTCTTCCTCGTGAGCCGGACCTGGTACTTTTCTTCGAGCGACTGGATCTTCTCGGCGTCGAGCGGCGTCATCGCCATGATGCGAGATGATGTTGCAAACCGATCGTCCGGAACACCAATCGCATCAGTCGAGCGACCGCAGAGTCGCCCGTCTCCATCTCGATCGACGTACGCATAGCGCATGGCGAACTTGAGATCCGGAAGCGGCATGGCGAGCGTCACGAGATACGCAGGCTTACCCATGGAGGAGAAGATCACGGCGGTGCGGCTATCGAGCGCCTGCACGCCACCGATCCTGATCAGGGATGCACACGCGTCCTTCTCCACCTTCTGCGCCTCGACCGATGCCCCGTAGGAGCTGGTTGCGGCTGCGAGGGCCGCGCCGAGAACGATGAGCTTCTTCATGCAGGACCTCATTCCATTCCATCTGTGGTCGGATGCTGCGCGATCAAGCATGAATTCGCGCTTAACGCAGCGAGTCTGTAGTTAGGGCGCTCCAGCGGGCCCAGAAGTTCCAAGCTATTTCCTCGGCTTTGCGCGAGCCGTCGCCGGCGCCGTAAGCGGATCGTCAGGCCAGTAGTGCTTCGGGTAGCGCCCCTTCAAATCCTTCTTCACATCCGGATAACCGCGTGCCCAGAAGCTCTTGAGGTCTTGCGTGATTTGTACCGGACGATGCGCAGGCGATAACAATTCCATCGTGAGCGGAATGCGGCCTTCCGCGATCGCGGGTGTCGTCTCCAAACCGAAGACCTCCTGCAATCGAACCGCCACGGTCGGCGCGTCGCTGCCATAGTCGATCGGAATGCGCGAGCCGCTCGGCACGATGCAATGTGTGGGAGCGAACGCATTCAACCGCTGTTGCAGGCCCCAGTCGAGCAAGCCTATCAGGATCGCGTGCAGGTCGAGTCGCGAGAGCTGTTCGCGGCGCGTGATCCCGGAGATCCAAGGCGCCAGCCAGGTTTCCAAGCCGGCAAGCAGGGCAGCATCTGTGACATCGGGCCACGGGTTTGGCTGACGAGTGTCGACTCGATGCGCGAACTGAATCCGCTCGCGGAGCTGCCGCGATTCTTTCGTCCACGGTAGACAGTCGAGTCCCATCTCGCGCACGCCGGTGAGCAGCGCGCTCGAGATCGCTTCGGGATCCGCGTCTTCGATGCGGCGCTCCGCGAGCTTGACCGCGCCGAGCCAGTGCTCGCGTTGAGCGATCACGGCCCGTTCGCGCGGATCCCATTCGATGCGCTCGCGCGCTTCGATGAGCGCAGCGAAATCGGACTCGACCGCGTCGCGCGCGATCGGTGCGGCGAGTCGGATCGTCGCGTCGCGCTCCGCCGCGTCCAAGTCCGCAACGACGAGGAACTCGCTCGCGCTCAGCGATTGAGCTTCGGGCAACTTTGCGCCGCGACCGTTCGAGAGCAAGAAGCGTCCACCGGCACCTCGCGTTTGTGCGACTCGATCGGGGTAGGCGAGGGCGAGCACGCGGCCGAGCTCGGCATCCGCGTTGTCGTTTGCCGCGGTCGCGCCGAGCTGTCGTGCGAGTTGATCGACGGATCGCTTGATGCGATGCCGTGCGCCCGCGTCCACTTGCGCGTTGGCGGAGCCGCTCGATCCACTACGCAGCGCATCGAGTCGCAATCTCAAATCCACGTTCCGCTCGCCGCCGGCGAATCTCAGCACGTCACGCTCGCCGAGGAGCGCGGCGAGATCGAGCGCGGTGCGGGTCGCGCCGAGCTCGGCGCTGCGCAAGATCATATGAGCGAGCCGCGGATGAGTCGCGAGCTTTACAAGGTCTCGACCGTGCGGCGTGATGCCTCCGCCCGAATCGATCGCGCCGAGCAACTTCAGCAGATCATTTGCTTGCGCGTACGTGCCCGGTGGAGGCGGATCGAGCCAGCGTAGCTGCGCGGGATCGCGGACGCCCCAGTTCGCCAACTCGAGTGCGAGCGGTGCGAGAT
>JBIQKP010000064.1:0-19698 GCA_044506405.1 Lysobacterales bacterium | reverse complement strand
CAGCCCGCGAGAAAGATCGGAATCGATTCCAAGTGGAAGCGTTGCGCCAACACGCCGCACAACGCAGGGAACACAGCGAGTCCGACTGCGGCGATCGAAACCTGCGCGCCGACCGCGTTCGCCGTATGCAATCGGCCGAGTCGCCCTGGCGTCATCGCGATCATGCAGGGAAAGATCGGTCCTGAAGCAAAGCCGACGAGCGCGATGGCAATGATGTCGACGACCGGGTGGATACTGAGCGCGACCGCGATCATGCCTGCCAATGCGGCCACGATGCTCACGGCAACGACGCTTGCAGGGCGCGTATGCGTGGGCAAGAACGCGTAGCCGAGGCGGCTCGCGAACAAGCCGCACCAATAGAGCGACACAGCGATGCCTGCCGAGGTCGTCGCGAAATCGCGCGCTTCGTAGAAGAGAGAGAACACCCACGCGCCGGCAGCAGCTTCGCAGCCGGTATAGATGAGAAACACCAGTAGCGAAAGTTGTACTCGACCGAGTCGCAGCGTTTCGAGCAGACGCACCGGACGGCGATCCGAATGATGCTCGACGGGCGGTGGCCATTGTTTGCGCGTCGAGAAGAACACGAGTGCCAAAGCGATTTCGAACGCGACGACGATCCAGTAACCCATGCGCCAGTCAAAGCCGCGCACGAGCGTCGCGGTCATGAGTGCGGGTCCGAGTGCCGCACCCACGCCCCAGAACGCGTGCAGCACATTGACGAGTCGCGTGCTGTATTGAACCGCTGCATGCGTGTTGATGGCGGCGTCGATCGCGCCGCCACCGAAGCCGGTCAGAAGCCCGAATGTAACGAGAATCGTCCAGGACGGGGCGATCGTGTAGCCCAAGAGCGCGATGCCGGTGAGGGCGCACGAAGTCGCGAGCAACGCGCCCAAGCTCATGCGACCGAGCAGCTCCCCTGTCGCGGAGCTTGCGATCACGTAGCCCACCGTCGTGGCGATATAGAGCGGACCGAGCGCGCTCAGCGGCAACTCGAAATCCGCGCGCATCGCTGGCCACGCGACGCCGATCAGTGCGTCGGGTAAACCGAGTGCGATGTATGCGACGAACGTGAACGCTAGCAGCAGGTAAGGATGACGGAGTGAATCCTTGAGCATCTCTTCTTCACCGGTAGCGATAGAACTTTACCCGCTGAATGCCGAACCGGTCCGGCTCGAGACGGATGTGTCGACCTTGATGGGTCTGATCGCCATTGAGAAGTCGGCCGCGCTTCCATTCGCCCTTCTCGAAGTGGCCTTCCCATGCGCTCTCGATACCCGCGAGATGCGGGCCTTCGCCGACCGGCGAGAATGTCACCGTGATGCCGGAGCCAGCGAAGTAGTACTCGTCAGGCGCCACCTGTACGATCATTCCCCCGTGCGTGCTCGTGTTCTGATCGGCCTTGGGCGTCCACGGATCGATGTACGAAACCTCGAACACAAAATTCCCTAACGTCACACGCTCCGGAGCATCCGTCACGCTCCCGTCGAACGCGACGCGCGGCTGCAAACCGACGATCCGGCCCCGCCCTTGATTCTCGAGAATGACCGGCGTGAGCTGTCGCAGCACATCGTAGGCATTTCGGAGCCGATCCGATCCTGGCGTTTCGATGTTCTCGATCGAGAACGGGCTGTAGCCCACCGCGTCATAGCGGCCGATCGCGAAGAACGCATCCGCGCCCCCTTCCGCGCGTCCCGCGCGATTCGCCTCCGGAATGAAAAGGGGGTTGTCGGGGCGCGCGAACTTGCCGATGAGCTCGCCGAAGTTGGGGAAGTAGACATCGGGTGCGAGGAAATCCAGTGACGGCGCACCCGCTTTCCATACATCGAGCAAGTGTGGCAGCGGACCACCGCTCGGATACCTGCCCGGCAGATCTCCGGGCCTATTCAGCGCTGCATTGACGAACATCGGGAGTGCATAGGCGCGCTTGCCTTGCTTCGTGACGGCTTCGACGTAACGGGCGTAGTGCCAGGCGGTAAATACTTCTTCCGCCGCCGGACCAGGGCCGAATACGTCGCTCCAACGCCCCTGCGTCTTTGCACCATTCGATTCCCACAGCTCGCGCATTCGAGGCGCGAGTCGATCGCGATGCTGCTCGAGGTGAGTGAGCAGCTCACGCGCGACCGGTCCCGCAAAGCGCGCGTTTGCGTCCGCGCCGTACTCCCGCGCGGTGGGCAGCATGCCGACCTCGTTCTCGACTTGCACCATGATGACCGTGTTGCGCACGCCGTCGACATGCTTCAAGTGCGTCATCAGCGCGCCAAACGCGTTGGCGTCCGCGCTCCAGTTATTTTCAGCGAACGCCGATAAGATCTCTTGCCCTTCGCCGTTCGCGATCTGCGCGCGAGGGAAGCGTGCTTGATCGCGCTTCACCCACGAAGGCACGTACGTTGACATGCTGTTCTTCCAGCTCCCAAACCAGAGCAGCACGAGCCTGAGCTCTGATTGACGCGCGTCGCGGATCAATCCGTCCACGATCGAGAAGTCGAAGCGACCTTCGATAGGCTCGATGAGCTCCCAGGACACCGGTGCGAGCACCGTGTTGAGATTGAGCTCAGCGAGCTTCGGCCAATACGGCTTCATGTACGCGAGGCTCGATGCGCTCGAGTTGCCGAGCTCACCGCCAAGAATCAAGAATGGCTTGCCATCCACGATCAACTGGGAAGTCGTGCCTTGCTTGCGAAAATGCGGAATTTCGGCCGCCGTAGCAAAAGCGCTGAACAAGCTGAAAACGGCGGCAGCGAGGCACGTGCATGAACGGCGAGCTCTCATCGCAACTCCAACGGATAAACATAGGAACGAAATCTAGAGCATTGAGACGGGTTCGGCTCATTCTTCTGACTTCCGGCGCTCGAATGAACGGAGACTGCAATGGCGCAGATCTGATGAAATCTGCGTAGAAACAAATAGATGGGGCGCCGGACTCGCGGGACCGATGATGCGGTACATGGACGTCGTGAGAAAGTACGGTGGAGGTGGGTGATCGTTGCGTCGGAATGAATGCCGACCTACAGGGAATTTTTGGTGCGATCGGGTCCGAGCTCGCGTCGGATCGCTGGCGCCTGCTTCGTCCTTGGGTTTCGCCAACAACAAGAGAGGATTTCCTCCATGGCTGCACAGACGATCTGGATTGGCACGCGCAAAGGTGCATTCTCGTTACGCGCGGACGAGCGCCGCAAGCAGTGGAAGCTCATTGGGCCGCACTTCTTGGGGCACGTGATTCACCACATCGTGCCCGATCCGCGTGATCCCAAGGCCGTGTTGATGGCGGCGAAGACGGGTCATTTGGGGCCGACCGTGTTCCGCTCGAGCGATCGGGGTAAGACCTGGACGGAGGCCGCTCAACAGCCCGCATTTCGGAAGGCAGAAGGAGCAGAGGCGGGGCGCGCCGTAGAGCGAGTGTTCTGGTTGACACCCGGTCACGTGTCCGAGCCCGGTGTGTGGTATGCAGGCACATCGCCAATCGGTCTATTCCGTTCTGAAGACGCGGGCGAACACTGGGAGCCCGTGTCGGGCTTCAACGATCATTCCATGTATCGAGAGTGGATCGGCGATGGCGGCACACCCGATGGCCCGTTGCTGCACTCCATTCTCGTCGACCCGCGCGACCCCGCTCATCTATATGTGGGATTGTCCGGCGGCGGTGTGTCCGAGTCCGTCGATGGCGGGCGCGACTGGACGCCGCTCAACGAAGGCTGCGCGGCGGACTTCATGCCGGATCCAAACGTGCCTTACGGTCACGATCCGCATTGCGTCGCGTTGCATCCGCTGAGGCCGGACCGACTCTATCAACAGAATCACTGCGGGATCTATCGGCTCGATCGCCCGGAGCGCCGTTGGGTTCGCATCGGGAAAGCGATGCCGAAGAAGATCGGCGACATCGGCTTTCCGATCGTGCTGCATCACGCGAATCCCGACGTCGCGTGGGTTCATCCGATGGATGGACAAACCGTGTGGCCGCGAACGAGTATCGACGGCAAGCCCGCCGTCTACATGACGCGCGATGCGGGCAAGACGTGGCAGCGCCAAGACAAAGGCTTGCCGCCGGCACAAGCATGGATGACGGTGTTACGCCAAGCGATGTGCGCGGATCGTCAGGCGCGCGTCGGCGTGTACTTCGGCACGACGGGCGGCGAGGTCTGGGCGAGTGCGAACGAAGGAGAATCGTGGCGCTGCATCGCACGCAACCTCCCGGAAATCTACTCGGTCACCTGTTAGTGTGCGCGCGCCAGCGCTCCGATCTACAGCCTAGAGCCTACAGCTAAGCGAATGCCAACGGTCAACATCCCCAGTCCGCTTCGCTCCTATACGAACAGCGCGCCGGCCGTGCAGGCGGAGGGTGCGTGCGTCGAAGAGATACTCGCGGATCTCGATCGACGGTTCCCCGGCATCCGATTTCGCATGATCGACGAACAAGGCCGCATCCGTCAGCACATCCGCATCTTCGTGAACACGAGCGGTGTGACGGATCTATCGACAAAAGTGGCGCAGAGCGATGTCGTCCACTTGATCTGTGCCCTGAGCGGCGGGTGACGGCTCAGCTCGTTTCTGGCCGTCAACCGCCAACTGTCAACGGTCAACTCAGAAGATAAAGTCGAACGACGCTGTGATCATGTTGACTCGATGATCGAAGCCCGGCTGGACGTTGTTCAGCATGCCGTTTCCGTCCTTCGCGTCGATGTGATCGAGCTGCAGTTTCACGAGCGCGCCTTTGAGCGAGGAGAACGCCGGCAGCTCGTAACGCACGCCTGCGCTATAGCTATCGTGATCCGAATACCCGCCCTCGAGCAACATCGAGACGCCGAATGCGAGCGGCGCGAATGAGCCGGTCGTCGGAATCGTCGACGCGTCCGGACGATGATGTCGCGACTGTGCGAACGTCACGTACGGCATGAGCCCGCCGAAGCGGCGGCCATAGGTGACGTACGCGCCCTCGCGCGCCGGCAGCAGATAGTTGCCGCCGCTCGTCGCTTTCGCAGCTTCGACAGCGAGGAGATTCTTACCGTCATCGTACTGCGCACCGAGGCTGACGTTCTTCACCGTGACGCCCACGAGGTCCAAGCGTTCGGCTTCGTTTGCACACTGCACGCAGAACGCGCCGGCGGCACGCAAGCCTTCGGTAAGCGGAATGAGTTGCTCGACCGTCGAGCCGAGCTCGAACTCGGAAACGCCGACCCGCGCCATCCAGGAGCGATACTCGAACGTCGTCGCTGCGCCGATCCAGGAGCGTACGTCCAGCGTGTCAGCGCCGACGTCCACTTCGCTATCCCCGTAGTACGGATTCACCGTGACTTGGACCGGACCCATGCTCGTGCGCCACAGAGCGTCCACCCCGCGGATCTGATACACGGGCGTCATGTTGTAGATTTCGAGCGGCGGGCGGACCCAGGTATTCGCATAACCGATGAAAACGGAATCCGAATACATGAACGTCGGAGCACGAAGGTAACCGGCGCGAAGAGCAACATTGCGGAGCGCCTGCACACGCAGGTACGCCCAGTCGAGACGCGGCTCCCAATCGCCCGTGAGATCGGTGTACGCGACACCCTGAACCGTCGCGGACACGATGTCGTTGAACTTCGCGGTGACCTGCAAGCCAAGCTTCGAGTCCATCTTGAAGCTGCCGTCGGAATCGATTCCTTCCGGTTGACCGTAGTATCCGACTTGAGCCTCATCCGTATCCGTCTGCGAATACGCGGCGGTCGAGAAGCCGTTGTACGAGAAGTCGACCGCCGATGCGATCGAAGGTAATGCAGCGGCGATAGCAAGTGCGAGTGTAGAAATGCGAGAGGCCATGGAGACTCCTGATCGAGAAGCTGTTCGGGCCGTTGCCCGCTGGCTTCTTATCGGCCGCTCGTGCGGCGCCTGGATCTCACGCTTCCCTACAATCTGGGGCGGGGACTTTCCCAGTTCTCGTCATAGGGCCTGCCGAAGGGAAAGATCGGACGGATTCGCACCGGACGCTAGACCGACGACGATGCGGCCGCCGGAACGTCAGTCGAGGGTGCTGATGGCGGGACGCCTCATCGCGCAGATGCGCTGCACGAATGCGGGTTTCGGTTCCTCTACTCGACCTTGCTCGAACGCGACGACTTCGAGTCGACCGCGGACTCGTTCGAGCAACTCATCTTGGCGCAGCAGGAAGTTTGGATTCGACGGTTTGCCGAGCGTTTCGTTGCCGATCATGAACGTCTCGTAGATGAGCACGCCGTTCGTTCGCAGGAGTTCGAGCAAGAGATCGAAGCGCGGCCGATGAAGGTAGTTCGTCACGACGATGCCATCGAAGGTCTCGCGTGAGTAAGGCCACTCGCCGCCTTCGAGATCGGCGATGTGCGTCTTGATGCCGGGTACGCCGGCGAGATGCTCAACGGCCTGTGCATCTCTGTCCACCGCTTCGACGTCATAGCCCATCTCGGCGAGTAGGCGTGCATGGCGGCCTGTGCCGCAGGCGACATCGAGCACGGCGCCGCCCGCCGGAATCAAAGGCGCGAAGCGACGGACCCAAGCAGACGGTTCAGCGTGATACATAGGCAGTGCGGCGCATCTTACCCGTTGATTGGAGTGCTGACCCTTTCACGCCGGATAGCGGCGCATTCGCACTCCAGATGAAGGGGTTCGTCGCACGGTCCGGACTCTCGTGCGCGGCCGCAGTATCGTTCGCTCGACGGATCTCGAGGAGGACTCTATGAGAACGATCGTCAAAACGTTGAGCGTGCTGCTCTGCTTCGGCCTGGCGTCTCTCGAGGCGGCGGAACCCGCGGAGTCGAAGCTCGTCGGTGTGTGGCAAGGCACACTCGAGGCGGGACCCATGAAGCTACGCATCGTGTTCGACATCAAGCAGGAAGGAAGCAACCTCGTCGGCACGCTCGACAGTCCGGACCAACACGCGTTCGGAATCCCGATCAGTCAAATCGTGCTGGACGGCAGTACGGTGACGATCGCATCGCAAGCGATCCAAGGGTCGTTCTCAGGAACGCTTTCGGCCGATGCCGCGCAGATCGATGGCAAATGGTCGCAGATGGGGCAATCGTTCCCGCTCGTGATGCAGCGTGGAGAAAAGATTCAGCCCGCACGGAGGCCTCAGGAACCCGCGGCACCGCTTCCCTACGATGTGGAAGAGGTGGCCTATCAAAGCACGAACGACGTTCGGCTCGCCGGTACATTGACTCGGCCGCGCGGCAAAGGCCCATTTCCAGCGGTGCTGCTGATCACCGGATCGGGCCCGCAGGATCGTGACGAGACGCTGATGGGGCACAAGCCGTTCCTCGTGCTCGCGGATCATCTCACGCGGCAAGGTTTCGCCGTGCTGCGTGTCGACGATCGCGGTGTCGGCGGATCGACCGGCAGCGTCGTGAACAGCACGCTGCAGGAGTTTGCGGAGGATGCGCTCGCCGGCGTCAAGTTCCTGCGGAGCAGGGCGGACATCGGGCGCATCGGTCTCATCGGTCACAGCGAAGGCGGCATGGTCGCATCGCTCGCAGCGAACAAGTCTAAGGATGTCGCGGCGGTCGTGCTCATTGCCTCGCCGGGGGTGCGGGTCGATGAGCTCCTGATTCAACAAATGCGCAAGATCGGCGCGACGTCCGGGCTGTCGGAACAGATGTTGGCATTCAGCGAATCGTTTCAGCGCGATATCTACTCGATTCTCCGTGCCACACCCGACGCGGACGAGGCGGCGGCAAAGGTGAGCGCGCTTTGGACGAAGCGTAAACCGGAGATCCAGCGAATGCCGGCGGCCGACCAGGCTCATCTGCCTGCGTTCGAAGCGACGCTCGAAGCGCAATCGAAGATGGTCGGCACGCGCTGGTTCAGAGACTTGCTCGACCACGACCCCGCCGTTGCGCTACGACAGCTTCGCGCGCCGGTGCTCGCGATCTTCGGCGAGCTCGACATGCAAGTGCCGGTCGAGCGCAACTTGGCTGCGCTCGAAAAAGCGCTGCAGGACGCGCAGAATCGCGACGTCACGATCAAGACCTTGCCGGGGCTCAATCATCTCATGCAAACAGCGCGCATCGGACTGCCCGCGGAGTACGCGGCAATCGACGAGACGTTCGCTCCTGTCGCACTCGAGGCGATCAGCACGTGGTTGCACGCGCAGCTACCGAATCGCGAGGATGAGCGTGGAAGTTAGCGCCGAAGCCGCGCGCGCTCGCGCGCCCTCGCTGAATGCGCCGCTGCCACACGATGTGGCGGTGCGCTCGGCCGGACTCATCGGCTCGTATCGTAACTATCCGGTTTATAGCGCGCCGTGGTTCTGGCGGCGTACCGCGGTCTTCGCTCCGATCGCCGCCGGGTTCGGCCTCTTTCAGGTGATCATCACGAGCTCGGCCCTGCGGGACTGGTCGATCGCCGCGAAGGGTGCCGCGTTCAGCCTGCCGATCTGGGTCGTGCTCGTGACGCTTGGACCGGCTCTAGCATCGTTCGTGCGTCACCGTCGGTGGTCTGCACAGGCGGAACGCTTCGGAATCATCGCGGCCATCGGAGTGGGTGTCCTCGTCAGCTTCGCGTGCCAGCATCTCGCGAACCATCTTTCGCACGCGCTTCTCGAAGCGCATCGAAGCGCGCCACTCATTCAACCTCCGCCACCTTCATTCGGCACGGTTGCGCTAACGATCGCTTTCCAGTTCACGGTCTTCTTCAGTCTCGGCGGCGGTTGGGGATTACCGGCGTATTTCAAGGAGCAGCGGCGCTGGCGCGAAGCGAGGCATGCGCAGGAAGTCGCAGTTCTGAAGCAGCAGAAGACCGAGGCCGACATGAAGCTGACGGTGCTGCAGGCGCAGGTCGAACCTCATTTCTTGTTCAATACGTTGGCCTCCGTCCATTCTCTTATCCGTCAGGATCCTGAGCGGGCTGAGGCCACGGTGGAAGCGCTCGTCGATCACCTGCGCGCGACGATGCCGAAGCTGCGCGCCGAGATGGGCAGCGCTCGGTCGACGCTGCAGGATCAACTAGACGTTTGCGAGAGCTATCTGAAAGTGATGCAGATTCGCATGTCGCCGCGTTTGCGTTACACCATCGACGTTCCGGAGTCGCTGCGCGCGCATCCGTTCCCGAGCTACATGCTGATCTCCCTCGTCGAGAATGCGATCAAGCACGGTATCGAGCCGAATCCCTCCGGCGGCAACATCGTCGTGACTGCGGGGGTCGAGTCCCGCCACGATACGCGGCAACTCGCCGTCAGCGTGACGGATGACGGAGCGGGGCTTCAACCTGGCACAGGCAAGGGTGTGGGGCTCGAGAACATTCGCGCCCAGCTTGCTGCGCTGTTCGGAAGCGACGCCGCGCTCACGGTGCGAGCGCGCCAACTCTCAGGCGTCGAAGCGACGATCAGAGTGCCCTATGTAGAGGGCGCCGTATGACCGATGCACGCGCACTGGTCGCGGAGGACGAGGCGCCACAGCGACGTGCGCTGTGCGAGCTGCTGCGCGAGCTGTGGCCGGAGCTCAGCATCGTTGCCGAATGTGTGGATGGCTTGTCCGCGCTCGAAGCATTGGCTGAGCAACGCCCGAACATTGCCTTTCTCGATATTCGCATGCCGGGCGTCAGCGGAGTCGAAGTGGCGCGCGCGGCGAGCGAGCATGCGCACGTCGTGTTTACGACCGCGTATGACGAGTATGCGATCAGCGCCTTCGAGGCAGGCGCCATCGATTATCTGTTGAAGCCGATCAAACGGGATCGTCTGGCGCGCACGATCGAACGCTTGAAAGAGCGTGTCAGTGCCAAGCCACCTCATCTCGAGGATTTAATCGGCGCGCTGCAGAGTCGTTTGGGCATGGAGCGTCGGAACGAGATCCGCTGGATCACAGGCAGCGTCGGCAGCGTGACCAAGATGTTCGGCATCGATGAAGTGCTGTTCTTTCAGGCGCAAGACAAGTATGTGCGGGTCGTGACGCCTGAGGACGAAGTGCATATCCGCACGCCGCTTCGCGAGCTCCTGGCGAGCTTGGATCCCCAAGTGTTCTGGCAGGTTCATCGAAGCGTGATCGTCCGCGCTGGCGCGATTCAGCGCGTGGAGACAGACGAAGACGGAAGATTGCAGCTCCGCCTCAAAGGGCACGCGGATGTGCTGCCGGTGAGTCAGGCATTTCAGTTTCGTTTCAAACCGATGTGACGCAAGAACATGGAAGCAGCACTCGAGCTCAAAAGTCTCAACAAGTCATTCGGTGCGGTACGCGCGATCGAGAATCTCGATCTCGTCATTCCGCACGGCACGACATACGGCTTGATCGGCCCGAGCGGAGCCGGCAAGACGACAGCGATCCGCATGATCCTGTCGATCCTGTTCCCCGACTCCGGATCCCTTCGCGTTCTCGGTCACGCCTCCGCGCTCGAGGCCAAGGATCGCATCGGTTATCTGCCCGAGGAGCGAGGCGTCTACCGCAAGATGCGCGTCGATGCCTTCTTGTCGTACATGGGTCGGCTGAAGGGCGGCGCGCGCGCGGACGTTGACAAGCGCGCAAAGGAATTCTTGGCGCGGCTCGGTCTTGCGGACGCGCTCAAGAACAAATGCGAGGACCTCTCGAAAGGCATGCTGCAGCGAGTGCAGTTCGTTGCCGCGATCATCAATCGGCCCGAGCTGATCATCCTCGATGAGCCATTCAGCGGCTTGGACCCTGTGAGCGTGCGTCTGCTCAAGGAACTCATCGCGGAAGAACAGCAGCGAGGTGCGACGATCATCTTCTCCACCCACGTCATGTCGCACGCTGAAGAGCTTTGTCAGCAGATCGTGATGATTCACAAGGGTCGCAAGGTGTTGGATGCGCCGATGGCGGCGCTGCGCAGGCAGTACGACGCGCGCACGATCGTCTTTGAGCCGCTCGATCGCACAGCCGATCTGATGATGCTCAAGACGGTAGCGAGCGTCGAGCGCGTCCGCCTGACGGATGAAGGATGCGATGTCGCGCTTGCGGAGAACACTGATCCTGCCGCGGCGATTCGAGACATCGTGGCATTGATCGCGCCCGCGCGCATCGAGCTTGCAAGAGTGCGTCTGGAAGACGTGTTCGTTCGTCTCGTGACGAATGAGGGCGTAACGAGCGAATCGGCGTTGCGCAAGGAGTTGCAGGACCTGAACGTGGAAGGAGCGACTGCATGATTCGCCGCATCTTCATGGTCGCGCGCCGCGAGTTCCTTGCGACGGTGACCAGCAAAGGGTTCATTCTGGGCGTGCTGATGATGCCGCTCCTACTATTGATCGTCTTCGTCGTTGCGCCTCGGATGATGGGGTCGCACGGGCCGCAAGTGCACGGCGCGATCGCGGTGATCGACACGACCGGCGAGGTCCTTCCGCAACTGCGAAAGGCGCTCGATCCGGATGAGATCGCGGCTCGGAAAATGGAGAACGCTCGGCGCGAAGCCGCGCTTCGACGAGAACTCTCCGAGCAGGCCGGTGTGCCGGATGAGAGCGAGGAAACGCTCGAGATCCCACCGAGCCCGGTGTTGAGCATCGTCGAGCAGCCGGATGGAACGGATCTGCAGGCACTCAAGTCCTCGCTCGTCGCGACGGAAGGAGAGCCGGAGTATCTCGCGCTCGTCGTGGTTCACAGCGATGCGATCGCACGCGACGGTGACGCGACCGAGTACGGCTCATACGATCTCTATGTATCCAAGAGTCTCGATGGCGACACCGAATCGACCGTGCACGAATCGCTTCGAGAAGCATTGGTCGCGGCACGGCTCGAACGCAGCAACTTGGTTCAGTCCGAGGTCGAGGCGCAGCTGCGAGTCTCGCGCCCGAACGCGATCCTAGTCACCGCATCGGGCGAGCGTGAAACGCGCCGCTGGCTGACCGGTGCATTGCCGTTCATCAGCGGGTTGTTGCTATTCATGGGTGTCATCGCGGGCGGCCAGACTTTGATGACGTCGACGGTCGAGGAAAAGTCGAGCCGCGTCGTGGAGGTGCTGCTCGCGGCCGTCGCGCCCATCGAGCTCATGTGGGGCAAGTTGATCGCACAGCTCGGGGTCGGGCTCGTGATCGTGGGCGTCTATGTCGCGAGCGGTGCCCTCGCGCTCGTGCAGTTCTCGATGTTCGGGCTCCTCGACCCGATGCTCATCGTGTATCTGCTGTTGTTCTATCTAATCGCTTATCTCGTGTACGGCGCAATCATGCTCTCGATCGGCGCGGCGGTGAACCAGATCGCCGATGCGCAGTCGCTGCTCGGGCCGGTGATGATGCTGTTGCTCCTGCCTTACATCCTGACCCCGATGATCGGTCAAGCACCGAACTCGCCCTTGAGCGTAGCCGCAAGCTTCATCCCACCGATCAATCTGTTCGCGATGCTCGCGCGACTCGCGTCCGACACACCGCCGCCCGCATGGCAAGTGATCCTCTCGATGTTGATCGGGCTCGGTACTGCCGCAGGGACCGTCTGGTTCGCGGCGAAGGTGTTCCGCATCGGTTTGCTGATGCACGGCAAACCGCCAAACTTCCGCACGATGCTGCGCTGGGTGCGGATGGCGTAGCGTGTCGGCTAGCCGACCCTAGAGACCATCGTCGATCTGCTTCGCGATCTGTTGCAGGTCGAGCTCCTCGTCGATCGCGATCTCGACCGGTGCGTGCGTGATCTTCTCCCGCACGCTCGGAGGCCTGCTCGACACGTGCGCGTGACGCGTCGGGCCCACGGGTGCGCTCGCCGGCAAGACCCAATCGCTCTTTTGGCGCATCCAGCGATCGTAGCGATCGAAGCTCCACATCCCATCTTCGCCGCCGGACTGAATGACCGTCGCGATCTGCCCGAACTGGCCCGATCGGATCGTGCCGCGGCTTGCAGACGTTGCGCGCAAGACCTCGCAGCGGGGCACACGCAATCCGTACGCACTCAGATAATCCAGTCGTTGGCACACGACGCCGACGAGGCAATCGGCAATCTGCCCGCGGATGCTGCCTTGGATCTCGGAGGGGAACGACATGTACAGGCGAGTGAGTGCCTCGGCGCAGGTGGCCGAGTGCATGGTCGTAATGACGAGGTGACCTGTCTCCGCTGCGTTGAGCGTCAGGCGCATGACTTCGGGGGTGCGCATCTCGCCGATGATGAGCACATCGGGGTTCTCGCGAAGTGCATCGACGATCGCTTGCTCGAAGCTCGGCGAGTGCGTCGGGATCTCGCGCTGCCGGATGAACGATCGACGGTTCGAGTAGAGATATTCGATCGGACTGTCGAGCGCGATGATGTGCCGCGCGCGCTTCGAGTTGATCTCCTCGATCAGCGCGGCAAGCGTCGTCGACTTGCCCGAGCCGGTCGGCCCGGAGACGATCACCAGCCCGGTCTTCGCCTCGACGAGATCGCCGAGATCAGGGTGGAGATTGCAGTTGCGTAGATCTTTGATCGTCGTCGCGAGTAAACGAATCGCGAGCCCGGTGCCGCGGACCGTGCGATAGACATTCACACGGCATCGAATGCCGTCATAGGTCGTCGAGTGGTCCGCGGAGCCTTGTTTTTCGAACTGTGCCCAACCCGCGTCTTGAACCAACAGTCTCGCCGCGCGCTCGATTTCGGAATCCGGCACGCGTTCCGCGATCTGCACGAGCTCGTCCCGGACGCGTGCAAGCACCGGCGTGTCGGTTTCGAGATGGAGATCGCTCGCACCGAGCTTGTGAGCGGTTTGGAGCCATACGGGAAAGGTCATGATTGCGCTCCGCGACCCGAGGGAAGGCCCGCATCCGCGGCGCTCAAGGAGGCGAGGGCGGTCCAGTCGAGCGATCCGCCGCCTTCGTCGATCAATCGGGAGAGGCGGTCGTGCAGCAAACGGCCGAGCGGCATCTGCACGTCAAGTGCGATTGCGGCATCCAATACGAGTCCCACATCCTTGCGGCCGAGCACGGCGGCGAATCCCGGCGGCGAGAACGTTTCGCTCGCGATCAATCCGCCGTAGTTTCTGTAGATCGGAACGTTGAAGATCGTCGAAGCCATCGCATCCACGAATGTCTGTGCGGGGATGCCGGCTTTACGTACGAGCGCGATCGCCTCGCCAAACGCTTGCGCCATCGAGGCGATCATGAAGTTGCCGCTGATCTTCACGAGGTTCGCATCGCGCGGATGCTCGGACACGACGAGCGTCGATTGCCCCATCGCGTTGAATAGCGACTCGACTCGATTCAGCGCTTCGCGAGCGCCTGCGGCAATGATGAACAGCTTCCCGGCTGCAGCCGCATCTGGGCGTCCGAACACCGGTGCCGCCACCAATTCCTGCCCCTTGCTCGTGTGCGCCTTCGAGAGTTTCTCCGCGAGCGCCACACTGATCGTGCTCATCGATAGATGAATGCCGCCAGGTCGAAGCGTTGCACTCAGTCCGCGATCTGCGAACACGATCTCTTCGAGCGCTTTATCGTCTGCGACCATCGTGATGACGACATCGCCGTCGCAAGCCTGATCCGCGCTGGTTGCGAGCCGTGCGCCGAGTTGCTCGATTGCTCGGGCCTTCTCGGGCGTTCGGTTGTACACCGTTACTTCATGCCCTGCCTTGATGAGGTTCGCCGCCATGCCGGCCCCCATTTTCCCGATCCCGATGAATCCCACTTTCATGTGAAGAGCCTCATTGGACGCAACGTGGCGGCCAGTCTATAGCCAGCACGCCACGGCGCGTATCCGAAGATAGCTTGCCCGTAGACGTGGGACCGTGGTATGTTGGTACCAATGTACAAGAACGTGAAACGCGTGCAGACGGGCATTCGCATCGAGAAGCAGACGCTTCAGGTGCTGAAGGGGCTTGCCGCCTACCTGGATATCGGCCTCGGCGATCTCATCGAGGGAATCGTCCTTCATTCCTTCGAAGGCAAGGTGCCGTTCTCGCCGCAGACGCTCGCGCAGATCAAGAAGCTGCGGGGCGTTTACGGCCATACGCTCAACGCCGCCGACAGTCATAACCTTCGGGAGTCCGCAGATGAAGACGGATGAGCTTCTGCAGCAATTCGAGCTGGGTGAGCTGGATCCGCAGCGTTTCGATCATCGCGCGCACGTGACTGCGGCTGTTGCACTGCTCCGGCGCTCGCCGTATCTCGAGGCGGTGGAGCGCTATGTCGCGGGCATCCAGCGCTTGGCGGTGGCCGCCGGCGTGCCACACAAGTTCAATATGACAGTTACGGTGGCGTTCATGTCGGTTATCGCGGAACGGTTGGACGCCACTCCCAATGTGAATGACGCGGAGTTCGTCGAGCTCAATCCTGATTTGCTCGCGCCAAACTTTCTTTCGCAGTGGTACGAGCCTGCGCGCTTAGCAAGCGCTGCCGCTCGGCGAATGTTTCTAATGCCGGCGCCGCGATGATTGATGGATACGAGGACACGGCTTTCGAATAGCGCGTGCCAGCACCGCTGTTTGGTGCCATGGAACTGAAGGCAATCTCCCGGCGTCATTGTGATGACGCGTATGGGAGATATTCATGCTAAAAATTCTTGCTTGGATCATCGGTATCATCTTCGTCATCGGTTTGTTGGTCGTCTTCGGGGTGATCGACCTGATCTTCTGAGTCCCGAGTAAACAAACCGCGAGTTGCCAAGCCTTCTAATCTATCTCCCGCCAGGCGGTTCGGGACGCACCGTATTCGCCCAATCATGAGACTTTAATCCGTACCGCTGCGCTAGCGCTGCGGTACGCTTGCGGCCTGTGGGGTCTGCGTTCGATTGCACCCCTCGGTACTACATCTCTAAATAAGAAAAGGGAGTCAGCGGTGAATAAGAAAGTCGTTCTGGGTGCGGCGGTGCTGCTCGTGCCTTTGTACGTGGCGGCATCCTGGGGTCTCGGCCGAGCTGCGCACGCGCGCTTCGATCAGTTCGAGAACCTTGCGAACGTGAGCGGCACGTCGATCTTCAAGGTCGCCGATCGTGCATACACGCCTGGCATTTTCACGTCCGAAGAACGGTTCACCTTCGAGCTCAACAAGGAGATCTTCGGGGGCGTGCTCGGATCCGACGGCCACGACGTCGAGGACTTCGAATCGTACGAAGAGGGCGACGCCGATCTGAACGAAGCTGCGGATGAGTTTGTCGCGCCAAGCAGCGCCGAGCTCCCGAGATTCACCGTGCTGCATAAGGTTCAGCATGGACCGTTGCCTGGCTTTCGCGCCCTTGGGTTAGCTCGCATCGAAAGCACGCTCGAGATGAGCGATGAGGTACGCGCTGTCATCACCAAAGTGATCGGCGATCAGGAGCCGATTCGGGTGACGAGCCTGATCGGCTTCACGGGCGCGGGCTCCAGCACGATCAACAGTCCCGCTTTCGAGTATCAAGACGAGGGCGAGAAGCTGAGCTGGCAAGGATTCGAGGGCACGTTCGACTACGGCCGCAACATCGACTCGCTCGAATGTGACGCGAAAGCGCCCGGTTTGAAGGTGACGAGCGCGATCGGGCTCATTGCGGAGCTCGGAGAGATCTCCTTCGAGTGCGATCTGGAGCGCGCTTTCGACTCGCTCTACATCGGTACGGCAGCGGTCAAGATCGCCTCCTTGCGCCATACGAGCGCTGCAGAGTCCATGCGCGTCGAACACATATCGTATGTCACGAACGCGCGTAAGGACGGCGACTACGTGGATATGGCATTCGACTTCGGCATGAGCAACCTCGAGCTAGAAGGGTTCGCCATGGATGATCTGCGCTACGACCTCAGCCTCAATCACATGCATGGTCCGACCTACGCGGCGATGCAGCGCGCGATGGAAGAAGCGGTCGCATCCAGCATCGCGAATCCGGCCGATGCCGCAAACGTGCTGGCTGTGTTCTCCGAGTACCTTCCTCGTTTTCTCGAGCATTCGCCGCAGCTCGTGATCAATCGCATTGGCTTCTCGATGCCGCAGGGCGAAGCTGGACTGAAAGGCACGATTCAGTTCAAGGATCTCGCGCAGGACGATTTCGCGGCGGGCATCGGCATGGCATTGCTCGCGAAGCTCGATGCATCCGTCGACCTTTGGTTGTCGGAAGGCCTCTTAACGAGCGAATGGACGGGCACGGCAATGAACGCCGAAGCGTCGGACGGGCCGAGTACGGCGGAGAAGATTGCGATGATGCAAATGCAAGTCGCACAGCTCGAACAGCAGGGCTACATCGGCCGCAATGGCGATCGGCTGGAGTCGCGCATCGAGTTCAAGAACGGCGCGCTCACTGCGAACGGCCAACCGATCGGCCCGATGGGCGGCGGGCAGTAAGTCCCGCACGATTCATCGTGGAAACTCACGGTGCGGCTCCCGAATGGGAGCCGCTCGTCGCAGGCTTGAGAGACTGTTCAATCAACCTTTCCGTCGATATAGAGCCATCGCCCGCGTTCCAACACGAAACGACTTCGCTCGTGTTGTCGCGCTGCTGAACCGCCGCCGACGCGATAACGGGCGATGAACTCGACCGTCGCAGTCGTTTCGCTCGTCGCTTTCGACGCCACGATCCTGAGTCCGAGCCATTTCATCTTCGGTTCGAACGTGACCGAGCCCGGTCGGGTGCTCTCATGCCACGTCGTGAGCAAGTAAGGAGCATTGCACAACACGAAGGCTGAGTACCGCGAGCGCATGAGCGCCTCCGCGCTAGACGCTGGCTGGCCTGAATGCAGCGGTCCGCAGCAATCATCGTATGCGCGACGCGAGTCGCAAGGACAGGGGCTGGATGGTTGCATAGAGCCGATCGGTCTTGGAGCGCGATTGTCGGACCACGCCCAATGGCGCTGCACACTCAGTTAATGAAGCGCGGCCGTCACGGCCGTCAGCTGTCCATACCGCCCGATCCTTTCCGCGGAGGCCATGGCGGTAGGAACCGACGAGTCGTTGACATCCCACGTGTAGATTTCACCCGACGGTGTGCTGAAGTAAGCCGTATAGCACACGATGTGACGATTGTAGTAGGCGCCGCGAACATCGAGTTGAGACAGGCTACGGGAGCCGCGGTGAGGATGCGTGTGCCACTCGCCGAGAATCTTGGCCCCTGAAGGGATTTGCTTGGCGGCATGCGCGGTGTTGACGATGCACTTTCCGAAGGCGTGGCATTCTTTGCTGCGGACAACGGCGGAGCCGATCGTACCCCGCGAGCGGTAGATGAACCCGAAGTATTCGTGCTCCACGGACTCGGGTCCGTAGAGCTCGAACTGTTGCAGCACGTGCGCGTGTACTTCTTCACGAGCACACTGAGCAACTGAGTCTTGTGCATGGCCGCAAGCCGGCAGAAGTGTCAACAATGCGCCGGAGACGCACCACACCTTGTTCATCGCCGTACTCCTAGCCGAGGAAGAGGCGTTGCACGCGGCGGATTGCCGCGTCGGTGTTGTGCGTCGAGCGAGCTGAGGGAGTCCTCAGCGACTCATCAAGGTTACGTAAGGCTCGTCGAAAGCTTCTCTGAGCGCCCTAATGGACTAGTCAACGTGGCGCGCAGTGGCCGTATACTCGGCGTGCGGCACGAGCAAACACGATATGGTCAAGGCGGAAGAGCAGCTCACGCCGATATCGGCATCCAACGCCTTCAGCGTAGGCGATTGGTGGGTCGATCCTGAGCTCGATGAGATCTCGCGCAACGGCGAGGTCATCAAGCTCGAACCGCGCACGATGAAGTTGCTAGTTCGACTGGCGCAGTCGCCGGGCCAGGTCATCAGCTCGCAGCAACTACTGAGCTCAGTTTGGAGCGGCGTCATCGTTGGGCCGGCATCGGTCTACCAAGGAATCTCGCAACTTCGGAAAGTGCTGGGCGACACGGATCCTGTCCCAACCTATGTCGCGACGATTCCGCGCAAGGGGTATCGACTCGTCGCGCCGGTGCAGCGCAGCGGAGGGAGCGTCTCGCTTGAAACAGAACCTGCGGAAATTACTCCGCACGGCCCCGTGCCGACGACCGGTCGAAAGTGGGTGCATCTAGGCTGGAGTGTGGGCGCAGTACTGCTGATCATCGTGGCTGCGGTCGCAACGCTGGTTGCAGTGCGCGAACCGGAACGATCGGAGATGAGCGCGCCCGCGGCTCAACCAGTGGGTCTAGATAGTCGCACGATGGCTGTACTGCCGTTGGTCGCTGCCACGCATGACGAGCCCACTCGCACGCTCGCTCCTATCGTGACCGACCTATTGCGCACGCGTATGGCTGGAGTGAGCAACCTGATCGTGATCGCCGAGGCCTCAACCAAACACGCGACGCAAGAGAACCGCGACACGGTCGCAATCGCAAACGAGTTGCACGCGCGCTATCTCTTGCGCGGTGAAGTGATGCAGATCGGCGATCGGATGCGTTTGGATATCTCGCTCCTGGATGCAAAGTCGAACTCGCCTGTATGGTCGAGCGCATTCGATGAGCCCATTGCCGAGCTTGCCGCCGTGCATGATCAGATCGTTCGAGAGGCGGCAAAGGCGATGCAGATCACGCTGGATCCAGCGAGCAGCACGAGCGCAAGCGCGAGCGCACCCGTGAATCTCGATGCATACGAGCTCTATCTGCGCGGTCGCCGGCTGATGTCAACTCTTCGTGCCGCGGATGCCAAACAGGCGAGTGTCATCTTCTCTCGAGTCACGACGCTCGACCCGTCCTTCGCGCGTGGGTATCTGGCCTATGGGGAGGCGCTGCTGCTAGCGTCCGATCTGGGCGCTTGGAGGATGACGCAGGACTTGGCGGCTCAGGCAGGTAAGGCCTTCGATCGCGCGCTCGAGTTGAACCCTGCGCTCGGGGAAGCATGGGCGCAGCGAGCGCGGCTGACGCTTGACCCACTCGCTGCCGACGAACTGTATCGAAGAGCCATTCAGCTTGCTCCGGG
>JBIQKP010000182.1:0-2867 GCA_044506405.1 Lysobacterales bacterium | reverse complement strand
GGCCCCATCGAAAAGATCGAGCTCGTCACGACGCCGGAGATGATGACGGCGACGACCCCCATCGGCGATTGCCGATAGATCTCGCGATAGCGGATCTTGCGCGGAATCTCGAACTCGGGCGCGCGCTGCACGCTCAACGACATCGGCACGACCGCTAGCGAGATCGTCACCGAGATCAACAGAAACAACATCGGTCCGGCAGGATCGGCAACCGTAAGCAGGTACTGCCCGCCGCCCAGCCCGCCGTAGAGGGTCAGCATGTAGAGCGCGAGCAGCGTTCCGCGGTTCTCGTTCGTCGCGCGACCGTTGAGCCAACTCTCTGCGACGACGTAGATGCCGGCGAAGCAAAGACCCGAAACGAGCCGCAGTGCGCCCCACCAGATCGGCGTGACGAATGCGGCTTGCAGCAAGATCGTGACGGAAGCGACAGCGGTGAGGGCCGCGAAGACTCGAATGTGCCCGACGCGCTGTAACAGCACCGGCGTCCACACGGATCCGCCGATATAGCCGACGTAGTAGCACGACATCACCACGCCGATGATGACGGGCATGAAGCCCTCCATCGTCGCGCGCAATCCGATCAGTGTGCCCTGCAGCCCCGCGCCGAGCATGAGCATGCCCATGCCGAGCAGCAACGGCCATGTCGCGAGCACATGTCGAGCGGACGAGGAAACCATTGGGGCAGTCTACAGAAGGACTGCCCTACGATCGTTCTCGGCTCGAAGTTGTGGAACGATTTCGGACGCGCGCTGTGTACAAGCTCGCGCGATCAGCGCGCGGCCATTCGCTCGCGTGCGCGCTCGAGCAAGATTTGCGCGACTTGGTCGCGCGCTTCATCGCGACTCAACCCCGGCGCGAGCTCGAACACTTCGGTGGGATCGAACGGATTCGCGAACAACGTCGGCTCGAGAGGCGCTTCTTCTTCGGCTTCGTCCACGATGATCTCGCCGGCCTCGGGAAGCGGCGTCCAGGCGATCGTCGCGGGACGTTCCGACTCAGGTGCGTGCGTCGCGGCTTGATGCGCAACGAACGCTGCACCCGTAATCAGCACGAACCCGAAGAGGCCGAGCGCGCGATGACCCAAGAGGCCACGACGCTGCTTGGGTAAGACGCATCCGGGCATATCGCTCGCGATCGGCATCCCGAGCGCCGCAATCTCTTCATCGAATGAGGTCTGCGGAAGCGGCGCGTATGCCGCCGGCGAAGCGGGTCGCGATCCTTCGGAGCTCACCGGCGTGAGGCCGACGAGATCGACTGCATCCAACTCGACTTCTGTAATCGTGTGCTTTGCGTCCTGGTTCATACGGCACCTCGTCCTGGCCCAGCACGCTAGACGAACGCATCGCGTTCGCCAATGGAGTTATGTAACGAACGGGGCTCGTCATCCGTGGAGCGTGAGCTACATCACGCGAGAAAACGGGCGCTTGCGCGACCTGCGCATCTTCGGTTGCGGGTTCAGCTGATGAAACGGTTACTGTGCGCGCGAGCCAGCGAGGACGGGCCGCTTCAGCAGCACGGCCGTGCCGACCTGAAGCTCGGTGATCGCCACTTGCAGCAATTGATTCGCCTTCTGGAACTCCAGCTCGACGCCGCGCTCAGTCGGCGTACGCGCGAGCGGCGTCCACCCTTCCTCGGCGAATCGCTTGCGATGCCACTCCTCCGCGAGTGCCGCGCTCACGGGCACGACATATAAGCAGCGAAGCGAGTCGCCGGCCGATTGGCTCGCGTTGCGCATAACCGGGATTCCCAACCACGAGTAGTTCGTCGCGAGAAACGCCGAACCCGAGCAGGGCTGCTTCGGCTCGGCGGCATGAGTCGACGGGCCGAGCAACAACAGTAGAGGAATCAGCAAGTCACGCATGACGTTGCAATTCGTTCGCACCCTCGGGTGTTCCGTCTCGACGTTCCGCCACGTGAGCGCACGCAATCGAACGCACCGAAGTCATCCCGCGACGATCGGCTTGCGGCTAGAATGGCGGCGAAGGCACCGCGGGGGTCACGATGGGGCGAACGATCCCGACCGTGAATGACGGCGCCACGGCAACGGCTGTTGGAACGAAGCGACCAGAGCCGACTCAGTACAGAACGCTTCCGCGCGAATACGTCGCGCCCACGAAACGACTAAAACATCGTGTCGGTCAACGAGGCGATGAACGAAGAGGCGAATGTCGCGCGCCCGAGCGCGTCTCCGCCACGTGCGCGAGATCTCGAGCACCGTATTGGATCGTCCATTGGAAACGAGTCCTTCTTGATATCACTCACCACCAGCGTGGCGTGCACGTGCGCATCGCAGCCAGGTGCGAGGTCGTTCGTGTGCGACACACAGGCCGCGTTTGATTTCTGTGGAATATTGTCAGGTAAGGTGCCATAAGACTCCGCGGGGGACTGATACAACCATGGCGGCTAGAAAACCGGTCACTAATGGGCTGCGACTGCACGGGTCGATTGCCCAGGATCTCGGAAGGCGCATCGTGTCGGGCCGCTATCAGCCCGGTCACGTGCTCGAAGGCGAGGTCGAGGCGAGCGAGCGTCTGCATGTTTCGCGCACCGCGTATCGCGAGGCGATGCGCATCCTCGCGGCGAAAGGTCTCGTACACAGTCGACCGCGAACCGGAACGCGAGTGAGCTCTCCGGAAGCGTGGCACCTGCTCGACCCGGATGTGCTTTCGTGGGCGTTCTCCGGAGATCCTGAGCCCGAGGTCCTGCACGGCTTGTTCGAATTGCGCTCGATCATCGAACCGGCGGCTGCCGCGCTCGCAGCCGTGCGCCACACACCGAAGCATCTCGACACGATGCGACGCGCGCTCGACGTGATGAAATTCCACACCCTCAACCACGAAGAGGGACGGCTCGCGGACAAACAGTTT
>JBIQKP010000181.1:0-2888 GCA_044506405.1 Lysobacterales bacterium | reverse complement strand
GCCGCCGAGCTCGAGCAACAAGCCGCGCACGTGCGTACGCTGCTCGATCGGCTGTCTGTCGCAACACAGGCCGCCGGCGTCTCCGCATGGGAATTCGACCTGCCGACCAATCGCTTTGTCTGGATCGAGAATCGGAGTCGAGCCTTCGTCAGCGAAGACGTCCCTACCGAACAATTCGGTGACGTCCTCGCGAAGACGATGGATCCGGACGATTACGCACGGATGCAGCAGGACCTTGGCGCCGCGATTCGCAGCGGTGCGCAGACGTTCTCGCACCGCTTCCGGCTCATGCGTCGCGACGGCACGGTCCGCCACATGCAGAGCTATGCGCAGATCGTTCGCGATGAGCAGGGCAAAGCACGCCGCCTGCTCGGCGCAACGACCGACGTGACGAACGAGGTGCAAACGAACGAGATGCTCGTGCGCCAAGCCGAGCAGGAACGCGCGCTTCTCGATCGATTGAGCATCGCGACGAAAGCTGCGGGTATCAGCAGCTGGGAGATCGACATTGCTCGCGCGACGTTCTTGTGGATCGAGAATCCGCCGCCCGAGCTCGGCCTCACGGACGGGGAGCTCTCGCTCGAACGCTTCGGGGAGAGCGTGCATCCAGACGATCGCGAGCTCTTCACGGATCACCTGCGCGCCGCCCTGAAGGAAAAGCGCGACCACCTGAGCTATCGCTATCGGTTGTACTCCGCGCAAGGGAATGTCCTCTACCTGCAAGTGCACGCGAAGCTGATTCCCGGCGAGGACGGCCGCATGACACGCGTGCTCGGCGTCTCCTGGGATGTAACGAAAGAAATCGAAGCTGCGAAACGCTTCGAACGCGCGGTGTACGGGACGCAGGATGGCTTGTGGGAGATCGATGCGGCAGGTGCCGCATGGTGCTCGCCGCGCGTCGCGGAGCTACTGGGTTACTCGGCCGATGCGCTGCCGAGCGACACGAACTTCCTGCGCGACTTCTTGCACCCGGACGACGAGTCCGTCATTTCGGCCGCGCTGCACTCTCACTTGAACAACGCAATCCCCTACGACGTCGAAGTTCGACTGCGCACGTATCAGGGCGACTATCGCTGGTATCGCGCGCGTGCGAGCGCGGAACGAGACGAGCAGGGACGATTGATGCGCTTGTCGGGATCGATACAAGACGTGACCGAAGCCCGCGCAGCACGCGAAGCGCTGATGCGCGCGACGGAAGCAGCGGAAGCTGCGAACCGCGCAAAGAGCGAATTCCTCGCGAACGTCAGTCACGAGATTCGCACGCCGATGAACGGCATCATCGGCATGACGGGCTTGTTGCTCGACACGACGCTCGATCGCACGCAACGCGACTACGCCGAGACGATTCGCGCGAGCTCGGATTCGCTACTCACGGTCATCAACGACATTCTCGATTTCTCCAAGATCGAAGCGGGCAAGCTCGACATCGAGTCCATCGACCTCGACCTGCGCGCGCTCGTCGAGGAAGTCGGCGGATTGATGGCACTGCAAGCGGCAGCTAAGCATTTGGAGCTCGTCGTACACGTTCATCGCGACGTGCCCGATCGCGTCTTCGGTGATCCGCAGCGGTTGCGCCAATGTCTGTTGAATCTCGTCGGCAACGCAATCAAGTTCACACCGAGCGGCGAGATCGTCATCGAAGTCCGTAAAGAGCGTGAAGCGGATGGCAAGTCGATCACCCGCTTCGAGGTGCGCGACACCGGCATCGGCATCTCGCCCGAAACGCTCGGCACGCTCTTTCGCCCCTTCGTACAGGCCGACTCGTCGACGACTCGACACTTCGGCGGCACCGGTCTCGGGTTGTCGATCGTTCGTCGGCTGATCGAAATGATGGGCGGAGAAGTCGGTGCCCGCAGCGAGCTCGGCAAAGGCTCGTCCTTTTGGTTCACGCTGCCGCTCGAAGCGACGAGCGAGAGCACCGCACCCGAAGAACCCGATCTTTCGCGCCTCGGGCGCCGCCTGCTCATCGTCGACGACAATGAGACGAACCGCCGCGTCATCGCCGGCCAGCTCATCCATGCCGGCTTCGAAGTGTCGTTAGCGAGTTGCGGCGTCGAAGCGCTTGCCCTCATGCGTCAAGCGATTGCCGATGAGCATCCCTTTGAAGCCGTGCTGATCGATCATCGCATGGGCGACATGGACGGGGCTGCACTCGGTGAACGAATCAACGCGGATAGCGATCTCTCACGTGCACGGCTCGTCATGCTCACGTCCGTGGACGAACATGGCGATGCCCGGCGTTTTGCCTCGCTCGGATTCGCAGCGTATCTCTTGAAGCCGTTGCGCTCGCGCGAATTACTCGAATGTCTGGACCGGGTTCTCTCGTGCGACGCGAAGCTTTGGCACTTGCAGAGCCAGCCGATCGTCACGCGCGGAACGCTGTCGATCTCCGAAGGCGCGGAACGCTTCCATGGACGCGTCCTTCTGGTGGAGGACAACGCTGTGAACCAAAAGGTCGCGGTCCGTCTGCTCGAACGGATGGGATGTAGCGTGCGCATCGCAGACAACGGTGCCGAAGCGGTCAAAGCGTATTCGGAAAGCCCCTTCGACCTCATCCTCATGGATCTGCAGATGCCGGTGATGGACGGGCTCACGGCCACACGCCAGATTCGCACCCTCGAGGGTGGCACGCGCGAAACACCCATTGTCGCGCTCACCGCGAACGCGATGACCGGGCAGCTCGAACGCTGCCTCGAAGCGGGCATGAACGCATTCCTGACGAAGCCGATCGAGCTCGCCCGCTTGCGGGAAACGTTGGAACGTTATGGGCTCGGCGTCAACACGCACGATGCAGCCGCGGGCAACGGCACGAACGGGAGCAACGACGTACCCGTCGATCTCGCTCGTCTCAATGAGCTCACGGCGGACGATGCCGAGTTCGCTCACGA
>JBIQKP010000180.1:0-2929 GCA_044506405.1 Lysobacterales bacterium | reverse complement strand
GTGAGCCGCGAAGCGTTTCGGCGCGGCATGATCATCGAAACCGGCGGCCCGAACGACGAGGTCGCCAAGTGTCTGTGCCCGCTCACGATCAGCGATGAGGATCTAGAGCGCGGTTTGACGCTACTCGCGCAGAGTGTCGCCGCTGTCTTGAGCGGTCGGCAAGCGCTCCCTCGAGCAGCGGTTTAGGTCAAGAGGAGCTCATCATCATGATCGTTCGAACATTGGAAGATGCACGCAAGACCTCTCGTCGCGTCGTGAGCAAGACGTGGGAGAGCACGCGGTTGCTCTTGAAGGGCGACAACGTCGGTTTCTCGTTTCACATCACGACGATGTACGCCGGCACGTCGACGCCCATGTGCTATCGCAATCATTTCGAGTCGGTGTACTGCATCAGCGGGACCGGTGAACTGGAAGACTGCGCAACCGGACAGCGGTATCGAATCGAGCCGGGCACGATCTATATCCTAGACAAACACGACGAGCACGTACTGCACGCGCAGACCGAGCTGACAGTGGCTTGCGTCTTCAACCCCGCACTGCACGGGCGCGAAGTGCACGACGAAAGCGGCGCGTATCCGCTCGAAGCGGAAGCTGTGGGGGCTTGAGCATGTCCGCGGTTCTCGGTCGCGCGACGCGCGATCCTTACGAGTCTCGTCTTGCCAGTCAGCCGGAGATTGCGGAGCGCGTCGATCCTGTCGTGTATGCGAGCCCGGCCACCGACGGGCCGCTCACGCGCGAGCAGGTGAAGCAGTACGATCGTGAAGGATTTCTCGAGCTCGACGCTCTGTTCAGTCCCGCCGAGGTGCGCACGCTCGTCGCCGAGCTCGATCGGCTCCGTGCGGCGCCCGAAGGCATCGATCGCGATACGCTGATTCTCGAGCCCGATGGCCGAGAGCTGCGATCTATCTTCGCGATACATGCGCAGAGTGCGTTGTTCGCGCGGCTCGCGGCCGATGAGCGTCTCGCAGGGATCGCTCGCTACTTGCTTGGCGATGAAGTCTACATTCATCAATCGCGGCTGAACTACAAGCCGGGATTCTTCGGCAAGGAGTTCTATTGGCATTCGGATTTCGAGACGTGGCACATCGAAGACGGGATGCCGCGCATGCGTGCGCTCAGCATGTCGATCTCGCTCACGCAGAACACCGAGTACAACGGTCCGCTCATGATCATGCCGAGGTCGCATCGACGATACGTGCGCTGCGTGGGCGAGACACCCGACGACCACTACAAGCAGTCGCTGCGCAAGCAGGAGTACGGCGTTCCCGATCCGGCGAGTCTTCAGGCGTTGTTCGAGGAGGGCGGCATTGCAACGGCGAAAGGACCCGCGGGCAACGTCGTCCTGTTCGACTGCAACGCAATGCACGGCTCGAATAGCAACGTCACTCCACTGCCGCGCTCTAACGTCTTTCTGGTCTACAACAGCGTTTCCAATCGACTCGTCACGCCGTTCGGCGAGAAGGCGCCGCGCCCGGAGTTTGTCGCGACGCGCACGACGTTCAAGCAAATTCAGTCGATAGGCGGCCCGATCGCTTAAGCCCGAGCCTGTCTACAAATGCATGCAGGTAAATCGTGCATCGTTCTAGCGCCCGCAAAGTGCTTGGTCGATCCGCAGGCGCGCTCGCCGTCGTGCTGCTTGCAGTGTGGCTATGGCCTCGTCCGGGTGAGCTAGACAGCGGAGGTGCAGGAGAGGGCGACACCCTGCAGCGCATCCGCGCGGCAGGCGTCGTGCGTATCGGTTTCGCGAACGAAGCGCCCTTCGCATATGTCGATAGCAGGAGTGGGCGATTGACTGGAGAGGCGCCCGAGCTGGCGCGTCTGATCTTTCGCCAACTCGGCGTGCCGGAGATTCAAGGCGTATTGACGGAGTTCGGTTCGCTGATTCCTGCGCTAAAGGCCGGGCGCTTCGATGTGATCGCGGCAGGGATGTACATCACACCGCAGCGTTGCCAAGAGATTCTGTTCTCCAATCCGAGCTACGCGATCGGGGAAGCGTTCATCGTCGCCGAAGGCAATCCGCTCGGGTTGCACGGCTACGAGGATGTGCTCGCGACACCCGAGGCGCGGCTTGGCGTCGTGACGGGCGCCATCCAACTCCAGTACGCACGCGCGGTGGGCATTCCAGATCAACGCATCGTGATCTTCCCCGGCGCACCTGCCGCGGTCGATGGTGTCGCGGCGGGTCGCGCAACCGCGTATGCAGGAACGGCGTTGACCGTGAACGATTTACTGAGCAAGACATCCGCGCCGCTCGAGCGTGCAATGCCATTCGAAGACCTCGTGCTCGATGGGAAAGTCATCAAAGGCTACGGCGCGTTCGGCTTCAGAAAGCGCGACCAGGCGTTCCGCGATGCGTTCAATTCCGTCCTGACCGGCACGATCGGGACATCGGTCCATGCGGAGCTCGTGGCGCCGTTCGGGTTCACGAGCGACATGCTGCCCGGGCAAGTCACCGCCGCTGAGCTCTGTGGGGCTCCGCAGTGATCGAGTTCCTGCAACTGCACGGGCCGCCTTTGATCGAAGGCCTCCGCGTCACGTTGCAGCTCACGATCGGTGGCGCCGCGTGCGCACTCATGCTCGCGCTCATCGCGGGTCTCGGTCGACGTTCGACGCACGCGTGGCTTCGCTGGCCTGCGACGACGTATGTCGAGGTCTTCCGCGGCACATCGGCGATGGTGCAGCTCTTCTGGTTTTACTTCGCGCTCCCGTTCTTCGGAGTGAGTCTGCCCGCGCTCGTGACTGGCATCGTCGTGCTTGGCTTGAATAGTGGCGCATACGGCGCAGAAGTCGTGCGCAGCGCGGTCGCCAACGTGCCGGATGGCCAATGGGAAGCGGGCAGGGCGCTCAATTTGAACGAATCCCGCATCCTGTTTCGCATTGTGCTGCCGCAAGCGTTACCGATGATGCTGCCGCCGGCCGGCAATCTCCT
>JBIQKP010000179.1:0-2942 GCA_044506405.1 Lysobacterales bacterium | reverse complement strand
CGCAGCCCAATCGTGATGGCGCCACCTTGCGGGTCCATCGCATCGCGTGCGTTCGCGACCAAGTTCATGATGACTTGGTGGATCTGCGTCGCGTCCGCCGAGATGGGTGGGATTGATGCGGTTTGCTGCACGCGGATCTGGATCATCGCCGGCATGCTCGCGCGCAGCAAACGAACGGCCTCATCGACGACGATCCGAAGATCGACCTGGCGCAACGCAGGTTCCTCGTTGCGACTGAACGCAAGGATGCGACTGACCAGATCGGTCGCGCGCCCCGCCGCTCGCTCGATCTCTTCCAGGTTTACGCGGATTGCAGCCGCAGCCGGAAGATCGTGCAGCGCAAGTCGCACGTTTCCTGCGATCGCAGTGAGGATATTGTTGAAATCGTGCGCGATTCCGCCCGCGAGCGTCCCGAGTGCCTCCATTTTCTGCGAGTGCCGCATGCGCTCCTCCATGCGGCTGCGCTCTGCTTCGGCGTCCTTCAGTGCGGTGACATCCGTTGCCGTACCGATGATGAGCCGAACGGAACCATCCGCGTCCCGCTCGAACACGGCGTCTCGGCCGTGAAACCATCGCCACGATCCATCCGCGTGCCGCATACGATAGGTAATTTCTGCGCTCTCATCGTCCGCGAGCGTCCGCATGCGCTCTCGATGCGCAACATACTTCGACGCATCTTCTGGATGCATCAATCGCTCCACCGCGCGAGGTCCGGCGGATGGAAAGTAGTCTTCAGGCAGCCCGAGCGACAACGCTCCCTGTCGATTCGTGAAGACGTTTCGATGCTCGACCACATCGTCGATGTACAGCGCGCTTGGCATGACCTCCGTCGTACGCTCTGCAAAGCGGCGAGCAAGCTCCAAAGCGCGGTTGGTCTCTCGTTGTTCCGTCACGTCGCGTGCACTCGCGTAGATGACGTTCTGCCCCGGAGCGGCAATGGCGCGCCATTCGAGCCATCTCCACGCGCCATCGTGGCGGCGATAGCGGTTCTCGAAGTCGAGCACGTCCTGCCCAATCGCAAGCTGTCGTAAGCGCTCCTCGCTGACCGCAGCATCATCCGGATGCACGAAGAACAGGAAAGAGTGCCGCATCAACTCGGCTCGGCTGTATCCGAGCGTTCGCTCCCATGCAGGGCTCAGCTGCTTGAAGTACCCGTCCAGCGAGGCAATGCACAGAAGATCGGGCGTCAGATTGAAGAGACGATCGCGCTCCAACTCGAGCTCGCGCTGACGTGCGAACTGCCGCCTCAGAAGCTGCAGGTAACCAAGCGCGAGCCCCGTCATCGCGAGGCCGACCGCAAGCGCGATCCACGCAGATGCATAGTTCTGCAACTCGGAGAACTCCGATGTCGCGCTCGCGATCATCTGGAACTGCAGGCCCGGCAACTCCAAGATCGACGTCTTCTGCAATCCATGAGCGGGCGAAGCGATCCACGCGCGAGAGGGATCCGATGCGAGCGACGTGACCACCTTCCCGGTAGCGGGCCGTTCCTGAAGGCTCGAGCGAATATCAAACGCGATGCCCGGCGCAGCGAACTGTTCGAGCACGCTCTCTAGCACTGCATCCATCTCGAAAGTCGTCGCCACGAAACCGAGCAGGCGAACCCTACGATCCTCGATTGTTTCGGGTACCTGTCCAGGAGAATAGCGAGGTAGGAAAATGAGAACATGCAGCGCATTCCCCTTCGTGTCTCGAAAGAAGCGCTCGAATCCCGCTAGGGACACGACCTCTCCTGAATCGCGTGCCTCGGCCATCACACGAAGCCGCTTGGGACGCCCGCCGTAGTCGAGTCCGAGCGCGTTTCGGTTCGGCCTCAGAGGTTCGACGTAGTAGATGGGAAAGTACTCGTCGCGTGCCGGTGCTTGGATGACCGTGCGACCTCCGCCGACATCCTTGATGGAGTAGTCCGCCACGCCTTCTGCACGTGCTTGCGCTTCGATCTGCGCGCGCTCTCGTGCGTCGACTCGCGGAAGCCATTCGACCGATAGGATCTCGGGGTGCGTCTCGAGCACGCTGCGCGTGAATGACCTGAACTCCGTGCGCGTGACTTCATGGCTGCTATCCATGAACGCACCGACGGCGCGCAAGCTCCGAACCGTCTGTGTGAGCTCTTCCTGCGTAAGCGCCCGCCATCGCTCCGCCTCCGCGGCGAACTCTGCTTCCGCGCGAGAGAACTCGGCGGCTCGCAACATCATGAAACTGCCGACCGAGAGAACAAGACCCACCAGCACGAGAAGCACTGCCGACCATCGCAAGGCTCTCGCCGACAACGGTCCTGTCGACGGGTCGCTCATAGTGGGATCGGCGGTCACGCGATCGTCCTGCTCCTTTCTGCCTACTCACCTAGACGCGGACGCCCTCCATAAAGTGCCATGGGCGCCTCTGAACGAAGCCGTCGTCGATCGGACACGGTCGGCAAGCCAGTGCGATGCAGCGAAAGTCCTCTCAAATCAGGGTCGCTTCCCACTTCTGCACTTCCCGCTAGCGTTACTGTGCATACTGTGCATATACTGTGCACATCGATATGCACAGTTCCATCCACATCTCGCAGACCGATGCGCGGCCCATGTACCTGCAGATCATGGAGCAGATCCGCCAGCGCATTGCGCTTGGCGATTGGCAGCCGGGACAAGAGCTGCCGTCGATTCGCACATTGGCCGTGGCCCTTCGAGTCAGCGTGATCACCGTCAAGCGTGCGTACGAAGAGCTCGGCGCTGAAGGTGTGATCGTGACGCGGCATGGTCGTGGATCGTTCGTCGCAGACCGCGTTGCGATCACGAATGATCTGCAGGATCAGCGTCTGGATGAGCACTTGCTCGAGGTCGCTCGCCTCGCCCGCCTCATGGGGCTCAGTGACGATGAAATTGCAACGCGTTTGAAGCGGATACGGCGCAAGTTAGGAAAGGACGAATGATGGCCAGAGCTGTACACATGCGTGGCGT
>JBIQKP010000009.1:80779-91813 GCA_044506405.1 Lysobacterales bacterium | reverse complement strand
GTCCCGAAGTTCACCGTCATCATCGGCGGCTCGTTCGGCGCCGGTAACTATGCGATGTGCGGCCGCGCCTATAGTCCGCGCATGATGTGGATGTGGCCGAACGCCCGCGTCAGCGTGATGGGCGGCGAACAGGCTGCGCAAGTGCTCGCGACTGTGCGCGCGGATGGATTGAAAGCACGCGGCGAAAGATGGCCAGATGCCGAGCGCGACAAGTTCATGGATGCGATTCGCGCTCAGTACGAAACCCAAGGCAATCCCTACTACGCCACCGCCCGACTGTGGGACGACGGCGTGATCGACCCCATCGACACTCGCCGAATCCTCTCGCTCGCGCTAGCCGCCGCAATGAATGGCCCGGCACCTGGCGACGAGAAGTATGGTGTTTTCCGAATGTGATCGACCGGTAACACTTCCATGTCTCATCTCCTCACATCCCTCTCCGCTCGCGGCATCCTCACACTGGCGCTGAATCGTCCGGAGAAACACAACGCGATGAACGCGGAGCTCCTGACCGCGTTACACGGCGCGTTGCTCGACGCGGAACGCGATAGCCAAGTGCGCGCGATCGTGCTCACGGGCGAAGGCGCAAGTTTCTGCGCCGGTGCTGACATCGCATACATGCGCTCGATGCGCGACATCGACGAAGACGGCAATCTTCAGGATGCACGATTGCTTGCGCAGTGCTTGCGCGCGCTCGACGAAGTGAGCCGGCCTTTGATCGTGCGCGTGAACGGCAACGTGTTCGGAGGCGGTGTCGGCCTCGTCGCCTGCGCGGACATCGCGATCGGCAACTCGGCTGCGAAGTTCGCGCTGACCGAAGTGCGCCTGGGTCTCGTGCCTGCAACGATCTCGCCCTATGTCATTCGAGCGATCGGGGCACGGCAGGCGCGGCGCCTCTTCTTGTCTGCATTGCCGTTTGATGGCCACGAGGCGCAAGCGATCGGCCTGCTTCATGTGGCCGTCGCGCCCGCGCAGCTCGATGAGACAATTGCACACTACGCGGACGCGATCCTGCAGGGCGGTCCCCAAGCGCTGAGCGAAGCGAAACAGTTGATCAGAGCGGTTGAAGACGCTGACGATCGCGACCTGCTTCAAGAAGAAACCTCGCGATTGCTCGCCAAGCTGCGCGTGGGCGACGAGGGCAAAGAAGGGCTGTCGGCTTTTCTCGAGAAACGGAAAGCGAAATGGGCGTCGAGCTGAGACGGGAGTGAGTATGCAAGTCAACGACGTAAGAGCCCTCATCACAGGTGGCGCATCCGGCCTCGGCTTTGCCACGGCGGAACGATTGATTGCAGGCGGCGCCCGCGTGACGATACTCGACGTCAACCAAGAAGCCGGCGCTGAAGCCGCGCGCGCACTGGGCGCCGCCGCACGCTTCGAGGCAGTCGATGTCACGAACGAAAGCGCGGTCGACGCGGCGATCGAGCACGCCGTCCAAGAAATGGGTGGTCTCAATCTCACCGTGAACTGCGCGGGCGTGGCCTGGCCGCGACGCATCGTGAACAAGGAAGGTCCGATGCCCGGCGATTTCTTCAGGAAGGTCATCGAGATCAATTTGATCGGCACGCTCCTCGTATCGAAAGCCGCGAGCGCCGCGATGTCGAAGAACTCACCGAACGCAGAAGGCGAACGCGGCTTGATCGTGATGACGGCCTCGGTCGCTGCATTCGATGGCCAGATCGGCCAGGTGGCCTACTCGGCGTCGAAAAGCGGCATCGTTGGCATGACCCTACCGATGGCTCGCGATCTCGCCTCGAGCGGCATCCGAGTCATGACGATCGCACCCGGAATCTTCAAGACACCGCTGATGGCATCCCTACCTCAAGAGGCGCAGGACTCCCTCGGCAAGCAAGTGCCCTTCCCGCCTCGTCTGGGTCGCCCCGAAGAGTACGCGGCGCTCGTCGCGCACGTGTGCGAGAACGTCATGCTCAACGGCGAGTGCATCCGCTTGGACGGCGCGATTCGAATGGCGCCGAAGTGAACTATAGGCTGTGGGCTCTAGGCTGTAGACTGTAGGTAGAGTCGCGTTGCGTATCGCATACGTGTGCGCTTCTTCTCTGGCTACAGCCTACAGCGTATTTGAGAGCGAGAAATGACTGAACGCGAGGTCATGGAATATGACGCCGTCATCGTCGGCGCGGGTCCGGCGGGACTGGCGTGCGCGATCCGACTGAAACAGCTCAAGCCGGACATCAACGTCTGCGTGCTCGAAAAAGGATCCGCCGTCGGTGCGCATTCGCTCTCCGGTGCGGTCATCGAGCCGGGTCCACTCGACCAGCTTCTGCCGAGTTGGCGCGATGACTATCCCGGCATGAAGGTGCCTGCCGCGACCGACGACGTTCGCCTCATGACGAAAACGGGCTCGCTCAAGTTGCCAGATTGGGCCGTGAAGCTGAGCCCGATGCACAACGCGGGCAATTTCATCATCTCCCTCGGGCAACTTACGCCTTGGCTCGCGCAACAAGCGGAAGGACTCGGCGTCGATGTCTTCGCCGGCTTCTCTGCCGCCGAAGCGTTGATCGACGAGGCGGGCCGAGTCAAAGGCGTCCGCATCGGCGACATGGGATTGAACAAGGACGGTACGCCCGGTCCCAACTACACACCCGGCGTCGAGATTCATGCGCGGACGACCGTGCTTGCCGAAGGATCGCGAGGCTCGATCACGAAAGCGCTCACCCGACGATTCAATCTGCGCGAGGGCATCGATCCCCCGACGTTCGGCCTCGGATTCAAAGAGCTGTGGCAACTGCCTCCTGGGCGCGTGCAACCCGGACGCATCGAGCATGCTTTCGGCTGGCCGCTCGATTCCCGCACGTACGGCGGGAGCTTTCTGTATCACTTGACGGAAGACCGCGTGTACGTTGGCTATGTCGTCGGCCTCAACTATCGCGATCCACGCTTGCGGCTCTTCGAAGCCTTTCAGCAGTTCAAGCACCATCCGCGCGTCAAGGGTCTGCTCGAGGGCGGAGAGATTCTCGCGGCGGGCGCACGCACGATCGCCGCGGGTGGATACCAGTCCTTACCCAAGCTCGAGATGCCAGGCGCGCTCATCGTGGGAGATGCCGCCGGCACGCTCAACGTGTTCAAGATCAAAGGCATCCATCAAGCGATTCGCTCGGGCATGCTGGCGGCGGAACACTTGAGCGAGCGCGGCGAGTCGACCGGGTTCGATGCGCGCTGGCGCGCATCCGAGGGTCATCGCGAGCTTCACCAGGTTCGTAACTTCAAACCGGCGTTCAAGAACGGCTTGTATTTCGCCATCGCGAACGCCGGACTCGAATCGCTGCTCAGGGGCAAGACACCCTGGACGCTGCGCAATACGCCCGATTGGTCCGCACTGGAAAAGCTCGACGACTACGTCTCACCCGATCGCGGCTGGGTCGATCGCACCTTGCCGCCGCGCGACCGACTCGCGTCGGTTTTCTTTGCCGGAAACGTCCACGATGAGTCTCAACCGGTGCACTTGCTCGTGCACGACACCTCCATCTGCGTCGACCGCTGCACGAAAGAATATGGCAATCCGTGCGAACGCTTCTGCCCGGCGGGCGTGTACGAGATGGTCGATGACGGACGAGGCGGTCGACGCTTGCAGATCAACGCGGCGAACTGCGTTCACTGCAAGGCCTGCGACATCAAAGATCCCTATGAGATCATCACGTGGACCACACCGGAAGGCGGCTCCGGACCCAACTATCAGAATCTCTAAGTGACCACGCACCCGACGCCCACCTTGTCGCTGATGGCGACGTATCGTGCCGAGTGCGCACGGCTCGGCTACGCCGAAGATGAGGCCCAGCAGCAGATCGTCGCGCGACTCGACGATCTCAGAGAGCGTCTGCTCGCGCCCACGCCGAAAACGGGTCTCCTGAAAGGACTGCTCTCCCGTAAGCGCACGCAATCAGGGCATCGCGGGTTGTATATCTGGGGCGGCGTCGGCCGCGGCAAGACCTGGCTGATGGATTTGTTCTTCCAAAGCCTACCGTTCAAGAACAAGCAGCGCAGCCATTTCCACCGGTTCATGCAATCGGTGCACGACGAGCTCAAGAAGCATCCCGACGAACCCAACCCGCTGAACCGCGTCGCGGACAAGATTGCATCGCGTGCACGGCTCATCTGCTTCGATGAGCTGTTCGTTGCCGACATCGCCGATGCAATGCTGCTCGGTACACTCTTTACCGCACTGTTCGAGCGCGGTGTCACGCTCGTCGCGACATCCAATGTGCCACCGGACGATCTATACAAAGGCGGGCTGCAGCGCGCACGCTTTCTTCCCGCCATTCGGCTGCTGAAGGAGCACACCGAGGTCGTTCACATGGCATCGGGTGCGGACTATCGTCTGCGCATGCTCGAGCGCGCAACGACGTGGTTCGATACTCGGGACCCGCAACATGCGCAACGCCTAGAGCACTTGTTCGTCGAAATTGCTGGTGAACCCGGGCGCGCCGACTCCACGCTCACGATCAATCATCGCCGCTTACATGCTCATAGGCAGGCGGACGACGTCGTTTGGTTTACCTTCAAGGAGCTGTGTCAGGGTCCGCGCAGTCAGTCCGACTACATCGAGCTCGCGCGCTGCTATCACACCGTGTTCCTGAGCGATGTTCCCGTTCTCATGCCGGAGCACGAGAACCCAGCGCGTCGTTTCATCAGTCTCGTCGATGAGTTCTACGATCGCGCCGTCAAGCTCGTCATCTCGAGCGCCGCGCCGATCGACGCGCTGTATCAAGGCTCGAAACTCACCTTCGAATTCGAACGCACGAAAAGCCGCCTGATCGAAATGCAATCGCAGGCTTATCTCGCGCGCGAGCACAAGGCGTAGGGGACATTCCTCGCCTCCGATCGAGGTCCATACACGCTAGGTTGCGGTTACGCGGACATGGGGACACTCCTCGCCCAGCGAGGAATGTCCCCTCTCTTACGCGCGAAGCGCGCCGATGTGAGCGCGCCGACGCGCTTCCGCGCTTTCGCGCGCGCGCGCGGCACCAGCGGGCTCGCCTATCGCATCGCTGACCCGCGCGGTCAGTTGCCAGTTGAACGGACTCGCCGCTTTGAGCTGCGTACGCTCCGCGACGAGTGCACGCGCGAGCTTGATCTTGCCCGCACGAAGCGCCGCTTCGACGAGGGTGAGATGAACCAAGTCCCGCTGCGCGTGACTACCGCCGAAGCGATAGGCAATCGTTCGAACCGGCAGCAAGAGCTCGATGCATTCGGCGTAGTGCCCAAGCGCAAACGACACCAGCGCGTGTGCCACCGGCAATCCCACCTCGCGCGTCATTGTGGCGTTCGTACCGCTCCCCACTGCGCGACGCTCCATTGCAGCGAGCGTCCTGCTTGCAGCATCCAACCGCTCGGCCCCTGCGAACGCCATGACCGCATGCACGTCGTTGAACGCATAGAAGGCATCTTCCGCCGTCGGTCGCCACGCATCCGACAACGCCTGCCATCGCTCGCCGACATCGATACCTCGAATATGAAGGCGCCAGAGCAATGCGGACGCGTCGACCATCTCGAGCGGAACTCGCGAATCGGTCGGGCGAATCTTGGTGTCATACAGCGACAGCACGCGCGCCGTATCGCCGATATCCAAATGATAGAGCGCGAAGTGCCACCAGTTGTGGAAAGCAAACGCGTTGTTCGTCGCCCAGTCCTTCTCGCGCATCGTGAGGAAGTCGATTCCTTCCCGAAGACGCCCTTGCATTTCCATCACGTGAGCGACGGCGTGCACGGCCCATGGATCCTGGCCGTTCAGCTCGAGCGCACGTTGGCCGACGTCCTCTGCACGTGAATAAGAGCCGGTCTCCTCAAGGCCGAACGCATACATTCCGAGCACATAGCTATATCCCGGCACAGTCGCATCCCATAGCGGCATGACCTGCGCAACGCGGTCGCGAAGCATAGTCGATGCACCTAGATAGAAGTCGCCGAGATGCGCCGCCTGCAGCGCAACGAGGTCGAGAGGGTATTCCAGCAAAACCTCTCCGTAGCGCCGCACCGCCCCGGCAAAGTCGCCGTGTAACCACGCCCGCGCCGCGGCCGCATGCATGCGCTCACGCTCATTCGCACGCCGCCCTAGGTTCTCGATGGCTTCGATGCTCTCCCGTAGCATCGGCAATGCCGACTTGTCCGACGCCCCCACCATGAGGGCCGCACGCAAACAGTGCGCCGCCGCAAAGTGGGGCTCCTCCTCCAAGGCATCCTGAAGAATGACGAGCGGATCTAGGTAATATCCCACCGCGAGCTCGACGGCCTGCTCATAATGCTGCAGGGATCTTGGATTGTTCGTCGAAATCGGTACGCCGCGACAGTCGACCAGGGACATTGACATCTCCTTTCGTGAAATCATCTATTGCGAGCCTTTTTAGCCCCGTCCCGTGATGACAAAGTCGACCGACGCGTGAAAAATACGTGAATGGAGCCCGCGCCGTGAGCCAATTGACCTTACAACTTCTCGGTTCCTTGCGCGTACTCGACGGCGCGAGCGCAGAGATCAAGATCGCCTCACGCAAGAGCCGCGCGTTGCTCGCGTATCTAGCGCTGCGACCGTCCGAGTCGCATGCGCGAGACCGCTTGGCGGCATTGCTCTGGGAAGACGCGGATGTCGAGTTGGCTCGCACGAGCCTGCGGCAAGCGATCGCAGCGCTGCGAAAGGCCCTTCCTCGAAGCTTTCATTCAGCGCTCATCGCAACGACGGACTCGATTGCGCTCGATGGTCGAGTACTCGATTGCGATCTCGTGCGCTTTCGCCAAGCACTCACATCCGCAACGAGATCCACGCTTCAGGAAGCCGCGGAGCTGTATCGCGGCGATCTGCTCGACGGGTTCGACGCGCGCTCTACGGCGTTCGACGAATGGCTGACGAACGAGCGAATGAGCGTGCGGCGACAAGCGATCGAAGCGTTGCAGACGCTCACGCAGCTTTGCATCGCGAATCAAGACTTCGATGGTGCGACGAGGGCGTGCGGCCGATTGCTCGTGTTGGAGCCGCTCAACGAACCGGCGCACCGCACGATGATGGAGCTGCACGCGAAACGCGGCGCCTATGCGGAAGCGCTTCGACAGTACCGAACCTGCAAGGAAGCCCTGCGCCGCGAGTTGGATGTGGCGCCCGAGCCTGCAACGGAGCAACTCTATCGCGATCTCATGCGACGACGACGCTCGAGTGTCGATGCGCTCGACGATTCGAGTGTGGACATGGATGACGAGCCGAGCGATACGTTGAATGCCGAGAGCACCGAGAGCTCACGAACGGAAGCGCGTCCACAATTGCGAGACGCCGTCGTGCTCGTCGCACGACTCGAAGGATTGCTCGAGCTCGAAGCGACGCTCGACCCAGAGGATGTCCACGCGCTCGCAAGCGCTTTCCAAGACCGCGTTCACCAGATCGTCAAGGAATTCGGCGGCACGGCGGATCGAAGAGTGGGCTCGAACGTGCTCGCCGTGTTCGGCTTACCGAATGCCTATGGCAACGAGACTCAATGCGCCGCGCGTGCCGCACTGCTGCTGAAAGATTCAGCGAAGCACGACCCGTGGGATACCACCGTACCGCTTTCGCTGCAGATCGGCATCGCGATCGGCCAGGTTCTCTCGACACCCGCACTATTTCCGTTGAGCGGCCGCCCCACTCACCTCGCGCACACGCTCGCGAGCCGCGCAGCGAGTGGCGAGATTTTGATCTCCGATGAAGCGCGCCAAGCATTGGGGGATCGTGCCGGCTGCAAGCGCCATGCGGCGTCCGATCTCGAGGGGGCCGCGGTGCCCGCGTGGTCGCTCGAAAGCATCCTTTCACAGGTTGAAAGCGCGCTGCCCTTCGTCGGCCGGCGGCCCGAGCTCGCAATGGTGCTCGCGGCGCTCGATCGGTGTCGCACGAGCCGACACGGCCGCGCGATCATCGTGCGCGGAGAAGCAGGCATCGGCAAGTCGCGACTCGTGGATGCGGTTGCGTGTGCAGCCCGAGATCGCGATGTCGAAGTGCACTCAGCCCAGGTCTTCGACTTCGGGCAATCGCCGGGGCGCGGGCCGATCACGACGCTCGCCTTGAGCTTGATGGGCGCGGATCCGGGCGCAAGCGCGGCGCAACGCGCAGCGGCGGTTCGGCGGCTTCTCGTCGCTCGAGGCGGAAGCGTCGACCAATCGATTTTCTTGAGCGATATCGTCGATGCGCCGCTCGAACCCGAGTTCGCGGCGCTCGAACAGGCAATGGATCCCGCGACCCGGCAACGCGGCCGAACGCTCGCGCTGTCGCAGCTCATCGAGTGGGCCGCGCAGCGCCAGCCTCGCCTCCTCGTTGTCGAGGACATTCACTGGGCCGATACGGAAGAGCTCGCGCGCTTGGGCGAGATCGCCGCTGTCGTGGCGAACTGTCCGATTCTCTTGATCATGACGACGCGACCGGAAGGCGATCCCATCGGCGCAACGTGGCGTGCGCGCGCACGCGGCTGTCCCGTCACGACGCTCGATCTTGCGCCGCTCGCGCAAGATGAAGCCGAGGAGCTCGCCGCCTTCTATCCGGAGCTGCCCCGCGAAACGATCGCCGCGTGCATCGAGCGGGCGGAAGGCTATCCGCTATTTCTCGATCAGCTGTTACGCGCAGCGAACGCCGGCAGTGAGCTGCTCCCTGGCTCCGTCCGCACGCTCGTTCTCGCTCGCGCCGATCATCTGCCGGATAACGATCATCGAGCCCTGCAGGCAGGCGCCGTGCTCGGTCAGCAGTTCTGGCTCGATGCACTCAGGTACACGATCGGCGACGAGCAATATGATCCGGCGCTACTCATCGAACGCGGATTCGTGCGCACGGGGGGCTCGCGACTCCAGTTCGCGCATGCGCTGTTCAGAGATGCCGTGTACGAATCGATTCTCAAGTCGCATCGTCGGGAGCTGCATCGCATGGCCGCGCAATGGTTTGCGGAACGCGATCTCGCGCTCTACGCCGATCATCTAGCGGCCGCACAGGACGACACTGCTGCAAGCGCGTACGCCGCTGCCGCGCGGGCCGAGCAACAGGCTCTTCGCTTCGAACGGGCCCTGAATCTCGCGCAGAAGGCGGCCGCGCTCGCTCACGAACCTGCGCTTTTGCATTCGACGAGCGCACAGCTCGGTGAGCTCCTGCTGCAACTCGGCCGTACTCACGATGCGCTCACCGCCTTCCGCGAGTCCCTCGACTTCGCCGTCGACTCTCCGAGTCGCGGACGAGCGTGGCTTGGCGTGGCATCTGCGCTTCGTATCATGGATCGGCACGAAGAGGCGCTCGATGCGTTGGATCGGGCCGAGACGCAGTGGCGCGAGAGTGCGGACGCTCACGTACGCGCGCAGCTCTATACCTTGCGCGGCAACTTGCTGTTCCCGCTCGGCCGATTGGCTGCGTGCCTCGAGTCGCACGAGCAAGCCTATCGTTACGCCATCGAGGCAAGCTCATCGCTCGAGATCGCGCGCGCACTGGGTGGGCTCGGGGATGCCTACTATCAGCGCGGCCAGATGATCACGGCACGCCGCCATTTCTCGCAATGCGTTCAAGAAGCGAGGAGCCACAATCTCGCGGGCGTGCTGCTCGCGAATCTGCCGATGCTTGCCATCACCGAGATTTACTACGGCACGCCGAATGCAGGCCGCGAGCCTCTAAGAGAAGGACTCGATCTCGCGACACGCATCGGCGACCTTCGGAGCGAGCTCCTCATCAATCTCTGTTACTGCGAGGGCTACCTCATCCAAGCTCAGTATGAGGATGCACGCAAGTGCACCATGCGGGCGATCGATCTGGCTAAACAACTGGGTGCGCGCCGATTCCAAGCCGAATGCACGGGCATCTTGGCCTCTTCGATGCTCGCGCTCGGCAGGCGCGAGGAAGCGCTCCAGCTTGCAATGCAAAGCTTGCAGATCGGCCGCGAGACCGGCATGTCGTACTGTGGACCGGTGCTCTTGAGTCTCGTTGCGCGCACGACCGAGAACGCGCAAGACAGGACGGCGATGCTCGAGGAAGGAGAAGCGCTCCTTGCGGCTGGCTGCGTGAGCCACAGCTATTTCAACTTCTACATGCACGCGATCGAAGTGAGCCTCGAGCAGGCGCGCTGGAACGAAGCGCGCCGTTACGCAAGCGCGCTGGAACAGTATACGGCGACCGAACCGCTGCCCTTCACGAGCATGCTCGTGAATCGGGCGCGTGCACTGGCGAATCTCGGTGAGGGAATCGACTTGGATACGACGCGTACCGCGCTCGAACAACTGCGCACTGAGTGCATGCAGATGAACGCTTTCGGCGCGCTGAGGGCGATCGAGGCCGCGCTCGCCGAACCGGCCGCTGCCTAGGACCTACGCCCCGCTGTCCGCGAGAGCCTCGATCTCCAAGCCCCTTTGCGGCTCCGCTGACTGCGGCTTACGCGAACTTCGCAGTGGTCTTCGCTCTGACTTCTTCGATGGTTGCGTCCGGCGCAAGCTCGATGAGCTTGAAACGCGAACCGCGGTCGTCGCGCGCAAAGACTGCGAGATCGGTGATGATCATGTCGACGACGTTCGCACCCGTGAGCGGCAGTTCGCACTTCGGCTTGAACTTCGGCGCACCGCCTTTCGCGGTGTGCTCCATGACGACGACGACGCGCTTGACGCCCGCGACCAGATCCATCGCGCCACCCATTCCCTTCACCATCTTGCCGGGCACCATCCAGTTCGCGAGATCGCCGCCCTCCGACACTTCCATTGCGCCCAGGATCGAAAGATCGATGTGGCCGCCGCGAATCATTCCGAAGCTGTCCGCAGAAGAGAAGTATGAGGAAATCGGCAGCTCCGTGATCGTCTGCTTGCCCGCGTTGATCAGATCGGGATCCTCGTCGCCCTCGTACGGAAACGGTCCCATGCCGAGCATGCCGTTCTCCGACTGCAGAACGACTTTCATCTCTTTGGGAATGTAGTTCGCAACGAGCGTCGGAATGCCGATGCCGAGATTGACGTAGTAGCCGTCGCGAAGCTCTTTGGCTGCGCGTTGTGCGAGTTGGTCGCGTGTCCAAGGCATGGCTAGACCGTAGGCTGTAGGCTGTGGGCTGTAGG
>JBIQKP010000009.1:203-80679 GCA_044506405.1 Lysobacterales bacterium | reverse complement strand
TGGTCGCGTGTCCAAGGCATGGCTAGACCGTAGGCTGTAGGCTGTGGGCTGTAGGCTGTGGGCTGTAGGTCGGAAGAATGCTGCTGCTAAGCAGCGGTCCGTTTGCGCACGGTGCGTTGCTCGATCGCCTTCACGTATGTCTCACCCTTGATGATTCGCTGCACGAAAATGCCGGGCGTATGGATGCCATCTGGGTCGAGCTCGCCCGGTGCGACGAGCTCTTCCACTTCTGCAATCGTCAGACGTCCCGCCGTCGCCATCATCGGATTGAAGTTCCGCGCGGTCTTGCGATAAACGAGGTTGCCTTCGGTGTCGCCCTTCCAGGCTTTTACGAGGGCGATGTCCGCGGTCAAGCCGGTCTCGAGGATATAAGTGTGCCCATCGATGACGCGCGACTCTTTCCCCTCGGCAACGAGCGTGCCCGCACCCGTCTTCGTGTAGAAACCGTAGATGCCCGCGCCGCCCGCGCGAATGCGCTCCGCGAGTGTGCCTTGGGGATTGAACTCCAGCTCGAGCTCGCCGGCCAGATACTGGCGCTCGAACTCGCGATTCTCACCGACGTAGGAAGAGATCATCTTGCGGATCTGGCGAGTCTCGAGCAGCAACCCGAGACCTTGTCCATCGACACCCGCGTTGTTGGAGATGATGGTCAGGTTGCGCACGCCGGTGTCGCGAAGCGCGAGGATTAGATTCTCCGGAATCCCGCACAGGCCGAACCCGCCCGACATGACAGTCATGCCGTCGGCAACGACCCCCGCGAGGGCGGCCTTAGCATTCGGGAAGACTTTGGATGCTCCTGCCATATCACACCACAGCGAACCGACGAGGCATTCTACAAGTCTGACGCGGCGCGATGTGATGTATACCGCATCGCGGATTTCCGAAGGCTACCGCCCGTTGACGGTCCACGGTTGACGGTTGACGGCCAGAACGCCGGAGCACGTTTGAAGAGAAGGCTGCTTGGATGACCGCGATCGCTCGCATCGCCATCTGGCCGTCAACGGTCAACTGTCAACCGTCAACTCCTCTTCAAGCCGCATCTGCATCCGAATCGGCTTCATACCCCAAGTTCGGCAACAACCAGCGCTGCGCCTCCTCGATCGAAATCTTCTTGCGCGCGGCGTAGTTCTGCACTTGATCGAGTGCGACCTGTCCGACCGCGAAATACCGCGCGCCCGGATGCGAGAAGTACCAACCGCTGACCGCAGCCGTCGGATACATCGCGAACGACTCGGTGAGCTCGATCTGCGCATTCGCCTGAGGCTCGAGCAAGCGCCACAACGTCGCCTTCTCGGTGTGATCGGGACACGCGGGATAGCCAGGCGCCGGCCGAATGCCTCGATACTCCTCCTTGACGAGCTGCTCGTTCGTGAACCGCTCGTCCGGTGCGTAGCCCCAGAACTCGCGGCGCACGCGCTCGTGCAGACGTTCCGCGAATGCTTCCGCGAGCCGATCCGCGAGCGCTTTGAGCACGATGCTCGAATAGTCGTCGTGCTCGCGATGGAAACGCTCGAGGTGCTTCTCGATCCCGAGTCCCGCCGTGACGGCAAACGCACCGATGTAGTCGGCACGCCCCGAGCTCTTCGGCGCGATGAAGTCCGCGAGACAATCGTGCGATTGCCCTGCTGGCTTACCTTTCTGCTGGCGCAAGAAATGCAATCGCTCGCGCACCTGCGTGCGCGATTCGTCCGTGTACACCTCGACATCATCGTCGTCGACGCTGTTCGCCGGGAACAGTCCGAACACGGCTTTGGCCGTGAGCCATCGTTCGCGAATGATCTGCTTCAACATGCGACGCGCGTCCGCATACAAGTTGCTCGCCTGCTCCCCGACCGCGGGATCGGTCAGAATGTCCGGAAATGTGCCGCGGAACTCCCACGCGTTGAAGAACGGCATCCAATCGATATAGCGCGTCAGGTCCTCGAGGGAGTAATCCTCGAAGGTGCGAATGCCCAACATCTTTGGCACGGGAGGCGTATATGCGCTCCAATCGCCGTTGAAGCGATTCGCGCGGGCCTGCGCAATCGAGAGCTGCGGGCTCTTCGTCTTCTTACCGCGGTGCTGCTCCCGCCGCGTATCGTGATCCGCTTTGACCTTTGCGACGAAATCATCGCGCGTCTCTGGCGTCACGAGCTGCTGGCAGATGCCGACAGAGCGCGAGGCATCCTTCACGTAGACGACGGGACCTTTGTATTGCGGGTCGATCCGCACCGACGTGTGCGCCGGGGACGTCGTTGCGCCGCCGATCAGGAGCGGCTTCTGCATGCCCTTACGCTGCATCTCGCGCGCAACATGCACCATCTCATCGAGTGAAGGCGTGATGAGACCCGACAAGCCGATCATGTCCGCCCCTTCCCGTTCCGCCGTCTCGAGGATGCGCTCGCACGGCACCATCACACCGAGGTCGATGACCTCGAAGTTGTTGCACTGGAGTACGACACCCACGATGTTCTTGCCGATGTCATGCACATCGCCCTTGACCGTCGCGAGCACGATCTTGCCATTCGAGCGCGAAGCACCACCTCTCGCCTTCTCTTGCTCGATGTACGGAATCAAATGTGCGACAGCCTTCTTCATCACGCGCGCCGACTTCACGACCTGCGGCAAGAACATCTTGCCGGCGCCAAAGAGATCGCCGACGACATTCATGCCATCCATGAGCGGGCCTTCGATCACTTGCAGCGGCCGCTCGAACTGCTGGCGCGCTTCCTCGGTGTCTCCGACGACGAACTCATCGATGCCTTTGACGAGCGCATGTTCGAGTCGCTTGGCGACAGGCCATGAACGCCACGCGAGATCCTCCGCCTTCTTCGCGCCCGCCTCGCCTTTGTAACGCTGCGCGATTTCGAGCAGGCGTTCGGTTGCCTCCGGGCGACGATTCAAGACGACATCCTCGACTCGCTCTCGGAGGTCTGGTGCGATGTCTTCGTAGATCGCGAGCTGGCCCGCGTTCACGATGCCCATCGTCATGCCAGCCTTGATCGCGTGGTACAAGAACACCGAGTGCATCGCCTCGCGTACGGGCTCGTTGCCGCGGAATGAGAAGGACACATTACTCACGCCACCGCTCACATGCGCATGCGGACAGGTGCGTTTGATCTCTGCCGTCGCTTCGATGAAGTCGCGACCGTAGTTGTTGTGCTCTTCGATGCCGGTTGCGATCGCGAAGATGTTCGGATCGAAGATGATGTCCTCGGGGGGAAAGCCAACCTTCTCGGTCAACACTTTGTAGGAGCGCTGACAGATCTGGACTTTGCGTTGCACGGTGTCGGCCTGACCCTTCTCATCGAAGGCCATCACGACCACGGCGGCCCCGTACGCGCGCACTTTGCGCGCCTGCTCGATGAACGGCTCTTCGCCTTCCTTGAGACTGATCGAGTTGACGATGCCTTTGCCTTGGATGCGCTTGAGACCGGCTTCGATGATCGTCCACTTGGACGAATCGATCATGATCGGGACACGCGCGATGTCGGGCTCGGATGCGATGAGGTTCAAGAAACGACCCATCGCTTCCTGCGAATCGAGCATGCCCTCGTCCATGTTGATGTCGATGACTTGCGCGCCGCTCGTCACCTGTTGGCGCGCGACATCGAGCGCCGCGTTGTAGTCGTCGGCTTCGATCAACCGGCGAAACTTCGCTGAGCCAGTCACGTTCGTGCGCTCCCCGACATTGACGAACAAACTGTCGGGACCGATGTTGAGCGCCTCCAAACCGGACAACCGGCAGCGCGGCTCGATCGTTGGCGGTTTGCGCGGAGCGACCCCAGCGACCGCATCGCGAATGTGACGAATGTGATCGGGCGTCGTACCGCAGCAGCCCCCGACGATGTTGACGAAGCCGCTCGTCGCGAACTCGCGCACGAGCTCTGCCGTCTGACACGGCGATTCATCGTACTCGCCGAACGCATTCGGGAGGCCGGCATTCGGATAAGCGCTTACATAGACATCGGCGATCCGCGAGAGCTCCTCGACGTACGGACGAAGTTGTCGCGCGCCCAGCGCGCAGTTCAACCCGATCGCGATCGGTTGCGCGTGGCGAACGGAATTCCAGAACGCCTCTGTCGTCTGACCCGAAAGCGTTCGACCCGAGGCGTCGGTAATCGTCCCGGAGATGATGATCGGCAGATCGACGCCGGTTTCCTCGATCGCCTGCCGCACGGCGAAGATCGCCGCTTTCGCGTTGAGCGTGTCGAAGATCGTTTCGATCAGGAAGAGATCCACACCGCCTTCGATGAGTGCCCGCGCCGCAATGTGATAGGTGCGCACGAGCTGATCGAAATCGATGTTGCGAAACGCGGGGTCGTTCACGTTCGGCGATAACGACGCCGTACGATTCGTCGGCCCCAGCGCCCCGGCAACAAACCGCAGCTCCCCCGTTTTGGCGACATACTCATCCACGGCGCGCCGCGCGATGCGCGCCGCTTCGAGGTTGATGTCGCGCACGAGATCCTCGGTGCCATAGTCGGCCTGCGAGGGATAGTTCGCGGTGAAGGTGTTCGTCTCGACGATGTCCGCGCCCGCATCGAGATACGCGCTGTGAATCGCGCCAATCACATCCGGGCGCGTCAGCACCAGAATGTCGCTGTTCCCCTTCAGGTCGCAGTGCCACGACTTGAAGCGCTCACCGCGATAATCCGCTTCGGTCAATCGATACCCTTGAATCATCGTGCCCATGCCGCCGTCGAGCACGAGGATTCGCTCGGTGAGGGACTGCTTGAAGGTGGCGATTCGATCGGAGATGTTCATTGAGAAACCCGCTTTGAGCTAAATCGGACGGACGTTTGCAGTGCCTGGGCTTCAGCCGGCTTCTCGCCGCAAGGTGTCCGACGCCGGCCGAACGCCTAAGGAGTGACAGATCGCGTACGTCAGCTCGAATCGATTGAGCGTATAGAAGTGGAACTCTTCGACGCCGTGCTTCTGCAACGCCTGCACCTGCTCGATCGCGACGGCAGCCGCGATCATGCGTCGAGTGTCAGCGTCGTCATCGAGACCATCGAAGCGCTGGACCAGCCAATCAGGTACGGATGCTCCGCAACGCTGCGCCATGCGCAGCATCTGCGGAAAGCGCGTGATCGGCAGAATGCCTGGCACGATGGGTGCGGTCATTCCGGCGGCAGCGCAACGATCTCGGAAGCGCAAGAACACGTCCGGATCGAAGAAGAACTGCGTGATCGCCCGATCCGCGCCGGCGTCGAGTTTCGCTTTGAGGTTCTCGAGCTCGAATGCTTCGCTCGGAGCTTCAGGATGTTTCTCAGGATAGGTTGCGACCGAAAGCTCGAACGGACCGACGGACTTCAACCCCTTCACGAGATCGACTGCGTAGGCGAACCCGTCTGGGTGCGGCACGTACTTGCCGTCGCCACCCTGGGGGGGATCGCCCCGCAGCGCGACGATGTGCCGAATGCCGTGCGCCCAGTAGTTGCGAGCGATGTCGAGGATCTCCTCTCGCGGTGCGCCGACGCAGGTGAGGTGGGGCGCAGCAGTGAGCGAAGTCGCTTCTTGAATTCGCGTGACGATGTTGTGCGTCCGTGCGCGCGTCGAACCGTCGGCACCGTATGTCACCGAAACGAATCGCGGCTGCAAAGGCAACAAGCGGTCGACCGACTGCCAGAGCGTCTGCTCCATCGTCTCGTCCTTGGGTGGAAAGAACTCGAACGACACCGTCGGACGTGCGCGCAATTTGTCGGCCGCACTTGCGATGCGGTCCTTCAGCTGCTCGATGGACATGACGGCTCCCTGTGTTAATGCCGTTGTGAGTTGAGAGGTGGGCTGATCACGCCGCGGCGACTGTGCTCGCAACACGTTCGCCCACAGCGATCATGAGGTGCGCGGATTCGGTATCGACCGGGTGGATACGCGTGCACTCGAAACCGCTGCTCGCGAACCACTGCCGGAGCGTATTGATTGGATTGGCGTCGAGCGCCTCGAATAGCGCATCGAAGTCCTCGATGAGGACGAGTCGCCCGTCGACTTTCAACGTGCGCGCAATCTCCGCGAGCGCGACGAGCGGTGCTTCAGCGGCTGCAAGCATCCGATCGAGCGTTACCGTGTCGAACGTCGCATCCGCAAACGGCAAGTCATACATATCGCCCTGCTGGAGCTCGCAATGACTGAGGCCCGCGCCGTGCACATTCGTGCGCGCGAGGCGCAGCGCATCGGTCGAGATGTCGATGCCGATGGCGCGTTCCGCACGCGGCGCGAGCAACTCCAACAGGTGGCCGCTTCCAGTGCCGATATCGAGCAACACGCCAACGGGCTTGTCGCCGAGCTCGCGCGCGACGAGCGCTTCGATCGCGGCGCGATTCGAGGCCTCCGCCTCAGGCGACAAGGTGCCGGCTGCGAGTCGCGCGCGCTCCGCGATGACTGCATCCATTCGCCTGCGATCGCGAACGAGCACCGCATCGTCCTCGGGCACGAGCGACAGCAATTGCCGCGCGACTTCGCTCGCCTCCCCAGTCGCCGGCACGCGGTAATAGACCCAGTGCTCTTCTCGAAACCGATCGAGCAGACCTGCGCTCGATAGCACTTTCAGATGGCGCGACACGCGCGGCTGACTCTGACCGACGATTTGGCAGAGCTCACCCACTGTGAGCTCCGCGCGTGCAAGCAGCGCAAGCAGGCGCAGCCGCGAGGGCTCGCCCGCCGCACGCAACGCGGAGACCGCGGAGAGAAACGGTAGTGACATGGATCAATATATAAACATTTCCTTATATTCGATGCAACAGTCAGACGACGGCCGTCGCTCCGCTACACGGGCGATCGGAAGGAGAGTACGGGAGGCCGAGAGTGACTGTCTCTACTTAACAACGAGTTAGATGTGATTTCTCGAGCAGATCTCCAGGTGCAGGGGGCCTCTTTGCCCCTCTCCTGGACGATGTCCGAACGTGCCGCTTGGGTCTGGACGTGCCCCTGGCGAGCAGGTCAATGCCGCACTTCTGAGCGGTCCGTTGCTTGGGAGGAGAGGAAATGCTCGACGTCGACCGCGTCGAATTGATACCCGCGATTGCAGAAGTCGCAGTGAACCTCGACCGTATCGCGCTCGGCGAGAATCGAGCGCAGCTCGTCGGGACCGAGGGCACGCAACATTCCCACGACGCGATCTCGCGAACAGCGGCACTTGAAGAACACCGGCGCCGGCTCGAACAGGCGCACATCATCCTCCGCGAACAGTCGTTGCAGGATCGTACGATCATTCAGCATCGAGAGTTCTTCCGGCTTGAGCGTATCGCCGAGCAACTGCACGCGCCGCCACGCGTCGTCGGTTTCCGCCGCGTTCGGGTCAGGTTGAGAAGATGGCGTCGTGCGCTCCTTGAGCGAAACGACCGGCAGCCGTTGTAGCAGCATGCCCGAGACGCCCTTGTCGGATGCGTGAAGCCACAATCGAGTCGGAAGCTGCTCCGAGTTCTCGAAATAACCTTGCAAACATTCAGCGAGCCGCGAACCGTTCAACGGCACGACGCCCTGATAGCGCTGCGAGAGGTCTTCGGTCTCGAGCGTCACACTCAGGTTGCCCTCGCCCGAGAGCACCGACAGATCCCGCTCGTCGATCGCTTCGCGGTAGCGCGCCACGGCGCGGACCGCGAGCTCGCTCGAGCATTGCGCAAGCATCAGATGCATCGGCCCCTGCCCCTGTAACTGCAGGCTCAAGGTGCCATCGAACTTGAGCGTCGCCGCGAGCAACACGGATGCCGCAACCGCTTCGCCGAGCGTGTCGCGAATCGCTTCCGGGTATTCACGATGCTCGAGCAGCGCGCGCCAAGATGCGTCGAGGTGCACGAGATGACCCCGAATCGGGTAGTGCTCGAACAGAAAACGATGTAGGCAGTCGCGGTCGTGCATTCTTTGCGGTCAGCGGTTAGATCGGAACATTGAGAGTTGGGGGCACCGCGCCCGATTCAACCACGCAATGAACGGTGCCGTGTATAACGGCGAAATCGAGCGCACGGCGTACAGGCGCGCACGCTGACTACCGCCAACCGCTATCCCGCCAACTTCTTCTTCAAGAGCTCGTTGACCTGCGCCGGATTCGCCTTACCGCCCGTCACTTTCATGACTTGGCCGACGAAGAAACCAAACAGCTTATCTTTCCCGGATCGATAGTCCGCAAGCTGCTTGGGATTCGCAGCCATGACCTCTTCGATGACCTTCTCGATCGCGCCGGTGTCGGTGATCTGCTTGAGACCTTTCGCCTCGATGATCTCGTCGGCGGTCTGGCCTTCACTCCACATCTGCTCGAAGACGTCTTTCGCGATTTTCCCGGAAATCGTTTCATCGACGATGCGCGCGAGGAGGCCCGCGAGGCGAGTCGGATCGATGCGCGACTCGGTAATCTCGATGCCATCCTTGTTGAGCGCAGCGGAGAGCTCGCCCATCACCCAGTTCGCCGCGAGCTTCTCATTCCCGTTCAACCTCGCCACGACACGTTCGTAGTAATCGCCGATCTCGCGGCTCGCAGTCAGCACGCCTGCGTCGTATGCGGACAACCCGAACTTCTCGACATAGCGAGCGGCCTTTTCATCTGGCAGCTCGGGCAACGTACGGCGGGCGGCCTCGATGAATTCTTCGTCGAGCGCGACAGGGAGCAGGTCGGGATCGGGGAAGTAGCGGTAATCGTTCGCCTCTTCTTTGGAACGCAACGACCGCGTTTCGCCCTTATCCGGATCGTAGAGACGCGTTTCCTGACGAATCTTGCCGCCGCCTTCGAGCAGTTCGATCTGACGCGCCACTTCGTAGTTGATCGCTTTCTCGATGAAGCGGAACGAGTTGAGGTTCTTGATCTCGCATCGCGTTCCGAACGCTTGCTGACCGACCGGCCGCACCGAGACGTTCGCATCGCATCGGAACGAACCCTCCTGCATGTTGCCGTCGCAGATCTCGAGATAGCGCACGAGCGTGTGGATCTTCTTCATGTACGCGACGGCTTCCTTTGCGGAGCGCATGTCGGGTTCCGAGACGATCTCGAGCAAAGGCGTGCCTGCGCGATTGAGATCGATCCCGGAGCAGCCCTGGAAATCTTCGTGCAGCGACTTGCCGGCGTCCTCTTCCAGATGCGCGCGCGTGATACCGATCGTCTTGCGCGTGCCATCGTCGAGCAAGATATCGAGTGTGCCCTTCTCTACGATCGGCTTCTCGTACTGGCTGATCTGGTAACCCTTAGGAAGGTCGGGATAGAAGTAGTTCTTGCGCGCGAATACGGAGCGACGCGAGACCGTCGCGCCGACGGCGAGGCCAAACTTCACTGCCATGCGGACGGCTTCGCGATTCAACACAGGTAAGACACCCGGATAGCCGAGATCGACGAGATTGGCTTGCGCGTTCGGCGGCGCGCCGTAGGCGGTGGCCGAGCTCGAGAAGATCTTGCTCTTCGTCGCGAGCTGCGCGTGGATTTCGAGGCCGATGACGGTTTCCCAGGAAGACATAGACTGTAGGCTCTAGGCTGTAAACTGTAGGTTCGAGGCAAAGGCGCGTTCACGCGCGCAGCTGCGGCACAAGCTGCAAACTCCGGCTACAGCCAAGAGCTTACAACCGAGCGCCTGCGCGACTACTCGTAGCCACGCGGCACTCGCCTGTGCCATTGCGTCTCGCGTTGATATCCGTGCGCGACATTCAATAGCTTCGCTTCGGCGAAATGCGGACCGATGATCTGCAATCCGACCGGCAACTGACCGACGAATCCGCACGGAATCGAGAGCGCCGGCAGACCCGCCAGGTTCGCGCCGATCGTGTAGATGTCGTTCAAGTACATCGTGATCGGATCGTCTACCTTCGCCCCGAGATCGAACGCCGGCGTCGGCGACGTCGGGCCTATCAGGACGTCCACTTCTTTGAACGCGCGCGCGAAATCGTCCGCGATCAGGCGACGCACCTTCTGTGCTTTCAGGTAATACGCATCGTAGTACCCGGCAGACAGCACATACGTGCCCGTCATGATGCGGCGCTTGACCTCGGGGCCGAAGCCCTCGCCTCGCGATCGCGTGTAGAGGTCCAGGAGATCGACGGGATTCTCGCAGCGATATCCGAAGCGCACACCGTCGAAGCGCGACAGGTTCGACGAACACTCCGCCGGCGCGACGACGTAGTACGTCGGCACCGACAAAGGCAAATTGGGCAGACTCACTTCGACCAGTTTCGCACCGAGCTTTTCGTACTGCGCCAATGCTTCGCGCACGAGCGCCGCGCTCGTCTCCTCGAGTCCTTTCTCGAAGAACTCCTTGAGAAGACCGATGCGAAGACCCGCCAGCGGTTGGTCGAGCGCAGCCACATAATCGGGGACTGGCGCATCGACGCTCGTCGAATCGCGAGGATCGAAGCCCGCCATCGCGCTCAACAGCAACGCCGAATCCTCGGCGGTATAAGTGAGCGTGCCTGCCTGATCGAGGCTCGATGCGAACGCGATCATGCCGTACCTGGACACTCGCCCGTACGTGGGCTTGAGGCCGGTCAATCCCGTCAGCGCTGCGGGCTGACGAATCGAGCCACCGGTGTCGGTTCCAGTTGCTGCCGGTGCGAGCCGCGCCGCAACAGCCGCCGCCGAACCGCCCGAAGAACCGCCCGGTACTTTTTTCAGATCCCAGGGGTTCTTCACTGGGCCGTACCAGCTCGTCTCGTTCGATGAGCCCATCGCGAACTCGTCCATGTTCGTCTTGCCGAGCGAGACCACGCCTGCCTGTGCAATGCGCTCGACAACGGTCGCGTCATAGGGGGCGACGAAGTTGGAGAGCATCCGGGAGGCGCATGTAGTCAAGACGCCCTCAGTGCAGAAGATGTCCTTGTGAGCGATCGGCACGCCGATGAGCGGGCCCTTCTCGCCTGACGCGAGCCGTTTGTCCGCCGCTTCCGCGGCTTCGAGCGCCTGCTGGGACGTGACGGTGATGAAGGCGTTGAGGTCGGGGTTCGCGCGCTCGATACGCGCGAGAAAGTGCTTCGCGAGCTCCATGCTCGAGAAGCGGCGCGCAGCGAGGCCGGCGGCGAGCTCGGCCAGGGTGTAATGATGCAGTTCAGTCATGGGACGGATCGATTCGACTCGGCATGAACGATTGATTGGAGCCCACAGGGGTCAGGAGCGGCGGATTCAGCTTTCGACTGAGGCCGCGACCCGCACACACCTGGCACTCATTCGATGACCTTCGGCACAAGATAGAGGCCCGCTTCGACGCGGGCAGCATTGCGCTGGTATTCCTCGTGCCTGTCCTTCTCGAGTACGACATCGTCGCGTAGCCGTTGCACTTGGTCGGCGAGCGGGTGAGCCATCGGCTCGACGTTCGCGGCATCCGAGGCGTTCAGCTGTTCGACGAAGCTCAAGATCTTCGAGAGACTGTCGACGTATACCGGTAGCTCTGCTTCGCTGATGGAGAGGCGTGCGAGCAGCGCGATGTTCTCCACGTCGTGACGGGTGAGACTCATGCAAGTGGATCCACGTGTTGAAGGCGCAAAAGCCTGGAAAAAAGCCGGAAAAAAGCGCGCGTAATCATACACCTCCGCTTGTGCAAAGTCCTACCCGTTGTTAGAGTACCGCAACTTTTTTTGCCCCCCGTCGTTCGCTCTTCATAACAACCATGTTCAAGAATCTTCGCGGGTATTTTTCGAACGACTTGTCGATCGACCTGGGCACCGCGAACACACTTATCTATGTACGCGGCAAAGGGATCGTGTTGAACGAGCCCTCCGTCGTCGCCATTCGCGAAGAGCCCGGTCGCGCTGGCAAGAAGATCGAGGCTGTCGGTCAGGAAGCTAAGAACATGCTCGGCCGCACGCCGGGACACATCACGGCCATCCGCCCAATGAAGGACGGCGTGATCGCCGACTTCACCGTGACGGAGAAGATGCTGCAGTACTTCATCGAGAAGGTACACGGCAATCGCCTGATGCGCCCGAGCCCGCGTGTGCTCATCTGCGTTCCTTACGGGTCGACGCAAGTCGAGCGCCGTGCAATTCAAGAATCCGCCGAGGGCGCCGGTGCCCGCTGGGTGCGCTTGATCGAGGAGCCGATGGCCGCGGCGGTTGGTGCCGGTTTACCGGTGCACGAGGCGCGAGGCTCGATGGTGCTCGACATCGGCGGTGGCACGTCCGAGGTCGCCGTTATCTCGCTCAACGGCATCGTCTATGCCTCGTCGGTCCGTATCGGCGGCGATCGCTTCGACGATGCGATCATCAATTACGTCCGCCGCAACTACGGCATCCTCATCGGCGAATCGACCGCCGAGAAGATCAAGATCGAAATCGGTTCTGCCTACCCGGGACAACAGGTCAACGAGATCTCCGTCAAGGGACGAAACCTATCTGAAGGCGTGCCGCGCAGCTTCACCTTGAACTCAAACGAGATTCTCGAGGCGCTGCAGGAGCCGCTCGCCGGCATCGTGGGTGCCGTGAAAGTCGCGCTCGAGCAAACGCCGCCCGAGCTCGGCGCGGACGTGGCCGAACGCGGCATCGTACTGACCGGCGGTGGCGCCCTCCTCCGCGACATAGACAAACTGCTGATGGAAGAGACAGGCCTTCCCGTCGTCGTCTCCGAAGATCCGCTCACCTGCGTGGCGCGTGGTGGCGGCCGCATGCTCGAGCTGATCGACGAGCACGGCCCCGCGCTCTTCAATCTGGAGTAGGCTCGCTCACGAAGCTGGCGTACGACTTGCGTCAGCAAGGCCTCTACACCGCGCTCGCCAGTAGTCGCGCACCGATTTAATGGTCACGTTAAGCGCCGACACCCGCCCGATCATCGGCCGAGGCCCACCGCTCGGAGCGCGCTTCTTCTTTCTCGCGGTGGTCTCGATCGCGGTGATGGTGCTCGACCAGCGAGGTAATTACCTCGATACGGCGAGAATGTGGATGGGCGCGGCGCTCCATCCGCTCAATGCGATCGTCGATGCCCCGCATTCGGCGTGGAACTGGCTCACCGGCAGCTTCGCGGACCGCGCGCGTTTGAGAGAAGAGAACGCTGAGCTGTCGGAAGCGTTGCGCGTCGCGCGCATCAAGCTCCTTCAGTACGAGTCTCTCGTCGAAGAGAATCGCCGACTGCGCGAGCTGCGCAACGCCTCGCAGGGCATCGGCGAGCGCACCTTGATCGCCGAGATCATGAATGTGACGGTCGAGTCGTTTCGCCATCGCGTTCGGATCAACAAAGGCGCGAGCGACGGTGTGTTCGAAGGTCAGCCGGTGCTCGATGCATTCGGAATCGTCGGCCAAGTGATGCGGCTCGATCAGTTCAGCTCGCAGGTGCTCTTGATCACCGATGCGGAACATGCGACGCCGGTGCAGGTCAACCGCAACGGGATCCGCTCGATCGCAATGGGCACCGGGAAGCTCGGCAGCCTCAGCTTGCCGTTCATGACGGTGGAGTCGGACATCAAGGTCGGCGACCTGCTCGTCTCCTCCGGCCTCGATGGCATCTTCCCGGCCGGCTATCCGGTCGCGACAGTCACGAAGGTCGAACGCAATCCGGCGGATACGTTCGCCACTGTCGAAGCCAAGCCGCTCGCGCTGCTCGATCGGGATCGTGAGGTCCTGCTGCTCTGGCCCGACTTGCCCGAGCGCCGAGCCGAAGCGCCCGCGCAGAACGAAGGCGTCTCGAGTGCGGGCTCTGAGGCGCCAGCGAACGATCAAGCATCGCCGTCCGTCGAGCAGCCGAACTGATACGGACCTCCAAGTGAGACCAGTTGAAGTGATGTCCGAGAAGCACAACTCAGGAGCGAGGCGATCTAACGATCGCTGACACCGAAACCGATGGCCGCCGGCGATGCACGTATCAATGCGCTGAGAGTAACGCTCACGGTCGTGCTCGCGTTGATATTCATGATCGTGGAGCTGCCGACTTCGATCGAAAGAGCACGCCCCGAGCTATTGATCCTCGTTGTGATCTACTGGTCCCTCAGCGCGCCACGCATCGCCGGCCTGACGTTCGCCTGGTTTTGCGGACTCGCAGTCGACGTGCTCACAGGCCCGATTCTGGGCCAGCATGCGCTTGCCTTCTTGCTCGTGGCATTCCTCACGCACAAGTTTCAGCTGCGCATGCGCATTTTTCCGATATGGCACCAGACGCTCACGGTTTTCATGCTGCTCGCGTTGTACGAGTTCGTCGTATTCTGGATCGACGGCATCATCGGCCCGGCAATCACGACTTGGACCCGCTGGATGCCGGTACTCACGAGCGCGATCTTGTGGCCGGTGCTCGTGGCCGTACTAGACACGTGGAACCGTCGCGGTCGATGACTCGCGAGCGGCGTTCGGCAACGAATGTTGACGATCGAGCAGCAGATCCAGGTTCCGATGCCCTTCTCGCTATAGCCTCTCCCGATCCCCGGTAGATCCCCTAGCCCCATGCCTTCCGTCCGCATCAAAGATCATCACGCCGAGCTGCAGCTCTTCGAGCGGCGTGCGGTCGCGGCCGCCGTGATCATGGTGCTCGCGGTCGGCGCGGTCATCGCGCGGCTCGTCTGGCTGCAGGTCGTGAAGTACGACTATTTCGTCGCGCTCTCGCAGGGCAACCGGATCAGGATCGAGCCGATCCCACCCAACCGCGGTCTCATCCTCGACCGCAACGGCGTACCCCTCGCGACGAACGCGCCGTCGTATCAACTCGAGCTCACACGCGAGCAGGTCGCGGATCTCGATGAGACGCTCAACGGGCTCGCTGAGCTTGCGCTCATCGATCCCGCTGATATTCCTACGCTCAAGAAAGACGTTCGCGCCCGTCGCAGCTTCGATGCGGTGCCGGTGAAGCTGCAACTCACCGAAGAAGAGCTCGCGAGGTTCGCGGCCCGGCGCCACCAATTTCCAGGTGTCGAGATTCGGCCGCGCTTGACGCGCTACTACCCGCTCGGTGCGACCGGTGTTCACGCGATCGGGTACGTCGGCGCGATCAGCGAGGAAGATAAGAAGCGCCTCAACATTGAGAAGTACGCGGGCACGACGCTCACGGGCAAGAGCGGGGTCGAGCGTGCCTACGAGGCCGAGTTGCACGGGCGGACGGGTTATCAGCAACTGCTCGTCAACGCGCAGGGCCGCAGCGTCGAACGCATCGGCAATGAAGCCGCGGCGCTGGAACGGCACGAGCCGCTTGCAGGCAACGACCTCTATTTGACGATCGATCAACGCGTGCAGCAAGCGACCGAAGAAGCGCTCCGCGGCTATCGAGCCGCCGCAGTCGCGATCGATCCGTCCAACGGCGACGTCATCGCGTTCGTCAGTACGCCGAGCTTCGACCCGAATCTGTTCGCGCGTGGTCTCACTCGACCCGAGTACCTCGCGCTCACGGAAGATCCGAATCGTCCGATGTACGACCGCGCACTGCGAGGCGTTTATCCGCCTGGTTCGACCGTAAAGCCGATCATGGCGCTCGCTGCGCTCGAGAATGGCATTGTCCTTCCCACCGAAACACGCTTTTGCCGCGGACAGTGGCGAATGCCCGGCGTGCGTCGACCGTGGCGCGATTGGAGGCCGGGCGGCCACGGCCATGTCGATATGAGGAGAGCGATCGCGACCTCCTGCGATGTTTACTTCTACGACATCGCGAATTTGATGGGCATCGACCGAATCCACGACTATCTGCAGCAGTTCGGTCTCGGTCAGCACACCGGGATCGACATCGACGGCGAGCGCGATGGCATCTTGCCGTCAACAGAATGGAAGCGCTCCGCGTTCAAACGTCCCGAGGCGAAGGTGTGGTACCCAGGCGATACGATCAGCGTGGGCATCGGCCAAGGGTATATGACGACCACGCCGCTTCAGTTGGCGCACGCGACTGCGACACTTGCCGCGCACGGGAAGCGCTTCAAGCCGCGCTTGGTACGTGCGATCCGCGATGCCGAGACAGGCACGACACGCGAGCTCGAACCGCAGCGCTTGCCTGATGCGACCGCGAAGGATCCGGCCGGCTGGGACATCGCGATTGGCGGCATGGTCGATGTCGTCAGCGCCCCTCACGGCACGGCTCGCTATTACATCCAGCAGGCTGGCGGCAAGCCGGCCTACACGCTCGCAGGCAAGAGCGGCACTGCGCAGGTCTTCACCGTCGCCGCGAACGAACGCATGCGCAAAGCAGGCGAGTTGGCCGAGCACCTGCGCGATCACGCACTTTTCGTCGCGTTCGCGCCCGTGGAGGATCCGAAGCTCGCGGTTGCCGTGATCGTCGAGAACGCGCCCGGCGGAGGATCTTCTTACGCCGCGCCCATCGCGCGCCGCATTCTCGATGTGTATCTCCTCACGCCCGAGCAATTGGCTGAACAGGACGCGAATCGCAAGCCGGCCCCGACCGAGCCTGCGCCGCGCACGACCGAATGAGCTACGACGCCCTGGACTCTTCGCGCGCTCAGCGGACGCTCACCGGGTCCGCACGACTCCTATTCGCGCTGCATCTCGATGGCCCGCTCTTCATCGGGCTCTGCCTCGTCGGCGCGGTCGGCACGGCGATCATGTTCAGTGCTTCGGGGCAAAGTCTCGGCTACCTCGAAGCCCAGTTGATCCGCTTCGGTCTCGGTCTCATCGCGATGATCGCGCTTGCGCAGGTGCCGCCTCGAGTGATCCGCACGGCGACACCGTGGGCCTATCTGCTCGGACTCGTCCTGCTCGTGCTCGTCATGCTGACCGGTGACATCGCGATGGGGGCCCAACGTTGGCTCGATCTCGGTATCGTCCGTTTTCAACCGTCCGAGATGATGAAGCTCGCTGTCCCGCTCGCCTGCGCGTGGTACCTCCACGAACGCCCGCTCCCGCCGAGTCCATTGTCGCTGCTCATCCTGGCGCTCGGCATCGGCGTACCGACGCTGCTCATTGCCGAGCAGCCCGATCTCGGCACGTCACTTCTCGTCGCTTCATCCGGCGCGATGGTGTTGCTCTTGGCAGGCTTGCAGCTGCGTTACATCGCGGCCATCGTAGCGCTGCTCGTCCCGACGGCCCTCGTCGCGTGGCAGTTCCTTCTGCACGACTATCAGAAGCAACGCGTGCTCACCTTCCTCGATCCGCAAAGCGATCCGCTCGGATCCGGTTACCACATCATCCAATCGCAGATCGCGATCGGCTCCGGCGGCGTCTTCGGCAAGGGGTATCTGAACGGCAGCCAGGCCCAGCTCGAGTTCCTGCCCGAGCGATCGACGGATTTCATCTTCGCCGTCATCGGCGAAGAATGGGGGCTCATCGGTCTCGTGACGGTCCTTGCGCTCTACATGTTCGTCATCGGGCGCTCTCTGTACCTCGCGGCGACCGCGCAGGATACGTTCGCGCGACTCGCCTCAGGCAGCCTGAGCCTCACGTTCTGTGTGTATGTATTCGTGAACACGGGCATGGTGACCGGACTCCTGCCAGTCGTCGGCGTGCCGCTGCCGTTCGTGAGCTACGGCGGCACAGCGATGGTGACCCTCATGGCGGGTTTCGGTATCCTCATGTCGCTCTGCGCGAAACGCAGGCTCGTCAGGCGCTGATGAGCGGAGATCCAAGTGATGTAGGTGATGTAATTGATGCAGGTGACAGAGGCCCGGTGCGCTGTCGTTCCGGATCTTCACTCTGACCTCATCACTTCGTCGCCTTCCTCACTTTCATCACTCGAGAGATAAAGGTTTTGAGACTGTACTTAGCGCTATTGGCCAGCTGCTTTTGCTTCCCCGCTGTTGCGCTCGACATCGCCCGTCCCGAGGTGCGCACCTTCATCGACGAAATGGTGAGCGAGCATGGCTTCAAACGCCGCGACGTCGAATCTCTCCTCAAACAAGCTGAAACGCAGCAAGCGATCCTCGACGCGATCAGCCGTCCGGCCGAGCGTGTCGTGCCATGGCACGAGTATCGCGAGCGTTTTCTGACGGAGCGCCGCATCCATCAGGGCGCGGATTTCTGGGTCGCGCACGGGGAGCGACTCAAAGCGATCGGCGATGAGCGTCTCGCCGCGACGGCGGTCGGTATTCTGGGAGTCGAAACCTCCTTCGGGCGCATCACCGGCCGCTATCGAGTCGTCGATGCGCTCGCAACGCTGGCCTTCGACTATCCGCCGCGCTCGCCGTTCTTCCGAGGCGAGCTCGTGCAGTTTCTCTTGCTCTCACGCGAAGAAGACGTCGACACGACGAAAGCGCTCGGATCCTACGCGGGCGCGATGGGCGCGCCGCAGTTCATTCCCACGAGCTATCGCAAGTACGCGATCGATGCCGATGGCGACGGCAAGCGCGATCTGTGGAACAGCTGGGACGACGTCATCGGCTCCATCGCAAACTATCTGCGCGGATTCGGCTGGCAAGACAACGAGCCGGTGGTCGTTGAGGCCACTTTGAAGAATCACGATCTGAGTGTGTTCGACGTCTCGACGATCGCCCTCAATGAGACCGTGCAGTCGCTGCGCGACAAAGGCGTCGAGTTCGAGACGACGCTGCCGCCCGATGCGCCCGCGATGTTGGTCGTCGGCCAAGGCAAGAAGGGTCCCGAGTACCGCGTCGGCTTCACGAACTTCTACGTCATCACGCGCTACAACCGCAGCACGATGTACGCGATGGCCGTGAACGACCTCGGCAAGGCAATCCAAGGTTTCATGCGCGATGCAGCCAAGTAAGCCAGCTCGGCGCGCGGGCGCGCATGCTGCGTTCCGGCTGCTCCCGTTGCTTGCGGTCGCCGTGGCGGGCTGCGTTAGCGCACCGCCTCAGCGGCCTCAGACACCCGTGCCTCAAGCGCCCTCACCGACCGAGATCGAAAAGATTCCGGATCCGGTGCCCCGCTCCGAGCCCCGCTCGGCGAAAGGCAACCCGCCCTTTTACGAGGTACTGGGTAAGCGCTACTTCGTCATGGCCGAGTCCGCGGGCTACGTCGAGCGCGGCATTGCATCGTGGTACGGCCCCGGATTTCATGCCGCATTGACCTCGAACGGCGAGCGCTACGACATGTACGCCATGACGGCCGCGCACAAGACGTTGCCGCTACCGTCCTACGTAGAGGTGACCAACCTGAAGAACGGCAAGAGTGTCGTCGTGCGCGTGAACGATCGCGGCCCCTTCAAGGACGGGCGCATCATCGATCTGTCGTACACGGCCGCGGCGAAGCTCGACATGCTGAAGGACGGCACGACATTCGTGGAAGTGCGCGCCTTGACGCCGCAAACGAACGAGAGCGCCGCGCCCACCGCGACGGCATCGAATCTCTTCGTGCAGGCGGGCGCGTTCAGCACGGAAGCGAACGCATCTAGCCTCTTGGAACGTTTACGCGCACAGGGCGTCCAAAATGGCTTCGTACGGAGAGACGACGTGAACGGTCGCACGCTGTATAGGGTCCGCATCGGGCCGCTCCCGAGCGTCGGCGAGTTCGACCGCATCGTCGCGAAACTGAAATCGCTCGGTCTCGCTGATGCGCGGCTCGCCGCCGATTAGAATCTATTCGCTAACCCGCCCGGTGCCCTAAAATCCGGCGCGCTTTACATCCGGTTGGAACGACATGACTGCACGCACACTGCCTCTGATCTTGGTGGGTCTGACCTTTCTCATTGGCGGTTGCTCCGACTCCGCGCTCTCGGTGGACGGGAGGGACGGATCACAGCTTCCGCCGCCGATCGCAGGCATCACAGCATCGACCGACACCGGTATCAAGCCGCCGCCGATTCCTGCACCGCCTCAGGTGCCTGCGAAAGGCTACTACCTCATCGACTACCGCACGAACCAAGTGCTCGCCTCGTTCAACGAGAACGAGCGGCTCGAGCCGGCGAGCCTGACGAAGCTCATGACGGGCTACGCGGTGTTTCATGCACTCAAAGATGGCCGCATCCGTTTGGACGATATGGTGCGCATCAGCCCGTACGCGCGGAGTCAGGAAGGCTCGCGCATGTTCGTCGAGGTGGGTTCGACGGTGAGCGTGGAGGATCTGATCCGCGGCATGATCGTGCAGTCCGGGAACGATGCGACCGTGGCGCTGGCCGAGCACGTTGCGGGCAGCGAACCCGTGTTCGTCGACTTGATGAATCAATACGCGCAGCAACTGGGAATGACGAGCACGCATTTCCAGAACTCGCCAGGCATGCCGGGCCCCGAGCACTACACGACGGCGCGCGACATTGCGATCCTGTCGGCGGCGCTCATTCGCGAGTATCCCGAGTACTACAAGTACTACTCGGAGCGCGAGTTCACCTGGAACAAGATCACGCAATCGAATCGCAACGGCTTACTGTACCGCGATATCGGCGTTGACGGCCTCAAGACCGGGCACACGGAATCCGCAGGCTACTGCCTCGTTTCCTCCGCGGAGCGCGATGGGATGCGCCTCGTGTCAGTCGTCATGGGTGCGCCGTCCGTGCGAGGGCGCGAGGATGCCAGCGCCGCGCTCCTCAACTACGGCTTCGGCTTCTACCAAACGCGCCAGCTCTACGCCGCAGGGCAGCCCCTCTTGAACCTGCGCGTATGGAAGGGAGAAGCCGATAACGTGGCCCTCAGCGTACCGCAGGACGTCTATGCGACGGTCCCAAGGGGGCAAGAGACCTCGCTCAGCGTCGCTGCAGATATCGCGGAGCCTCTGATCGCCCCGGTCGCGACCGCTAACCCGATCGGTAAGCTTCGCATCATCCTCGGCGATGCGACGCTCGCGACTTATCCGATGCACGCGGACAAGGAAGTGCCGGAAGCAGGCTTCTTCGGTCGAATCGCCGACGAAGTCAGGTTGTGGATGCAGTAGCGAATGCCCGATCCGCTTCCCATCTGCTATTTGAACGGCGTCTATTTGCCGTTGCGGGAAGCGAGAATCTCGCCGCTCGACCGAGGGTTTCTCTTCGCGGACGGCGTCTATGAGGTGCTGCCGGCATTCGCCGGCCGCATGTTTCGTTTCCAAGAACACTTCGATCGGCTCGCCCGCAGCTTGAACGCGATCAAGCTCGCGTCGCCGCACGCACACGATGAGTGGCAGGTAATCCTCGAAGAGCTGATCCGCCGCAACGCGAGCGTCGACATGTACCTCTACGTACAAGTGACGCGCGGGATGGAGTACGGCCGCAATCACGCTTTTCCCTCGCAGACGACGCCAACCGTTTTCGCGATGGCTTCGCCGTTGCCGGTACTGCAGACGGACCTGAGGGCAACGGGTCTGAGCGCAATCACGGTCGAAGACATCCGTTGGAGTCGATGCGACATCAAGAGCATCGCGTTGCTCGCGAACGTGCTCATGAAACAGCAAGCAGCGGAAGCTGGCGTGCAGGAGGCCGTCATCGTTCGCGACGGCGAGGTCCTCGAAGGTTCATCGACGAGTATCTTGATCGTGAAGAACGGCGTTCTCATCACGCCGCCGAATTCGCATCGGATTCTGCCTGGCACGACACGGGATGCTGCGCTCGAGCTCGCCAGAGGCAGCATGCCGATCGAGATCCGCTCTGTGTCGCTCGATGAGCTTCGAGCGGCGGATGAAGTCTGGTTGGCCGCTGCGACTCGAGACGTGTTGCCGGTCACGAGAATCGACGGTGCGCCAATTGGCGATGGCGCGCCCGGCCCTCACTGGCTGCGCATGGAACGCGCGTTCAAGGCAGCTCACAGCAGGTAAGCTTTCACACACTCCAACCGCGGCGGGCGCTCGCGCCAGCCACTGTGATCAACATGACCGACACTCTATTCGAGTTTCCGTGCGATTTCCCGCTCAAGGTGATGGGCCGCCATAGCGAAGAATTTCGAAGCATCGTGCTCGGGATCGTGCAGAAGCACACCGGCCCTGTCGATGCATCACGTATCGAAGAGCGTCCGAGCAAGGACGGCAGCTACTTGAGCCTCACGTACACGTTCGAAGCACAAAGCCGCGAGCAACTCGATGCGCTGTATCGCGAGCTGACATCGTGTGAGAAGGTGCTCATCGTGCTTTGAGGCCTCCCCTCCTGAGATGGAGGTCAACTCTCACGCCCATTCCGTGTCGTGAGCCAAGCCTAGTGATCGAAGCAGATGCGGCGCGAGCGCGCGGGCGGCAGACTCGACGTCGGTTTCTACACCGAGCGATTTCAGATCCACGACCTCGAGCCCGCGAAAACCGCAGGGGTTGATGCGCCGGAACGGCTCGAGATCCATCGAGATATTGAACGCGAGGCCGTGGTAGCTGGATCCGCGACGAATGCGAAGGCCAATGCTCGCGAGTTTGCGACCCTCGACATAGATGCCCGGTGCATCCCGCTTGCCTTGCGCGACGATGCCCCACTCCGCGACCAGCGCGATCACGGCATTCTCGAGCGACATGACGAGTTGCCGCACGCCGATTCCGAGCCGGCGCACATCGAGCAATGGGTAGACAACGAGCTGCCCAGGGCCATGGTAGGTGACCTGCCCACCACGATCGATCTGCACGACGGGGATGTCGCCGGGCGCAAGCACGTGCTCTGGCGCCGCATTCATGCCCAATGTGAAGACGGGCGGATGCTCGAGAAACCAAATCTGATCGCGCGTATCGCTCGCCCGCGAGTCCGTGAGCGCTTGCATCGCGCGCCATGTCGGCTCGTATTCAACGCGCCCCTTCCACTCGAGAAGAGGTGAACGGCGGACGGCGGACGGCGGACAGTGAAAAGAATCAGGTTCTGGGCTGGAGGCTGGGGGCTGGGGGCTGGAGCCAGACGCACGCGCCGCGCGCTCCTCAACTTCGGCCGTCGTGCGCGAAGCGCTCACCGTCCACCGTCCGCCGTCCGCCGCTCACTGGCCGATAGGCCAGCATTGTTTCGCTCGAGCGCTCGTTCCGCACGGTAGCTCGAACGTACGAGCGGGCCCGAGACGCACTCGAGGAAGCCGAGCTCCAGTGCTCGCTCGCGATAGCGCTCGAACTCATCCGGCGTCACCCAACGTTCGATAGGCAAGTGATTCATCGTCGGACGCAAGTACTGCCCCAACGTGAGAATGTCGACGCCGGCCGCGCGAATGTCGCGCATCGCTTCATCGATCTCTTCATCCGTTTCGCCGAGCCCGAGCATGAGACTCGTCTTGGTCAGCACATCGCTTCGATACTTCTTCGAATGCGCAAGCACGCTGAGCGTCTGCTCGTAACCCGCGCGCGGATCTCTCACCGGGTGTGTTAGACGACGAACCGTTTCGACGTTCTGAGCAAACACATCGAGGCCACTGCCCACAACCGTTTCGACATCCGTGAGATTGCCCTGAAAATCCGGCGTCAATGCTTCGACCGCGGTTTGCGGATTCAAACGTTTGATCTCGCGTACGCACGCGGCGAAGTGACTCGCACCGCCATCGGGTAGATCGTCGCGATTCACGGAGGTCAGTACGACGTATCTGAGCTTCATGAGCTGCACAGTACGCGCGCTGTTCATGGGTTCGTCCCCATCGAGCCAGCCGTGCGGATTGCCTGTATCCACCGAGCAGAAGCGGCACGCACGCGTGCACACCGCCCCCATGAGCATCAAGGTCGCAGTGCCGGCATTCCAGCACTCGCCGATGTTCGGGCACTTCGCCTCCTCGCAGACCGTCGCGAGCCGATGTTCTTTCACCGTCGCTTTCACCGCATCGAAGCCGCGGCCGGCTGGCATCGGGGCGCGCAGCCAGTGCGGCTTGCTGCCGACTCTTAGGGGCACAGCGTCGGCGGTCGCCTTGATACCGTCTTTGATCGCGGTGAATCCCTGCGGTGTGCGGTACTTATCACCGCTGCGCGTGGGCTCCGCACGATGGATGGGAATGCCTTTGAAAGTAGTCACGGGCGTAACGAGTGATGACCGGGAGATGATGCCGTGGCCGCGGTCCGAAGTGATGGCACCGTGGCGGCACGCCTATGATACCCCCAGAAACGAGAAACCCGGCACTCGGCCGGGTTCTCGTCGATACTTGCGCCTCGAATGATCAGGCGTTGGCGCGGATGAGCCACAGATCCGACAGGTCGTTCCACTTGGAATCGTCCTTAATGGAACGGAAAGCCTGGCGAGCTTGGTCCTTCTGGCCGTTTCTCATGTAGGCGATCCCGAGCAGGATCTGCGCTTCGTCAGCATCCAACACACCGCCTTTCTTGATGCCCTTCTCGAGCGCGGCAATCGCCTCGTCGTAACGGCCGTAACTGAAGTACGCCTGGCCGAGACCCACGAGCGCTTGCCCTTGCGAAGCCTTCTCGGCCTCCTGAGCGAGCTGATCGAGCGATGCTCGGTCAGCCGTCGCTTGTCTCTTCGCGCCGCTCAACAAGCGGTCAAAGCGGCCTTGCTCAGTCTTGTCGTCGCTCTTGAGCACACCTTTCTCGAAGCCACGCTCAACGACCGCTTCAGCCTCGCCCGGCATGCCTGCATCCATCGCAAGCTGCGCCATTTCGACGATGTCGCCCTTGTCCTTGAGAGCGCCGACCTCATCCATCAAACGGTAGTAGCCAAGCACGATTCGATCGTCGTTCGAGTTCTTGCGGCGATAGATATCGAGCAAGTTCTCCCAATACTCAGCATTGGGATAGTAACGAACGATCTGCTTGAGAGCGGTCGCAACGCCGTCCTTGTTGTTCGCCTTGAAGTGCGAGCTGAGGACGATTTGCAGCCAGTTCTCTTCCGGCTTCTTACCTGCGCGCTCCGCCTGCTGAATCACCTTCTGCATCGACGTGGCAGCATTCGGAAAATCGTTCAGCAGATAGTAGGACTGCGCGAGTAACTGGCCCATGTCCAGTTGGTTCGGGTTACGCTCGAGCGAGCGCTTCGCCCAGTCGGCGGACTTTTTGTAGTCCTTCACTTGGAACGCGAGGTTCGCAAGCGTCTTCGTACGCTCGTCACGCTGCGCCTCCGGCACGAATCCGGAGTTGAGCATCCGCTCGTAAACGTTCGCGGCCTCGGAGTACTTCTTCTGCTGGATGAGAACGTACGCGAGGAACTCGTCGATCTGATAGGCCTCGAAAGGAGTCTTCTTTTCGGCCGCTTGCGCCTTCTTGATCTCGGCAAGCGCTGTGTCCCACTGCTTGGCTTGAATGGCCTCTTGGGCCTTCTTCATCGGTACAGCGACGGCCTTGGTCGTGATCTTGTTGCCTGATGCTTCGGCGGCAATCGCCGTAGCGGGAATGAGGGCCGCAACACCGGTCGACAGGCCGAGAGCGATCGCCGAAGCGAGTGCAAAAGACTTAACTCGATTCATGTGGATCCTAAGTCTCCAAAGCTGGGTTAACCAGAAAACTCCCGACAAGCCCGAATTGTTCGACCATTGTCAGGTGCCCGGCCTAACGGCCGGGCAACCTTTCATCGATGAGCTCAGTCCATGAACTGTTCGTTACCGACGAAACCGATTCGCATCATGCCGTTGCGCTGTGCAAGCGCGAGCACTTTAGCGACGGTGTCGTAGTCCGCACGCCGATCCGGACGCACGTGCAGCTCGGGCTGCGGATTCTTGGCAGCTTCCGAACGGAAGTAGCCCTCGAGATCCTCGAGCCGAACGAGCGAGCCGTTCCAGATGATCGCTCCGTCCCAGTCGATATCGAGGCGAATCGGCTCGACAGGCACGGTTTCGTTCTGCTGGTTCGGATTCGGCCGCGGCATGTCCAACTTAACCGCATGCGTCATGACCGGCAGCGTGAGGATGAACAGAATGAGCAAGACCAACAAGACGTCGATGAGCGGCGTCGTGTTCATCTCGACCATCGGTTCGCCTTCGCCGCCGCCACCTACTTGCATCGCCATGATCTAGTACCTCTTACAGTGCGCCGGAGCTGCGGCCACCCGGTTCCGTGATGAAACCGACCTTCTGGATGCCCGCGCGCTGTGCGGTCAGGATCACTCGCCCGACGTGCTCGTAGCGCGTGTCCTGGTCGGCACGCACGTGCACTTCCGGCTGAGGCTGCTGTACTGCAACAGACTTCAGACGCTCCAGCAGATCTTCGGTACTCGGAATGAGCGATTGATTCCAGAACACTTGCCCTTCTTTGTTGACGGACAAGTTCACGTTCTCCGGCTTCGTCTCGGTCGGGAGGTTATGCACCTTCGGCAGCTCGACGGGCACCGTGTGAGTGATCACCGGAATCGTGATCATGAAGACGATGAGCAACACCAACATGACGTCGACGAGCGGCGTCGTGTTGATGGCGGACATCGCCTCCCCCTCATCAATAGGGGTTTCACCGGGCTTTTCGTATGGATTCATATGTGCACTCCGACGCGTCGCGCTCGGGATTACTTACGAGCAGCCGCGCCTGCACCTGCCGCAGGAGCCGGACGAGCCGCTGGCGTGCCACCAGTATCGACGCGCGCGCCGCTCACGAGGTACGAGTGCATATCCGTGGAGAAATAGCGAAGCTTCTCGATGATGTCCTTGTTGCGGTTCAGGAGCCAGTTGTAGCCCATGACCGCAGGCACGGCCACCGCGAGACCGATCGCGGTCATGATCAAGGCTTCACCGATCGGGCCGGCGGTCTTATCGAGGCTCGCCTGGCCTTCCATGCTGATCGCGATCAGCGCGTTATAGATGCCCCACACGGTGCCGAGCAGTCCGATGAAGGGAGAGACGGAACCGGTCGTTGCGAGGAAGGACAGACCCTTTTGCAGGCGGCTCGTCACGCTCTCGACCGAGCGATGCAGCGAGGCAGCGATCCACTCGTGCAGCGGAATCTGGTCCGTGAGACGACCTTCGTGATGCTGGGCAGCACGGACGCCGTCTTCGGCGATCATGCGGAACGCGTTGTCCTTGCCGCTCAGCTTCTGAATACCGTCGCGGAGGTTACCCGCCGTCCAGAAGCTCTTCTCGACTTCCTTGTATGCCTTCTTGATGCGCCGCTGGTCCCACAGCTTCGTGAAGATGATGTACCACGAAACGAAAGACATGATGACGAGGATGATCAGAACACCTTTGATCAAGAAGTCGCTCTGTGCCCAGAGCTGTTCAAGACCAAATGGATTCTCTTGTACTTCGGTACCGGTTGTGGGAGCCATGGAGCGATGTCCTCTACTTATGAACCTATGACCTGAATGTTGCGGGTGAGTTCTGACGCGTGATCTAGTCGTCCGTCAAATTGAACGTAACCTTGGTCGCATGCCACATCGCGACAGGCTGGCCGTTCTCAGTGCCCGGGACGAATCGCCACGAACGTTTCGCTTCCCTGACTGCAGCCTCATCGAGCCGCGGGAAGCCGCTGGATTTCTGTACACGAGCCTCTCCGACCCGCCCATTCGGTAGGATGTACAGCTCCAAAACTACTGTCCCCGCTTCACCGGCGCGCCGCGAGGAGGCCGGATATTCCGGCTTGGTTGGGGGACGCCGCGGATCCGCTCGCGGAGGCGTGGCGGGTGGCCCTGCTGGCTTCGGTTGGATGGGCGGCTGAACCGTCGGTTTGACGGTCGTCGTCTGTGTGATGGCCGTTGCCGGTGGCGTGTCCATCGGAATGTCGATGGCGATTTCCGGCGGCGGAACGAATGGCGGCGGCGTCACGATCTCCGGCGGCGGCGGCGGCGGCGGTTCTTCCACTTTCGGCGCCTCTTCGATCATTCGCGTCTCGATCGGGCCGAGCACGGCCGATACGACTCTGTGGGAGAGACCGGAGTTCAGCGCCCACGCCAAACCAACGTGCATCACCACGATGGCTAGGAAGATGAGAGTACGACGCGTGAAAAAAGAAGTGTCTGCTGGTGCGTAAGGCATGCTTTGCAGCTCAACGATGTAAATGCAGGGTCTGGAGCAGCCCCGCAGGGATTAGTGCGTTACCCGTGTCTTTCGTTCGATGTCAGTATGCTCGTGCGGCATACAACCCCCGTTTCCCCGGGCCGAACGCGTAACGTCAGTAAGACACACCGTAGATTACGGATTGACGTTACAGTCACGGAAGACCGCAGAAACGCCGCGCAAGGTATAAAGTTTCCACGCGGAAGGCAAGCACTCCGAAACAGAATATGGCCGCTTTCTGCATGGTTCTGCGTACAGACAGCACAAGCGTCCAGGAGTTCGCACCATCCGTGTGCTGCGGATCTCGATTCACGAATTCATGCCTACGAATCGTGCCCGCAACGATCTGCATCGGTGCTTTGTTCCTCTGTTGAGGGGCGAACTCAATGTAGACGTTGTCGCTCGATCCACTGATGGAACAGTGTTGCAGCGCTATCTCAGACGCGACTACTCAACGAGAACTCGATGGGAATGAGGACGAGCGCTCTACGCGGCTCGCCATCTTCTACATACGGTCTGAAAGCTGCTGCTGCGACGGCTTGTTTCGCGGCATGATCGAGCCGCGAATGACCGCTCGAGCTCTCGACCTCGATGTCGCACGCTTGACCTTTCTCATCAATCACGACGCGCAACACGACGAGCCCTTGCTCTCTCAAGCGCCGGGACTGCGGCGGATAGCGCGGAATCGGCTCGCGCACGTATTCGACTGTTGAAATCAACTTCGGGGCTGCATCAGCGCGCCGCGGGGCGGGCGACGATATAGGCATCGACTGCGCAACGATCTGCTTCGCCGTCGACGGCATCTCGATGGGTATTTCGATCTCGGGCGCGAGCGGCACGGCGACGTCGAGCACGACGTTTACCGGCGCCACTGCGGGTGGCGTCCACCGCTCCTCCGGTGTGCTCGCATCAATGAAGCGCGCTACGACGGGTGCGCTACTCACGCGGTGCACAGCCCGACCCAAGTGGAGAGCGCCGTACAGGAGCGCACCGTGCGCTGCAACGATGACAAGCGCTACCCCCGCGCGGTGGGCGCGGGTCAGGAGATCGGAAGATTGGGACGTCGCGTACGACACGCGTCAATCATGCACCGACAACCCGGTCTTTGTAAATGCGAACTGTTCTCATTACTTATTTTCAGGGGTGCAAGGGAATCCCTGCTGCACTCATATAGACACTGCGCACCGATGTGGCGCACGCGCCCAATCAGGGCCGAGAAGCAAGCGCGTGATTCAGCTCAGAGAGCTGCGTGGGCGTTCCGACGTTCTGCCAGGGTCCAAGGTAGAGCTCGCCGCTCACGCGTCCCTCTCGAGCCCACTTGCGCATGAGCGGCGCGATCGGAAATCGTCCCCACGTGCACCCATCGAAGAACGCGGGACGAAAGAGGCCGATGTTCGCGTACGTGAGGCGTTCTCCCTCATCGCCAATGCGATCCGCGTGCAAGGAAAAATCGCCGCGTGCGTTGAAGCTCGGATTGGGCACGAGCACGAGATGCGCGAGATCGTCCGCCGCGAGGCGCTCGCGAAGCGATCCGAACGGAAATTTCGTCCAGACATCGCCGCTCACGACGACGAAGGGTTCATTCCCCAATAGCGGCAGCGCATTCAGCACACCACCGCCGGTCTCGAGCGCCTCATCGCCTTCATCGGTGTAGTGAAGACGCACACCGAACCGCGCGCCGTCACCGAGGGCCTCGCGGAGCATCGCTCCCTTCCACGCAAGGTTGATGACGATTTCGCGAATGCCGGCGGCCGCGAGCGATTCTACGTGATACTGAATCAGCGGCTTGCCACCCGCCGGCAACAAAGGCTTGGGCATTGCATCAGTGAGGGGCCGCATCCGCTCTCCTCTGCCCGCTGCCAAGATCATCGCGCGCACGCACACTCCTCGAACACGAGCCTCATGTGACGCTCACTCAGTGCGCGATTGCGCGTCCAAGCGTGCCATCGCTGGCTCTACATCCGCCTCGATCCAAGCACGAAGCGGTGCGAGCTCACCGTAGCGTGCGCTCACCTCTTTCACGTAGCGAAGGGTCCGAGGGATGTCCTTCAAATAACCCGACTTGCCGTCGCGGTGCCATAAGCGGGCGAAGATGCCGATCGCCTTCAAATGTCGCTGCACGCCCATGAAGTCGAACGATCGCAACAGCGCTCGCTCGCTGGCAGGCACCGGCACGCCCGCTCGGCGGGCTGCTGCGAAGAAATCCACCACCCATTGCTCGACGCGCGCGAGCGGCCATGCGATGTAACAATCTCGAAGGAGCGAGACCAAGTCGTACGTAAGCGGCCCATGCACGGCGTCTTGGAAGTCCAAGATGCCGGGATTCGGACCGAAGCGAACGCCGTCGCCGACCATCAAGTTGCGCGAGTGATAGTCGCGATGAACAAACACGCGCGCTTGCTTGAGCGCCTCGTCCACCAATGCGTCATACACACCCTCCAGCGATTGAGCGCGCGCGAGATCGAGCCCGAGGTGACGCCCGCAGAACCAGTCAGGGAACAGCGCCATCTCACGCCGCAATAACGGCTCGTCGTAGGCCGGCAGCAGATGCGCGTTGCTGGCGCCTCCCGCTTGGATGGTAACGAGCGCAGCAATCGCATCGGCGTAGAGCCGATCGACATCGCCCCCCTCCTCCAACTCCGCTAGGTAAGTGCGTGAGCCGAGATCGGTGTTGAGCAGAAAGCCTTCCGCTTCATTCAGCTCGAGCACGCGCGGCGCGTTCACGCCGATGTCCGCGAGCATGCGTGCAACGTTCACGTACGGGCCCAGGTCCTCCTTGTCGGGCGGGGCATCCATCGCGATCCAGGTTTGATCGCCGCGCGAGACTCTGAAGTAACGGCGAAAGCTCGCATCCGCGGAAGCGGGTCGAAGATCGAAGTCGCGTGTGCCGAATACGCCCGCGAGCCACGTTTGAAGCTCGAGAAGTCGCGGATCCGTGGACACGAGTGCGTCTTCCTTTGAGGATGACACGTGAGCGGGTACTCCAAGAAAGTTTCGGCGCGGTATCGATTACCGCCATCTTGGCGGCATTCGATCATTATAATCGCGCACGATGACAGGCCAGGTGCTCAGAATCTCATTTGCCGCCACGACGACATGGGCCTGCGTCGGTGTCATCACGACGGGCTTGCTCTTTCCCTCGCGATCCCTCGCAGACTGTCCACCCGTCGCCGACGTCCGGGATTTCCAACCTGATTTCAACCCTGCCGCGACAGCTGCAGAGGACATCGTCGTCGAATCGAATACGGGGACTGCACTGCTGAACGAGCAGGTGTACCTGCTCGAAGGCGATGTGGTCATCACTCAGGGCAAGCGCAAGATCGTGACGAAGGATGCGCGAATCGACCAGCGCACCGGAACGTTCAGTGTCGAAAGCCCGATCGAGTACTCGGATCCCACCATGACGGTCACCGGCGACTCTGCGCGGCTCGAACCCGACGGCAGCGCAGTGTTCGAAGGCGCTCGCTTCGAACTGCCGGCCACGAATGCACGCGGGTCCGCCAATACGATTCGCGCGAATGCGGCCGGCGAGATTTCGCTCGACCACGTTCGCTACACGACGTGCCCCCTCGGCCGGGAAGATTGGTTGATCACTGCGTCGGATATCGACATCAACCAACGCAACGGAGTTGGCACCGCCCGTAACGCTCGTCTCGACTTCAAGGGCATACCGATTCTCTACACGCCGTTCATCTCGTTCCCCGTTGGCAACGAGCGCAAGACTGGATTCTTGATACCGACGCCCGCCAGTTCCGCCCGCAGCGGTGCATCGCTCTCTGTCCCTTGGTACTGGAACATCGCGCCAAACTACGACGCGACCTTTACACCGACCTGGTACGCCAAGCGCGGTGGACGCCTGGATGCTCAATTTCGTTACTTGACGCAGGTCGGGCGCGGCGCGTTCAACGTCGATTACCTGCCGGACGACAAAGAGTTCGGCGATGAGCGTTTGCGCGTTCGTTTCGCGGATCAAACTAATTTCACGGACCGGCTGCGGCTCGATACCGAAGCGGCAAACGTCAGTGACCGCGTGTGGTTCGAGGATTTCGGTCTCGGACCTGAAGGCACGAGCGTCACTTTTCTCGATCGCTACACGAATCTGACTTATCTCGGCAACGAGTGGCGCGCGATTCTCCGAGCACAGAATTTCCAAGTCATCGACGACGCAATCGATCCTACGCAGCGGCCCTACACCGTTCTTCCGCAGTTTGCGGTCAGCGCGTCCTTGCCGGATCGGCCCTTCGGCCTCACTTATGGCTTGGATTTCGAGGTCGCGAACTTCACCCATAGCTACGATCGCGCGCCGTACAACGTGACGACGGGCTGGCGCATCGATGCGGCTCCCGAGATTCGCATGCCGCTGCGAGGCCAGGGCATCTATATCGAACCGGCGGCGAGCTTCCGGTACACGGCCTACAGGCTCGAAGACCAGGCGGATCTCGATGACTCGCCTTCGCGCTCCGCGCCGATTCTCAGTGTCGATTCGGGACTCATCTTCGAGCGACTCTGGGGATCGAAGCAGCAACGCCTGCAAACGCTCGAGCCGCGGCTCATGTACGTGTACGTGCCGTATCGCGACCAAGACGATCTGCCGACCTTCGATACGGGCATCGCGGATCTGAACCTGGTGCAACTCTTCAGGACGAATCGATACGTGGGTGCCGATCGTCTCGCCGATGCGAATCAGCTCAGCGTAGGGCTCACGAGCCGGCTTCTGGATGCTGAAACGGGAACGGAATGGCTCTCTGCAACGGTCGGTCAGACGTACTACTTCGAAACGCCGCGAGTGACACTGCCGCAGGAAGACATCGATGAGACCGGGTCCTCGGACATCATCGCCGAGCTTGACCTCAGAGCCTACGGGAATTGGAACATCGGCATGGGCGTGCAGTGGGACCCCACCGAGACGCGATCGGAGAAGGGCGACATTCAGCTTCAATACCGGCCTTCGTACGACCGCGTCGCCAACCTGGGGTACCGCTTCCGGCGCGGCAACGTCGAACAGCTCGAAGGGTCCGTTGCCTGGCCGATCGGGGACCAATGGAGTGCCTATGGGCGGATGGTGTACTCGCTCGAGGACTCGCAGGCGCTCGACCATTTCGCGGGCTTGGAGTACCGGTCCTGCTGCTGGCGATTTCGCATCGTGGCGCGCCGCTATGTCAGTAATCGCACTGGAGATTTCGACACCAGCGTGCTCTTGCAGCTTGAACTTAACGGCCTCTCCAGTGTCGGAGACGAAGCTGACGCTTTCCTCGAACGCTCCATTTGGGGATACTCGCGCGGTCCGGCGACCCCTTGAGACCGACAACGATGCGTCCCCACGCGCTCTGGGCGCGTCGGCGGTACCGGACACACAAACATAGACGCACAGTTCGCGACCAAGATCTCGTCTCGCCCATGAAACTCTTACGTTTGTCGTCGATCGTTCTTTGTCTCATCCTCGGCGCCGGAAACGCGTCCGCGCAGACGCGCGAGCTGTCGAGCAACGGCCAGTTGCTGGATCGCATCGCCGCCGTCGTCAACGAAGGCGTCGTATTGCGCAGCGAGTTGGAGGCGGAAACAGAGGGCGTGATTGCCCGTTTGCGCGAGCAGAATACGGAGCTCCCGCCACGCAACGTCTTGCGTAGACAAATCCTCGAGCGCTTGGTGGTCGAGGAGATCCAGATGCAGCGCGCTGAGCGGCTCGGCATCCAAGTGACCGATGAGATGGTCAATCAAACGCTCGCCGACATCGCCGCACGCAGCAACGCGGCGTTCGATGAGCTCCCACAGCTGCTTGCGCAGCAAGGGATTGATTACCGCGCGTTCCGAGATGACGTTCGCCGACAGATGACGATGCAGCTATTGCGGCAGCGCGACGTCATCGGTCGCATCAACATCTCTCCGCGCGAACTCGAGCAGTTCCTCTCGCGCCAGCAGAGCGCCCCCGATCGCAATGCCGAGTACAACGTATCGCACATCCTCGTTTCCGTGCCCGTCTCGGCGAGCCCGGAGCAGATCGAAGCCCGCGCGACGCGCGCGACCGACATCTATGAGAAGGCGCAAGGCGGCGCAGACTTCGCGCAGCTCGCGGTCACTTACTCGGACAGCAGCACCAACATCGAGGGAGGATCGCTCGGTTGGCGCAAGGGCGCACAACTCCCTTCGATCGTGAGCGAGCAAGTCGCGAAGATGAAGCCGGGCGAGGTGTCGAAGCCCATCCGTACGCCGAGCGGGTTCCACATCTTCAAGCTGAATGAGATGCGCGGCGGCTTGCAACAATCCGTCGAGTCGCAAGTCCACGCGCGCCACATTCTGCTGCGCACGAACGAGCTGGAAGACGACCAAACGGTTCGTCAGCGCCTTGCAGAAATTCGCGAGCGCGTCGTGAACGGAGGGGAAGATTTCGCGGCTATCGCGGCCGTCACCTCGCAGGATCCTGGCTCGGCCGCTGACGGCGGCGATCTCGGATGGGCCGGGCCTGGCAGCTACGTGCCTGAATTCGAGAAGCAGATCGATGCACTCGGAGAGAACGAGATCAGTGAGCCCTTCAAGTCGCCGTACGGATGGCACATCGTCCAATTGCTCGGTCGCAGACAGCACGATGTCACCGACGACATTCGTCGTCAGCAAGCGTTCGTGCAGCTGCGCGAAGCAAAAGCCGAAGAAGAGACGGAGCTGTGGCTCCGTCGCTTGAGAGATGAGGCGTTCGTCGATTACCGAATGTGACGCCGAATGTCATGCTGCCGCGGCTCATCCTGACGTCCGGCGAGCCCGCCGGGATCGGGCCCGATCTGTGCCTCGCGATTGCCGCCCAACCGTGGGACGCCGATCTCGTCGTTGCGGCCGATAGCCAAGTACTTGCCGAGCGCGCTCGCGCGCTCGGCCTTTCGATTCGGCTCGATCCCTTCGCGCACAGCGAACCGCGCCGCAAACACGAAGTCGGTACGCTGCGCGTACTTCACGTTCCCACGCGCGCACCTGTGCGCTCTGGCGTCTTGGATTCGGCGAACGCCCGCTACGTCCTCGATACGCTCGACGTCGCCATTGACGGCTGCGTCAGCGGCGACTTCGATGCGATCATCACCGCGCCCGTTCAGAAGAGCATCATCAACGATGCCGGCGTCCCGTTCTCAGGCCACACCGAGTATCTCGCCGAGCGCACGGGCGGAAACGAACCTGTCATGTTGCTCGCGTGCGATCGACTGCGCGTCGCGCTCGTCACGACGCACTTGCCGCTGCGAGCGATACCGAATGCAATCACACGTGAGCGCATCGAGACCGTCGCCACGATTCTGCATCGGGATCTTCAGACGCGATTCGCGATCGCTAAGCCGCGCGTGCTCGTCTGCGGGCTCAATCCGCACGCTGGCGAGTCAGGCCATTTAGGGCGAGAAGAGATCGAGATCATTGCGCCTACACTCGAAGTGCTGCGCGGTCGAGGGCTCGATGTCATCGGACCTGCACCCGCGGATACCGCGTTCACGCCGCACATGTTGGAAGGCGTCGACGCTGTGCTCGCGATGTATCACGATCAAGGCTTACCGGTGATCAAGTACGCAGGCTTCGGCAACGCAGTCAACGTCACGCTCGGATTGCCGATTATCCGCACGTCGGTCGATCACGGCACAGCGCTGGGTCTGGCGGGCACGGGCAAAGCGGACGCGGGCAGCCTGGCGGCTGCACTCGAGATGGCGCGCCAAATGGCGAGCGCGTCCGCGCGCGCGGCAACATGAGCCTTCGCACTCCGGCATAGCGCGCGAGGAACGATGCACGTCGCCCGCAAACGCTTCGGACAACACTTCCTGCACGACCCTGCGATCATCGCTCGCATCGTCGCTGCGATCGATCCGCAGCCCGAAGAGGCGCTCGTCGAAATCGGTCCAGGTCTGGGGGCAATCACCTTCCCGTTGCTCGAACGCGTCCCTGAGTTGCATGCGATCGAGATCGATCGCGACGCCATCCAGCACCTGCGCGATCATGTGCCCTCCTGCGCCACGCTGCACATCCACGAAGCGGATGTGCTCGATTTCGCACTGAGCGGCTTGAGGCGCGACTCGCGGCCGCTGCGCATCGTCGGCAACCTGCCGTACAACATCTCAACGCCGCTTCTATTTCGTCTGATCGAGCAGCGCGAGCATATTCGCGACCTGCACGTCATGCTGCAGAAGGAAGTCGTTCAGCGAATGGCGGCAGTTGCGGGCTCTGAGCATTACGGTCGCTTGAGCGTCATGCTCGCGCCGTGGCTTGCCGTGGAGCCGCTGTTCGACATCGGACCTGGTGCGTTTCGCCCGCCCCCGCGCGTCGTTTCGAGTTTCGCGCGCCTCACACCCCACGCTGAGCCTCCTGTGCCGCAGGGTCATCCCCGAGAGTACGCAGTCGTCGTCGCGGCTGCCTTCTCGCAGCGTCGGAAAACCTTGAGGAACAGCTTGCGCCCGTTGCTTTCTGAACCCGAGATCGCTGCGGCGGGCATCGATCCCGGCGCACGCGCTGAAACGATCTCGCCCGTCGGGTTTGCCGCGCTCGCTGAGCGTCTCGCCGCAAAGAAGGCGCTGTAGCCGCGCCCGCAGTCTCATCACGACCCGTTTCTATATACTCTTCCGCTGCACGAGCACCGTGCGACCGCGGGAGGCGCGATGAACGACTATCGCAACATTCTGCTCGTCGTCGATCTTTCGGACGACAGCGAAATCATCGGGGCCCGGGCGAAATCGATCGCCGAGCGATACGGTGGCGAGATCACCCTGCTGCATGTCGTCGAGTATGTGCCGGTCGAGCCCATGGGCGAGGCGCTCTTGCCGACGATCCAGATCGAAAGCGAGCTCGTGGATCGCGCGCGAGCGCGCTTGAAGGAGCTCGCCACGAAGCTAGGGCTCGAGCACCGGCCGCAGCTCATCGAGACTGGCGGGATCAAAGCCGAGATCATTCGCACCGCGCAACGCCTTGGGAGCGATCTCATCGTGCTCGGTAGCCGAGAACGTCACGGGCTCGCGATCCTCCTCAACTTCACGGAAGATGCCGTCCTTCACGCCGCGCCGTGCGACGTGCTGGCGGTGCGGCTGCACTGAAAAACGGATCTCAGCCTGTCGAGGCCCGCTTGGGTCTTTCAGGCAAGGGCTGAGGCGATTCGCTGCTAGAATGCATCGGCTTCCGCGAACGACGATCTTATGACACAAACACCTCCGCCGAAGGCCCGCGCAGAAGACGCAGGAACCTACTTGGACCCGAGCCGCGCAGACGAGGCGGAGCGTCATCGAATTCGCGTCGACGTGAGCGCGAGCTACGTCGGCGAGCAGTCGAAGCCAGATGAAGCCCACTACGTCTTCTCGTACACGATCACGATTCGTAACGAAGGCAAGGTGCCCGCGCGTCTGCTCACGCGTCATTGGGTAATCACGGACGCGAACGGCAAAGTGAAAGAAGTCCGCGGCGAAGGCGTCGTGGGCGAGCAGCCTTATCTACTTCCTGGGCAAGGGTTCAGATACTCGAGCGGCGCCGTTCTCGAAACGCCGGTTGGCGCGATGCAAGGCAGCTATCAAATGCTTGCCGACGACGGCGCGCAGTTCGATGCGCATATCGCGCCGTTCACCCTCGCGATGCCCGGCCTGCTCCACTGATCCGGAGCGCTTGCGAACCCACGTTCATCTGACGACGAGTCGCCCCGCTTCTCATGGCCACCTACGCGATCGGCGACCTCCAGGGATGCGATGATGAGCTCGCAAGGCTCCTCGATGAGCTGAAATTCGACTCGAGCTCGGACCGGCTTTGGCTCGTCGGCGATCTCGTCAATCGCGGACCGAAATCCCTTGCCGTACTCCGTCGCATCAAGGCGCTCGGCGATGCTGCAACGGTCGTCCTGGGCAATCACGATCTGCATCTACTCGCGACCGCGTACGCGGGCGCGAAGCGCAAGTCGAAAGACACGATCGATGATGTGTTGAGCGCGCCCGATCGCGATGACCTGCTCGCGTGGCTGCGCCAGCGCCCGATGCTCCATCACGATGCGCAACTGGGCTATACGATGTTTCATGCCGGGCTGCCGCCGCAGTGGGATCTGAACACCGCGCAGCGCTGCGCGCGCGAGCTCGAGTCCGCGCTTCGGGATGACTCAGCGTGTAAGGCACTCTTCGAGCGCATGTACGGGGACCAGCCGAACCGCTGGTCTGAGACGCTCACCGGTTTCGATCGCCTGCGCTTCATCACCAATTGCTTGACGCGTCTGCGCTTCTGCCGCGCGGATGGCACGCTCGAGCTCGACTACAAAGGAACGATCGCACAAGCACCGATCGGTGTGCTGCCTTGGTTTCGTGCACCCAATCGCCGCTTCGAGGGGACGCGCATCGTGTGCGGTCATTGGTCGGCGCTCGGGTATCACGCCGAGAACGGCGTGCTCGCGATCGACACGGGCTGCGTTTGGGGACAGCGCCTCTGCGCCGTTCGTCTCGACGGCGACGCGCCACCCGTGTTCGTGCCCTGCTCCTCGTCGGGCCTGCAACTCGAGTAACACAGGAGTACTCTCGCAGAGCCGCAAAGACGCCGAGGCACGAAAAAGAAACTCAGATTTCTTGAGCTTCTAATTTCGACCTCTGCGTCGCTGCGCCTTCGCGAGAAAATCTTCTTTGCGGCGTATCAGAACGCGAGATGCCGCGCCGACCGCTTAGTTCGCCTTCTTCTCGCGCTTCGCGTCGACGTCATCCGGTTTCGGGAGCTCGACGAGCGCTTCGACCGTGATGCTCGGACGTGCAAGCGTCCCTGTGTTGGGCGGGCACGGGGTGCTGTAGTCGACCACGCGCACGGCGAGCTTCGGCAAGAGCTTCCGGCGCACCTGATCCAGCAGCTCGCAATCGCCGCTCTGCAGACTCGAGAAGGCACGGCCTTCGATGATCTTGATCTGTTTCCACTGCGCTGGAAACTGCTCTGTGAGCTCCACTGCCTGCGCGCGATCGCCCGAGACTCTGGCCGCGAGTTCGCGCCTGCTGTCAGTCTTCTTGACCTCGGCGATCGCTTCGGGCGTCGCTTCGACTGGCGAAATCAGCTGGATCTCCGCACGCGGCGCCCGCACGACACCGCGCCCGCAATCGACGTCACGCACACGGATCTTCGCCTGCGCGCCCAACTGGCTGAGGATCTGCTCGAGCTTCGACTCCAAACTCTCGCACGAGTAGAACGTCGTGAAACTTTGGTAGTAGAACGTGAACTCCTGCGGCTTCCAGATCGCCTGGACGGGCTTCGCCTCCTCGCCCCAGGCAAACGAGCTCAAACCGAGCAGGGCAAGTACCCCTGTAGAGAACAATTTCGTTAACGTCATACGCTTAGCCTCACCTCTTATCGGTCACATTCTCAGGGCGGCGGACCCGAATGCAAGCCGCAACGACCGCACACCTTGAGACCGCGGCGTGGAGGCTATACTGCGCATCGAGGAGGCCCCGCACCTATGAGCGCCCTGAAACCCTTCAATTTCCGCGCGTGGATTGATGAACATCGCGAGTTCTTGAAACCACCGGTCTGCAACCGACAGGTGTTCCGCGACTCCGAGTTCATCATCATGGTCGTGGGTGGACCGAACTCGCGCAGCGACTATCATGACGATCCTGGCGAAGAGTTCTTCTACCAGCTCGAAGGCGACATGATCTTGCGCACGATGCAAGACGGCGGGCGCGTCGACATCCCGATCCGGGAGGGTGAGATCTTCCTACTGCCGCCTCGCGTGCCACACTCGCCGCAGCGGTTCGCGAACACCGTCGGCCTCGTGATCGAGCGTAAGCGCCGGCCAGACGAGCAGGACGGATTCCTCTGGTACTGCGAGCATTGCCAATATCCGCTGTACGCCGAATATCTGCATATCACGGACATCGAGAAGCAGCTTCCGCCGATCTTCGATCGGTTCTACGACTCTCCGAAGCATCGCGTGTGTCAGGCGTGCGGTGCGGTGGCGCATCGAGCTAAATGACCGCTTTGCGAACTGCGCTCACGCTCGAGGTTGGCGGACGACGGTGGCGCGTCGGGCCCGAGCAGCACGATCTGTCGATTCCTCTTGCGTTCGACGGCGTTCAACCGGTTTTCTTCGGCGCAGCGCCGGCGCGTGAAAGTGTCGTGCGCGCAGGCTCCTTCGTCGGCGACGTCCGCGAAGGCGGCAGCTGCAACTGCGCGACGTACGCCGTCACGCCTCACTGCAACGGCACGCACACCGAGTGTGTGGGACACGTGACGCATGAACGAATCAGTGTGCGCGATACCGGCGCGAGTGCGTTGCATGTCGCGCTCCTTCTGACCGTGACACCGGTATTCGCCCAGGACACGAGTGAGAGCAGCGATCCGACACCCGAGCGCGGCGATTTGCTCATCACGCGCGCAGCGCTCGAAAGCGCTGCGAATGGTCTAACGCATCCGCCGTTCGATGCGCTCGTCGTGCGAACGATGCCCAACGACGAAACGAAACGCTCGCGCGACTACGATCGCCACCCTGCGGCATTCTTCTCCGCTGAAGCCATGCGTTGGATCGTCGCTCGCGGCGTCAAGCATCTGGTCACAGACCTTCCTTCGCTCGATCGTGCGAACGACCAAGGAAGGCTGACTGCCCATCGCCTCTTCTGGAACCTCGCTCCCGGCGCGGTGTCGGTCACGAGCGATACACGCTCGTCTGCGACCGTGACGGAGCTCGCATTCGTTCCGAACACGATCCACGATGGCGCATACTTGCTCAACTTGCAGATCGCGCCGTTCGCAACCGATGCCGCACCGAGCCGCCCGATCTTGATGTCGCTGAGTTCCGCATGAGCCCTTCTTTCGATCGCAGCTACGCGGAGCAGCAGGATCGAGACGATCCTCTCAGCTCGTTTCGTGCAGCGTTTTACTTCCCTAAGCGCGCGAACGACACGCCGGTCGTCTATTTGTGCGGCCATTCGCTCGGTCTGCAGCCGAAGGACGCCCGACGCGTTCTGAACGAAGAGCTCGATGCCTGGGCGGAACTCGGCGTGGATGCCCATTTCGATTCGAAACGTCCGTGGGTTTCGTTTCACGAACGACTGGCGCCGTCACTCGCGCAGTTGGCGGGCGCGCTTCCGAGCGAAGTCGTCGCGATGAACTCGCTAACCGTGAACCTGCACCTGATGCTCGCGAGCTTCTATCGACCTCGAGGCGCACGCGCGAAGATCCTGATCGAACAGCGCGCGTTCTCCTCGGATCGCTACGCGGTCCGCTCGCACCTCGCACAGCGCGGCATCGACCCCGCGACGGCCGTCATCGAGGTCGAGCCACGCTTCGAAGAGGACACGTTCTACACGGATGACATCTGCGAGCTGATCGCAAACCGAGCCGATGAGATCGCGCTCGTGCTGCTACCGGGTATCCAATATCTCACTGGCCAATGCTTCGACATGGAACGCATCTCCGCGACCGCGCGCAAGCACGGGTGCTTCGTCGGCTTCGATCTGGCGCATGCGATGGGGAACGTTCCGCTCAAGCTGCACGACTGGGGCGCGGATTTCGCGGTCTGGTGCGGCTACAAGTATCTGAACGGAGGCCCGGGCGCGATCGGCGGATGCTTCGTGCACGAGCGCCACGGAACGGCGTTCGAGTTGCCTCGCTTCGCTGGCTGGTGGGGTCACGACAAACGCAGCCGCTTCGCGATGCCAGATGCCTTCCAGCCGCTGCAGGGCGCCGAAGGATGGCAACTCTCGAATCCGTCGATCTTCGCTGCGGCTCCCCTCCTCGCCTCCCTGGAGCAGTTCGATCGTGCAGGAATCGATACCTTGCGTGCACGGTCCATCCGACTGACTGGGTATCTCGAGCTCTTACTCGGCACATGGCTCGGCGAGGACGTCGACATTCTCACGCCCTCGAACATCGAAGCGCGCGGCTGCCAGCTGTCGCTGCGCTTGAACAAGCCCGCCAACGAAGCGCGTGCGATTCACGAGCGACTGAGTCGCGCCGGCTACATCTGCGATTGGCGCGAGCCCGACGTCATTCGAGTCGCACCCGTACCGCTCTACAACACGTTCGTCGATGTGTGGGCGTTCGCGGATGCGTTGAAACGACTCTGTTCGAGCGCGTGAGGGATTCGTGAGCACCTCGACGCAAATACCCGCCGATGTCACGATCGTCGGCGCAGGTCTCGCGGGCACGCTCCTCGCCGTCTTGCTCGCCCAGCGCGGGGATCGCGTGCACGTGTTCGAGCGTTTGCCCGACATGCGCCGCACGCAGATCGCGGCAGGACGTTCCATCAATCTTGCGCTCGCGGCGCGAGGCATCCGGGCATTGGAGCTCGCGGGTGTCATGCAGGATGTCATGCCGCTCCTCATCCCCATGCGCGGGCGCGTCCTCCACGCGAGCGATGGCGCACTCTCGTTCATGCCGTACGGGCAGCAAGAGCACGAGGTCATCCATTCGGTTTCTCGGCCCGGGCTCAATCGCGTCTTGCTGGACTCAGCAGAACGCGCTGGGGCGACGATTCATTTCCGTCGTGCCCTGGTGGACGCCGATTTCACGAATCGAACGTTGGTGTTCGCTGATGAGGCGGGTGCTCAGCACGAAGCGCCCATGCATACCGTCATCGGCGCGGACGGCGCGGGATCGATGCTGAGACGTCTTGCTGTCGCGCAACTCGGCATCGCGTGCTCCGAGTCGCTGCTGCCGCACGCCTACAAAGAGCTCACCTTGCCGGCCCGCGCAGGCGGTCGGCATCGCATCGAGAAGAACGCGCTGCACATTTGGCCGCGCGGCGGATTCATGTTGATCGCGCTGCCAAATCTCGATGGCAGCTTCACCGTCACGTTGTTCCTGGCCTCACAGGGAGACCCATCGTTCGAGTCGCTCACGGCCCCCGCTGCGATCGAGGCGTTCTTCGCCACTCATTTCCCCGATGCGAGCGAACTGATGCCACAACTCGCGGCGGAGTTTGCGGCACATCCTACGGGGATCATGGGCACGATTCGCTGTGATCAGTGGCACCCGGCCGAGAATGTTCTACTGATCGGCGATGCTGCGCACGCAATGACGCCCTTCCATGGCCAAGGCATGAATGCGGCGTTCGAGGATTGTCGCGTGCTGAGCGAGATGCTGGGCGAGGCAGCGGTTTGGCGCGAGGCGTTCGAGCGATTCGAGCGAGTGCGCAAACCGAACGGTGAAGCGATCTCGAACATGGCGCTCGAAAACTATGTCGAGATGCGCGACACCGTTCGGCACCCGAAGTTCATGCTGCAAAAGGCGTTATCGCTCGAGCTCGAACGGCGTTTCCCCGATCGATTCGTGCCCCGCTACTCGATGGTCATGTTCCACGACGAGATTCCCTATCGTCTTGCCTATGACCGTGGGCGCGTACAAGAAGAGATTCTGAGCGAGCTGACAACCGCAGCCGAAACGCTCGCCGAGGTCGATTATTCGCGTGCCGAGCAACTCATTCGCAAACGGCTGCCGACGATCCAAGAGGCGATCTCCTTAGAACCCAGTAGTGCCCCGCTACTGTCCGGGGGATAGACCAGCAACGCTCCGACTCGAGGGATCTCTTCCCGTCGCGTCGCCGCGAGAAGTCTCGTCTCGAGCGAGCGGGATCGTAGAACTGTTGCGCTGCCAGATCGCATGGACTGTCCCTTCACAGAGAGACTGCGGCAGACTCAATATCGAGCATCGCCCGAATCTTGGAAGCAGTGCCGATGCCTTCGCTCAGATACCGTATCGTGAACGTCTTCACGCAGAAACGGGACGCGCTCTCTGGTAATCCGTTGTGCGTCTTCGAAGACGGCAATGATTTGGATACGGCGACGATGCAGCGCCTTGCGCGCCAGTTCAATTTGTCGGAGACGACGTTTCTCTTGCCGTCCTCACGCGCGAACGCCCGCGTTCGGATTTTCACACCGAGCTACGAAATGCCTTTCGCTGGCCATCCAACGCTCGGCTCCGCGTTCGTATGCCGGGCGCTCGACCGTTGCGGCGACGATGCCACGCTGGAGATGGAAGCTGGGATCATTCCCGTGCGCGCGCAGGGCGATCGATGGACGCTGCAGGCGAATACCGCGACGGCGCGACCGTGCGACACGCCTGTCGAGACGCTCGCCCGTATGCTCGGCCTTCAGCCTGGCGACATCGGCGCGGCGCCGCTGTGGGTGAAAGCAGGCAAAGAGCAGCTCATCATTCCGCTGACATCGGAGCGCGCCGTGCGCGCCGCCAAACCGGACGCTGCGCAATTCGCGAACGTCAAGAGCGAGGACGGCCACAGCATGGCGTACGTCTTCGCGCCCAGCGGGCCACACAAATTGCTCGGTCGCTTCTTCTTTCCGCAAGGCAGCGCGATCATCGAAGACCCCGCGACTGGCTCGGCAACCGCCAATCTTGGCGGCTGGATGATCGCTTCGGGGTGCCCGCTGCCGCAGCGCTTCGAGATCTCGCAAGGAGAGTACGCCGATCGTCCATCCACGCTCTTCTTGGAGATCGATGCTGAGAAGCGCATCTTCGTGAGCGGCGAGGTCATCGAGCTCGGACGGGGCACTGTCGATTTCTGACGCACCTCGCGGGTCGGAGTTCGTTTCGACTCTGATGTGGTTTCTCCTGATTCGGCGCCGACGGAACCATCCGAAGGTATCGCTCATCTATTGATACAGCGACCTTCAATGGATTCGTGATGACTCAACGCCCTCCTTCGATGCCCGTCAGCTCGTGCTACGACGAGATGCCGTTCTCGATCGTGCTGTTTCGCTATTTGTGGCCGTTCTGGCTGTTCAAGGATGCAACGCGCGGCGACCGCTTCGCCCGTGCGGCCGCGTACCGGCACAACCGCAACATGCGCACGTACCTTCCGGCTTACATGGTGAAGTGGGTCTTCGGCAGCGCGTTGGCATTCGCACTCGTGCAGGCGTTCGGCGATGTCGCATCGTCCGCGCCCACGTGGCACGTGTTCGGGCTGCTCGCGATCGTGAGCGCGATCGTATTCGTGTGTAGTTTGTGCCTGCTGCTGCTGACTGGGTACATTTATCTGTACCTCGATCGGCATGAGGGATGAGGCGGGAAGTCCTCTGGCCGGCGCACACTGGCCGGCGCACACATGGGGACACTCCTCGCGACGAGGAATGTCCCCCGCTAGCTCACCACGCGATTCCGACCAGAACGCTTTGCGGCGTAGAGTTTTTCGTCCGCGCGCCTGTAGAGGTCCGTCGGTTCCATTCCCGCTTCGAGGGCGCCGACACCGATGGAGATCGTCACGTTGATGACCTTTTCGTCCGCGACGAAGGGATGTGAAGCAACGAGCGATCGCAAATCCTCCGCGATGTGCGCTGCGCTCCCGAGCGAGGTCTCCGGCAGGATCGCGCAAAATTCCTCGCCGCCGTATCGACCCAGCTTGTCGTTCGGCCGCAGCCGCTTCTGCAGCATGGACGCAAGCGCGCTCAGGACGCAGTCGCCGGCGAGATGACCGTACGTGTCGTTGATGTTCTTGAAATGGTCGATATCGAGCATCAACACCGATAGGTCGCGCCCGTAGCGGCGCGCGCGCGGAATTTCGTCGCTCAGGATCGTATCGAGCTGCTTGCGATTCGCGATATTCGTCAAGCCGTCCGTGACGGCCATGCGGAAAATGATGTCGTGGTACTGCAGCTCGATGTCCGCACCTGTGAGGTGCTTGAAGATCCGATCGCCGATCCGGAGCTGATCGCCTCGCGCCAAGCGTCGCTCTCGAACGGGCTTGCGCTCCTCGTTGATGAAGGTCCCATTGGTCGAGGCCAGATCGACGATGTACATCGCTTCGCCGCGACGCTCGATACGCGCATGCTGACGCGAGACGCAGTCGCTCACCAAGACGATGTCGTTGTCGCGTCCGCGGCCGATCGTCGTGACATCTTTGTCTAGCGAATAGCGGCGCCCGAGCTCCGTGTGCACCGGCGCATGCAGCACGACCAGGCAGCTTTGACCAAAGCTGCTGACGGTGCGTTCTTCGAGTCCCGTGATGCGGGTTTTGCTGTCGTAATCGGCGTCCACGGGTGCCATGGCGGAGCCAGAGGTGAAGCTGAAAGCCTACTGTGCTATGCGTGCTGCGTCCACCGCACAAGGTCCTAGTGCGACTCGGTCCAGTAGCTGCTAACCCGGGTGACGGTCAGCAGAGGGGGCGGACGGAAGACTATCTAGCCGTCAACATTCAACCTCGATCTCTTAGAGATCCTGCCGATGCGGCAGCAGGCTGCGGACTTCTTGTGGCGTGAGCTCGCGCCACCGCCCGACGTCGAGCCCTGCGAGCGTGATGTTGATGATGCGAATGCGCTGGAGTCGCACGACCTTGTAGCCGAAGAACGAGCACATGCGGCGAATCTGCCGATTCAAACCTTGCGTCAAAATGATCTTGAACGTCGCTGCACCGATCCGCTTCACCTTGCACGGCTTGGTCACCGTGCCGAGGATCCGCACGCCGCTCGCCATGCCGCTCAGAAATAGCGACGTCACTGGCCGATCGACCGTCACGATGTATTCCTTCTCATGCGCGTTCTCCTCGCGCAGGATGTCGTTGACGATGTCGCCATTATTGGTCAGCAGGATCAGCCCTTCCGAGTCTTTGTCGAGCCGGCCGATCGGGAAGATGCGTTCGCGATGGCCGATGAAATCGACGACATTGCCGTCGACGTGGCGCTCGGTCGTGCAGGTAATGCCAACGGGTTTGTTCAGCGCGATGTAAACGTGTTGCGTCGGTTGGCCGACCGGGCGTCCATCGATGCAGACCGTATCGCCTTCCTCGACCTTCGTCCCGAGCGTCGCCACCTGCCCATTGATCGTGACGCGGCCTGCCTCGATCCAGGTATCGGCCTCGCGCCGAGAGCAGACTCCGGTCTCGCTGATGTACTTGTTGAGACGCACTGATCAGGCGGACGGAATGAACTCCTCGTCCCCCTGGTGCTCGCGCTCGAACTTGAGAAAGTCGTAGTAGCCGCAGACGTTGCCGTAGGGATACCGGCGGCATACGTTCGGGCGGGCCTCATAGATCGTGCAGCGACGCGCATCCGTGTCGAAGAAGCGGCAGATCGTCTTGTAGATGTGATCGCGCTGGTGGCGAAGGATCTGCTCGTCGACGTCCTTTGTCTTGTAGCGGTACGTGAAGCGGCGCTTCGCATCCTCGAAGCTCAGGTTGAAGTGCTTCGCGAGCCGCGCGATGTCGTAGTCGCTGATCGCGATGCGCGAGTGACTACAGCAATACCCGGGACAAGTCAGGCAATTGAAACGGGGTTTCATCGTTCAGCCCGTGAGCGTGCAGGAGGCGCGACATTAAGAGTGTGCGGACGCGAACGCAAGCTCGATCAAACGACGCACGCCTTGCGCAACTTGAGGAAGGTGAACGCGAACGCGTGCCGGTCATCGGCGGGATGGTAATCGCTCTCGAGCTCGGTCCAATCCTCCATCACGATGTCCGGAAAGTGCGTATCCCCCGGAACGTCCGCGTGGATCCTCGTGAAATAGAGCTGGTCCGCGCGCGGGAGCGCCTCACGGAAGATCTCAGCCCCACCGATCACCATCACCTCCGGCACATCGCCTGCCGCAGCCAACGCCGCATCGAGCGAGCTCACGGTCGTGCAGCCCTCTGCAACGAACCCGACTTGCCGCGAGATGACGATGTTCTTGCGCTCCGGCAGCGGCCGACCGATCGATTCATGAGTCTTACGCCCCATGACGATCGGTTTGCCGATCGTCAGCGATTTGAAGCGCTTCAAATCGTCCGGCAGCCGCCATGGCAGGTCGTTGCCCCGACCGATGACGTTGTTCTCCGCCGCAGCGACAACGATCGAGACCAGCATCGGCTACTTCCGCTTCTTCTTATCGAGCGGCTCTTTGTCCAGCATCGTGCCGCGACACTTCTTCGCGCCGCAACGGCACGCGTAGAGCGCGAGCTCCTCGGGCTCGTCCGTGCTTTCCCAGGTGAGCTGGTAGTCGTACCCGAGCTCTTCGCCCGGCTTGATGCTCCGAATTGCGTCGATGTACACGCGGCTGTTCTCGATGACGGTCTCGCAGTTCGGCGCGCAACTATGGTTGATGAAGCGTGCATCGTTGCCGTTGACGCCCGCGTCGATCACCGTGCGATTGCTGGCGATGAAAAGGAACGTGTGACCGTCGTCATCTCCCTTGCGCTCATAGCGGCTATCAGCCTCATCGTGCGAGATGCGCTCGCCTAGATATTCGACGATGCGTGTTCCTTTCTTGATCGGAGCGATCGCATACACGCCGGTACCGTGAATGGGCGAATGACGCGCCTCGATCAGAGGCGAAGTTGCGTATTTCGAAGTGTGCACTTTCAGAGGCTTACGAGCCTTTCTTGCACTTTTCTTCGAGCTTTTGGACGCGGCTTTCGAACCCGCTGTGCGGGTCTGCTTCTTAGTTTTGGGCATGAGCTTCGCAGTGCGATCACTGTCTACGGAGGTAAAGGGATTCTATTCATCTGATCGCCGACGCGGCGACCGGCTGTGCAACACGAGTCCTAAACAGCGACGGGCGCCTTGATGTGAGGATGCGATTGATAGTCGACGATTCGAAAATCTTCGAACTCGTACTCGAAGATCGACGGCGGACGACGCGCGAGCTCGAGCCGCGGCAGCGGGTACGGTGCACGGGTCAGCTGTTCATCCGCCTGCTCTAGATGATTGGAGTAGAGGTGGCAATCGCCCCCAGTCCAGATGAACTCACCCGGCTCGAGATCGCACTGCTGCGCGAACATGTGTGTCAGCAACGCATACGAGGCGATGTTGAACGGCACACCGAGGAACACGTCCGCGCTGCGCTGATAGAGCTGGCATGACAAGCGTCCTTCAGCGACCCAGAACTGAAACAGCGCGTGACATGGTGTCAGCGCCATCAATTCGAGTTCCCCGACGTTCCAGGCGCTCACGAGGATGCGACGCGAGTCGGGATTGCGGCGGATCAGATCGACCGTGCGGCTGATCTGGTCGATTGTCTTCCCATCCGGCGCCGGCCATGAGCGCCACTGACGACCGTAAACGGGTCCGAGCTCGCCATCCTCATCCGCCCACTCGTCCCAAATGGAAACGCCGTGGTCGCGCAGGTACTTGACGTTGGTCTCGCCGCGGAGAAACCACAGCAACTCGTGAATGATCGAGCGCAGATGCAGCTTCTTCGTTGTGACGAGCGGAAAGCCCTTGGAAAGATCGAACCGCATCTGATGTCCGAACACCGAGAGTGTGCCCGTGCCCGTGCGATCGGTCTTCGGCGTGCCTTCCTCGCGAATGAGGCGCAACAAATTAAGGTACTGATTCATTTCTCAACGGCAGCGGAATAGTTACCACTGGGCGTATTGCGCCGGTAAGCCACGACGAGCAGCAAAATCCCGGCGAGGATCATTGGGGTCGACAAGATCTGTCCCATCGTGACCCAGTCGAACAGGATGTACCCCCGATTCAAGTCCGGCACGCGCACGAACTCGATCAAAAAGCGGCAGACGCCGTACCCGAGCAAGAACAGCCCCGATGGTGCCCATCGCGGGCGCGGCTTCGCCGTGAACACCCAGAGGATGATGAAGACGAGGAGCCCCTCGAGCAACCCTTGATAAAGCTGGGACGCGTGGACCTGGATGACGCACGGATCGACGCTGAAGCGTTCGCACATCTGCAGCGCGCCATCCCGCTGCGTCGGGTGCAAGGTGCTCGGGTCGAGCACGAAGGCCCATGGGACGTCAGTTGGTTTGCCCCACAGCTCACCGTTGATGAAGTTGCCGATGCGTCCGGCAAGGATCCCGATCCCGGGAAGAGGTGCCAAGAAATCGAGCACGTCCGCGATGCGTCGTTGCCGACGGCGAGCGAACAGCGCGACTGCGGCGATCACGCCCAGTAGGCCCCCGTGGAAGGACATGCCGCCCTTCCAGATCTGGATGATCGTGATCGGGTTCGCGATGACTTGCTCGCCACCGTAGAAGATCAACCAGCCGATGCGCCCGCCGGCGATGACGCCGATCGCGGCGAAGAAGATGAGGTCGTCCACATCGACCGGACGCCATGTCGACCCCGGTGCACTCGCGCGCCGGCGCGCGAGCAGCCACGCTGCCGCGAAGCCAATGACGTACATGAGCCCGTACCAATGAATGGCAAGCGGGCCGATGGAGACAATGACAGGATCGATCGAGGGGTACGTCAGCATGCGGCGCGCATGTTAGCAAGGAACCGCGCGAGGACGCGCCTGTCGCTCATTCTGCAACGACTCGAACGAATGCGGCTTTCAGATACTTCGTTTCCGGAATCGCCGGATGGATAGGATGGTCCGGCGCCTGACCTCCGAGCTCGATGATCTGCGCGAAGCGATTCAAGTGCCGGGCCGCTCGCTGAATGCCGCTCACGAGCGAGTCGGCGCTCAGATGGTAGGAGCACGAGCATGAGACGAGCACGCCGTCGCGCTCGAGCAGTTGCATCGCAAGCTGATTCAACCGCCGATAGGCAGCCTCGCCTTTCGGCACATCCTTCTTGCGCTTGATGAATGCGGGCGGATCGATCACGACGACGTCGAACTTGCGCCGCTCCGAGTGCAGCGACTCGAGCACATCGAAAGCATCTCCGCGCACGGTATTCGGCTTGAGACCGTTCGCCGCCGCGGTCGACTCGAGCATACTCAGGGCCGCCGCGGATGAATCGACGCAAGTGACCTCGGTCGCTCCGGCGTGCAACGCGCCGAGGCCCCACGCGCCGACATAGCTGAAGACATCCAGCACGCGCGCACCGCCGACGTACTTGCGCAATGCGAGTCGATTCGCTGCCTGATCGAAGAACCAGCCGGTCTTCTGTCCGCCCGCCAGGGGCACCTGAAAGGCGACGCCGCCCTCCTCGATCGTAACCGTCTGCGGCGCTTCGCCGAACGCCGTTTCAGTGTAGTGAGGCAAGCCCTCGAGATCGCGCGCGCCGCTGTCGTTCTTCCAGATCAGCGCCGAAGGCGACAACACCTTTTCGACCGCATGCTCGATCTCTGCACGCATCGCCTCCATGCCCGCGGTTGCGATCTGGCCGACGACGATATCGCCGAAGCGATCGAGCACGAGCCCTGGCAGCGCGTCCGATTCGCCGAAGACGCATCGATAGAAGGGCTTGTCGTACAGCGCTCTGCGCAGCGACTGCGCGACCTGTAAGCGGTGCACGAGCAACGATTTACTCGGCGGATGCTCCGGGTCGCGCGTGAGGATGCGCGCGCTGATGAGCGAGTGCGGGTTGACGTAGGCGTAACCCAGGAACTTGTCCCGATCCGACACGATGCGAACGTGGTCACCCGGCTCGAATGCCGAGAGCGGCGTGCGCTGCGTGTCGACCTCGTTTGAAAACACCCACAGATGCCCAGCGGAAATACGGCGGTCTTCGCCGCGCTTGAGGCGAAGTTCCGGCAACTGCGAAGTGTTCGAGGAGGCGTCCATCGTTATAGTGGGCGCATTCTACGTAAAGCGCCCTGCGCGTGCAGGTTCTCGTTCAGTAGCGGCGATCACGCCCGAGCTCGATCCGCGATGAAACCCTCTTCGAACAACCGTTCCCACCGCAATCAACTCGCGCAGGAGACGAGCCCGTACCTCCTGCAGCACGCGAACAACCCGGTCGAGTGGTATCCCTGGGGCGATGCTGCGCTCGAGCGCGCGCGCGCCGAGGACAAACCCATCCTGCTCTCGATCGGCTACTCGGCCTGTCACTGGTGCCATGTGATGGCACACGAATCCTTCGAGGATGAGCGCACCGCCGCCGTGATGAATGAGCTCTTCATCAACATCAAGGTGGATCGAGAGGAGCGCCCGGATCTCGACAAGATCTATCAACTCGCGCACCAGCTGTTGACCCAACGAGCGGGCGGCTGGCCCCTCACGGTGTTCCTGTCGCCTCACGATCTGCGGCCATTCTTCAGCGGCACCTACTTTCCGAACGAACCTCGTTTCGGCATGCCGGGCTTCGCTGAGTTGCTCGAGCGCGTCAGCACCTTCTTCCAATCGCGGCGGGAGGACATCGCGCGACAGAGCACGGCGCTAGACGACGCCTTTCGACACATTGCGCCGCCGCCAGCGGCGGGCGATGAGCCGCTGACGCTCGCGCCCGTCCCCCTCGCGCGCGAACGGCTCGCCGAATCGTTCGACCCCACTCACGGCGGCTTCGGGCCGGCACCGAAGTTTCCGCATCCCACGAACATCGACTGGCTGCTGCGGCGATGGCGCTCGACCGCCGCGAGCGACGCACCCGACTTGCACTCGCTCTACATGGCGACGCTTACCCTCAATCGCATGGCGGAAGGGGGTATCGCGGATCATCTCGGGGGCGGCTTCGCGCGTTACTCCGTCGATCAGTTCTGGATGATCCCGCACTTCGAGAAGATGCTGTACGACAATGGACAGCTCCTGCGCGTTTACGCGAACGCCGCGATCGCGACAGGTGAGCGCCTTTATAGCGACACCGCGATTCACACCGCGCAATGGATGATGCGCGAGATGCAATCCGGCGAAGGCGGCTTCTGGTCGAGCCTCGATGCCGACTCCGAGGGACACGAGGGCAAATTCTATGTGTGGGATCCCACGGAGCTTCGCTCGTTGCTGGAGCAACCGGAGTATGACGTCTTCGTGCGCCGCTTCGGTCTGGATCAACCGGCGAACTTTGAAGGTCAGTGGCACCTTCATGTGCACCGCTCGTGCGAAGATATCGCTACAGAGCTCTCCCTCGATGTCGCGGACGTCGAAGGCCGATTGAGCTCGGCGCGAGCGAAGCTGCATGACGCGCGTGAGAAGCGCGTGCATCCGGGACGCGATGAGAAAGTCCTCACGTCTTGGAACGCGCTTGCGATTTCGGGGCTGCTCGTCGCGGGCCGCTGCCTGCAACGTGACGATTTCTCGCGCGCCGCCTTTCGCGCGATCGACTTTATCCAAGCGCACCTCGTGCAAGATGGGCGCTTGCTCGCCGCGTACAAGGATGGGCGGGCGCGCTTCGCGGCGTACTTGGATGACTACGCGTTCCTGCTCGACGCCCTGCTCGAAGCACTACAAACAACGTGGCGAACTCGAGATCTCACGTTGGCAATTTCCATTGCCGACACGCTGCTCGAGCAGTTCGAAGATGCTGATGGCGGCGGGTTCTATTTCACAGCGAACGATCACGAGCAACTGTTCACGCGCCCGAAAGCGTTCGCGGACGAGGCATTGCCGTCGGGCAACGCGGTCGCGGCCCAAGCACTCACCCGCTTGGGCCTTCTTCTCGGCGAAACGCGTTACTTGGATGCGGCCGCGAGAACGCTTCGCGCAAGCTGGCAGCCGCTGAGCCAATTCCCGCATGCGCACACGTCCATGCTCGTCGCGCTCGAAGAGCACCTGGATGCGCCGCAGATCGTGATTCTGCGCGGCCCGGCGACCGAAGCGGCAAGCTGGAAAGCGGAGCTCGACAAGATCTACGCGCCGATGCGGCTCGTCTTCGCGATTCCAGATGACATTACGGACTTGCCAGAGGCCATCGGCAACAAGCGAACGCAAGACGGCACCGTCGGCTATGTGTGTCGCGGCACGACCTGCTCGGCGCCGGTCCGTTCGCTCGCGGCGCTCGCTTCGCTTACGAGCGGACTGCTCCCGCGAGAAGGCTGAGCTCGGCCGCCATTCGCCCCACGGCGTAAGACATAATCTTTAGTCAGGAAGACCGCTGCGCGATCAGCGCTTCTTCTTGTGGAGCCTGGGTTGCGGACTCGCCTTTTGGGCTACTTTTTGCGCGGCCTCTTTTTTCTTGCGCTTTTCGCTGCGCGCGCGCTCGATGCCTGCGAGTTGTTTCGCCTTCGCCGCTTCGATTGCGGACACGAGCGAACGACGGCCCCACTCTTTCAGTTGGGAGGGATCGTCGATGATCTCCTGCGGCACGCGATGATGATCGGTCGTCAGATCGAATGCGTTCGGATAGGGCTTGAACTGCTCCATCCCGCGGGATAGGTAATCGTCGAGATTGCTCTTGTCCGTGTGCAAGTACAGCCGTTCGTCGAGCACGATTCCGAGCAACCGCTCATCGAGGAAGATACCGATGCCCCCGAAAATCGCACGATTGGAGATGCGACCCAGGAACGCCAGGTGCTCTGTGACATAACTGGCCAGGCTCGATTTCGCGCGCATTTCGAGCGACTCTCTTATTCCCTTCTCTGCCCGATATCTAATCGGAGTTTACATGCGGGCCGCTCGCTGTAAACACGCATGGACTCAGAAGCGTGCCGGCAGCCGACCGGACACTCCTCAGACGTTCCGCTACGCTAGAAAGGTTGCAATCCGGGCGCGCAGCGCGCCGTGAACCTGCTCATCGAACACGGGAGCGCGCGACCAGTCATAGGCCCACGGATTGTTCGTTCGTAGATCCTCGCGCTCATCCGCATAGCGGGGATGCACATGCGCATGCAGTGCCGGCTCGAGGTTGCCGAAGATCGCGTAGTTGATGCGAACCGCATTGGTCGCCTTCAGCACGGCATCGCCCAGACGACCCAAATCGCTCAAGAAGCGATCTCGATCTCCTGCCTCGAGCGCGTTCAAGTGCGGCACAACGGGGTCGGGTAGCAGCAGACAATATCCTTGCAGCACTTGTCGTGGCGCCATCAGGGCCCAACCAGATCCGAGACGTGCGATGACGGACGGCTCCGTCCCCGCCCGACACGCTTCGACCATTCGGTGAATGAGTGTCGTCATTCGTCTAGCGCCGGAAGATGAAGTACACCGCGCCGAGCATACAGAGCGCGGCCCAGAGATAATCGAGCTTGAGCGGTTGGCGCATGTAAAGCAGGACGAATGGAACGAACACTGTCAGCGTAATGACTTCCTGCAGGATCTTGAGTTGCGGCAACGTCATCGCCGTGTAGCCGATACGATTGGCGGGAACCTGCAGCAGATACTCGAACAGTGCGATCCCCCAACTCGCGAATGCCGCAACGAGCCAGGGTTTCTGGTTCATGTGCTTGAGATGCGCGTACCAAGCAAAGGTCATGAACACGTTGGAGAGCGTGAGCAGCACAATCGCACGCAGAATAGGCGAGCTCATGAGATAGCCTGGCTAACGGTTTGGAGTGGCGAACATGCCCGGCGCCCTAACGGACGTCAATACGACGCAGGCTCGGCAGCGACGCACTCCGGTCGAGCTCGAGCACGAAGTCGAATCGGTCGGTTTGCGTGCACAGCTCGAAGTCGCGCTCGGGCGCCCAATCGCACGCAGGGTCGAAGAATTTCTTCGCGCTCTCCGCGCTGCGCAGGCGCTCGCGAATCGTCGTGGTATCGAACGGTTCGTCACGCAACCTCGCAAGCAACAGTTGCGCGCAGAGATCATCCTCGTCGCAGCGCTCGCGCGCTTCGTGCCCCATCCGCACCAGCGTCACCTCTTCCGCGCCACTTGCGCGCACGTAACGCACGATCGCGCCTGCGTTGACGAGCGCGCCGGTCAGCACCTGGCTCGCCGCAGTCGCGTTCGTCAGTCCTTGGGTGCCCGCATGTGTCGTATGAATGAGCGTTCGACCGGCAACCTCCAGCGATTCCAATTCAGTGGGTGAGTTCCCGCAGTCGAATCCGGGTAATCGCCGCGCGTGGCGTTCGCCCACGAGGAGCCAGTCCGGATGATCGCGCTTGAGCGCGCGAGCGGCGTCGATGTCCGCGACGGGAACGATGTGTGACGCACCGCGTGCGGTCGCATGCGCCGCCAAGGAGAATGCGCGGAAGACGTCGATCACGACAGCGATGCCGCGCGCCGTGCGCGCACCCGCGACGTAATCTGTCACATGGATGCGCATGGGGTGGGTGACGCGCGACGAATCGCCGGCGCCGCGTGCTACGCGGCGCTGCTTCGCCCCGCCGACTTGCGATGCAAGCGGACCACGCGCCGCGCATCTTCGCGTTCGTTCATGACGACGACCTTGGCGCGCTTGAAGAAGTTGAAATCCGTCGCACTCGCCCAGGTGTACGCACCCATCATGCGCCCGACGAGCAGATCGCCGACCTCGAGCTCCGGCAGGAGAATCGAGTCGTCGATCACGTCGATCGAGTCGCACGTCGGACCGGCCAGCACGCTCGGCTGCAGCTCGCCATCCTGACGCAGCGACGTAACCGGATACTTTGCGTGATCGAAGAGCTGACCGCTGTACGAGCCGTACAGGCCGTCGTCGAGGTAGTACCACCACCGTCCGTCGCGTTTCGCACGGCCCATCACGCTCGACACCGCAATCGCCGCAGGCGCCGAAATGAAGCGGCCGGGCTCAGCGATGACGCGCACGTGCGTCGGCAGCTTCGCGAGCGCGTCGCGAATCGGTGCGCAGAACGTATCGATCGGCATGACGTCCTCGCCGTACGGCACGGGAAAACCGCCGCCGATATCGAGAATCTCGAGCGCCGGCAAACCGGCGAGCAGGGCTTCGCCAATGAGATTCGTGCACGCACGAATCGCCTCGACGTACTTCGCAGGATCGGTCGCCTGCGAGCCGACGTGGAAAGACAGACCGCGTACGCGAATGCCGAGCCGACGCGCGAGCTCGATGAGGCCCAAGACGGCGCCGGGCTCGCAGCCGAACTTCTTCGACAGGTCCACGACAGCGCTCGGGCTGCGAAACGACACGCGCAGCAGGAGCTCGGCGCGCTTGCGATAGCGCACGAACTTCTTGATCTCGTCCGCATTGTCGGCAACGAACGTCGTCACACCGAACCGGAGCGCATCGCGAATGTCGCTGTCGCGCTTGATCGGATGCGTGTGGATGCAGCGCTCAGGAGCGACGCCCTGCGCCTTGACGAGCTCCACCTCTCCCGTCGTCGCGAGATCGAAGTAAGCGCCCTCATCGCGCAGGCATGCGACGACCGCGGCATGCGGGAGAGGCTTCAAGGCGTAGTGAAGATCGACGCCGGGTAGCGCCGCTTTCAACGCGTGGTACTGACGGCGAACTTGATCGCAGTCGAGCACGAGAAGCGGCGAGCCGAAACGCGCGACAAGCCCGCGGATTTCAGCTTCCGTGAGCGTCGTGGAATCGAAGGCTTGGGCGGGAGAGACTGCTAAGGAATGCTTCGCTGCGCGGGGCAACACCTGTTGGGCACCTCATCGAAAAAGCTGCGGACACTTAACCAACCAACAAGAGCCAATCGAAGTTCGATCCAACTCTCACAAGTTCTGGTCGAGCGGCACCTGCAGCTTTCGCGATGACTCTGGGTGCTCTCTTACACAGGTCGGCGCGCAATGTAACAAAAATGCGCAGCGATGCAAGAACCGCGTCGCACTTTCTTGCGCGCCGCTCCGGCGAGCGCGTGCGGCGCTTCACAGTTCGCAACAGCGCCACGCCCGACGCGAGCACGCGAACGTTCGGTCGAGCTGTAGACTAGCGCCGACAAGCGCAAGGATTTTCAAGCGATGCCTACCTCCGCCGACTCGCAGCGCGACCTGTCCGCCCTGTTGAGAAGTCGCATTCCGCTGATCGTCATCGAGACGCGCGATGAGCCGCGTGCGCTCGAGTTGTTGCTGACACTCGCTCGCGATCTCCGGCCGAAAGAGCACACGCCAGTGTTTCAGTGGACCGTCACAGATGGGCTCCGACGGATCGATGTGGATCTGGGCGGCGCGCAGCGGCACAACGCGGATCCGGCGGAAGTGCTGAAATCGATTCGCGCTTCGGACAAGGCCGGGCTGTACGTCTTGCTCGACTTCCACCCATTCATCAACGATCCGATCAACGTGCGCTTGCTGAAGGACATCTGCCAGACGCACGGACGCACGCCGCGCACACTCGTGCTGATCAGCCACGAAATCGGCTTACCGCGCGAGCTCGAGCACCTCTCTGCGCGCTTCAAGCTCGCCTTTCCTAACCGCAACGAGCGGCACCTCATCGTGGAAAAGGTCGCGAGCGAATGGGCGAAAGCGAACGGCGGTCGAGTGCGCACGGACCGCAAATCGCTCGAGCTCCTCGTCGAGAACCTCGCGGGCCTCTCCATCGGCGATACCGAGAGATTGGCCCGCAAGGCGATCTTCGACGACGGCGCGCTACTGCCGAGCGATCTGCCGGGCGTGATGCAGGCGAAGTACGAGCTCTTGAATCGAAGCGGCGTGCTCGCGTACGAGTACGACACGGCGCAGTTCGCTGACCTCGGCGGCATGGCGCGTCTGAAGACGTGGCTGCGTCAGCGCAAACCCGCCTTCGATGGCTCGGCACCAAAGTTGGAGGCTCCCAAGGGCGTTCTCCTGCTCGGCGTGCAGGGGTGCGGTAAGAGCGTCGCCGCGAAAGCCGCGGCGGGCATTTATGGCGTGCCGCTGTTGCGGCTCGATTTTGCAGCCATCCACAACAAGTACATCGGCGAATCGGAGCGCAACCTTCGCGAGTCGCTCGCGACGGCCGATGTGCTCGCGCCGTGCGTGCTTTGGGTCGACGAAATCGAGAAAGGTGTCGCGACGAGCGATGGCGACAGCGGCATTTCGCGCCGCTTGCTCGGCACGTTCCTTACCTGGCTCGCCGAGAAGAAAACGAAAGTATTCGTCGTCGCGACGGCAAACGACATCGCTGCGCTGCCGCCGGAGCTCATCCGCAAGGGCCGCCTCGATGAGATCTTCTTCGTCGATCTCCCCACCCAAGCGATCCGGAACGACATCGTGAAGATCCACGCGAACAAGCGCGACTTGAAGCTCACGGACGCTGAGGCAGCTCACCTCGCGTCCGCCTGCGAAGGCTTCTCAGGCGCCGAGATCGAACAAGCGATCGTCTCCGCCGTCTTCGCGGCTCACGCGCAAAACGAACAACCGACCGCTGCTCACGTCCTGCAAGAGATCCAGGCAACACGGCCGCTGTCGATCGTCATGGCTGAGAAGATCGCGGAGCTTCGGGAGTGGGCGCGAGAGCGCACGGTGCAAGCCGAATAGGAGCCACAGCGAAGGCCTTCTTGCCGGAGGCCCTCTGGCGGAGGCCTTATCGCGGAGGCCGTCACGTTCCGTTTTCTTCCCCGAAATCCGCGACCCACGCCGCGATGTCTTGATCGTAGGTCACGATGTTCTCGGCGGAAGCGGCGCGTCGTAGACGATCGCGCGCGGCGTCCCACTTCTCGCCTTCTGGCACTTCTTCCACGAGGACGATCTTCGCGCCGGCTTTATCGAGCGTGCGGAGATTCGTGTACAGCTGGCGCGAGTAGTGGTCCGGGCGAATGCCCGCGTTGACCCACGTCATGTATGGATTCGCGGTCGCGGGAGGACGCTGCGCGAGGACGGCCACCTTCTCACCCTTCGTCGTGAACTCGTTCATCACTTGTTCGAGACGGCGACTCGGGACGACGTTCACCGGCGTGGCGGGCGAGTAGTGACGTGCCGTCGTGCCCGGCACGCGCGGTGCACCCGGAATCGGGCCCACCTGGATCGATGGACACACGGCGCGCAGCTGAGACAGGCTGATGCTTCCCGGCCGCAATACGCGCGGCACATCGTCAACACACGAAACGATCGTCGACTCGAGGCCGACCTTGCAGTCGCCGCCGTCGAGGATGATCTTTACTTCGTCGTCGAATTCGTCGCGCACATGCTCCGCTCGCGTCGGGCTGACGCGGCCATAGCGGTTTGCGGATGGCGCGGCAATCCCGCCGCCGAACGCGTTGAGAAGCTGCTGCGCGATCGGATGATTGGGCACGCGAATCGCGACCGTGTCCTGCCCGCCTGTGATGACATCGTTTACGGCGGGCGCGCGCTTCGCGACGAGCGTGAGCGGACCCGGCCAAAAGGCGTCGGCGAGCTTCTTTCCTTCTTCCGGCATCTCGCGCACCCAGCGCTGTAGATAACGCGGATGATCGATATGCACGATGACAGGGTGCGTGGACGGGCGTCCCTTCAGCTGGAAGATTTTACGAACGGCTTCGGGATTGTTCGCGTTCGCACCGAGTCCATAGACGGTTTCGGTCGGGAACGCGACGACATCGCCTGCGCGCAGCGCCTCGACCGCATCCAAGATTTGTTGCTGCAAGACCCGCCCGATAGCCATCCACCAATCATAGCAGGCGCATCAGACGCACGCGGCGCACACGTTCCCGCAGTGTTGCGTGCGGCAAACACTGAGCGCGTCTGTCCGCGTCAGCCGCCTCCAGCCAAGCTGCTCACCTGCGGACTCGATTCCTTCGACGCACCCGGGCCGAAGCGCTTCCAGCCCTCCTCCGTCAGCCTGAGCTCGTACATGGGCCAATGTTGATTATCGAGCTTGAGCGTGATGACTTCGACCGAGCCATTCCAGGTCAACGTGCGTAAGCGTACCGAGCTGTTGTCCTCGCGTCCGGAGACGGCGCGAATGAACGCGTCGAGATCGGGCGTCGGCTGGCCGTCGACTTCCACGATCCGACGCCCTGCCCACAGCTGATAGCGTGTCGCAGGCGAACCGTAGGAGAAGTAAGCAACGAAGACGCCTTCAGGCTCGATGCCGCGCTGAGCCGAGAGCGCTCGATGCGGCTTCTGTAGGACCGCCCCCGCCCACATCACGACGCGATCGAGCTCCGTGCCTTCGAGCGCGACCGTGGGCACTTCGATCGTCTGCTCAGCGCCGTTACGCAACACGACGACGCGTACGTTCGGCTTTTGGACCGCGCGCTCCACCTCACGGAAGCGGTTGACGATCTCGCCCTCGATGTCGAGGATCAGATCGCCCGAACGCAGAATGCCGTCGGCCGGCGATCCGCCGACGAGTCTCGCGACACTCAATACCTGGCGACGGTCAGGACTGTGCTCCGTGATCCGCTTGATCCACGTTTGCGAGAGCCCGAGCTTGCTCGCCGCGGAGAGCGGAACCGGCAGCAACTCGGCCTCGAGCGAGCGCAAGGGTCGTTCGTCGCGGACGACGTTCAACATTTCGACGATCAGCTCTGCGGGGATGCCGCGATTCTCTTGCGCGATCTCGCGTCCCGCCTCGAACGCGAAGCTCGCCCACGTTGCCATCACTTCGCCGCTCTTGTTCACGATGACGCCGTCGAAATCGCTCGGTCCGGTGACCAAGCTCACGGTTTCGAGATTCGATTCGCGGAACTGGAGCGTGCGCGACAACGGATATTGCACGGGATCGACGGATGCGACCGTGGCTTGTCGCGATTGAACCTTGCCGTCGGCTCGCAGGCCCACCACCCACACGCCCTCGCCCGAATGCAGCTCGATCGGCTTGAAGGTCGCCGAGCGCGCGGGCGTCGCACCGATCAGCTTCGGGTCATAAGAAATCATCGCCAGGTTGTGCAAGGGATGGATGTACTCGACGCGCCCGGGCACTTCGATCGTGCCGGCGAACGTCAAGCGCACGTCGCCGAGCGGCGCGGGAACGGTGTTGCGATCGACAGCAACCAGACCTCGCTCTGCATCGACGATGAGCCCTGTGCCGTAGTAGTTGCGTTCGGTGATGCCGGACACCGAGTACGGCATATCGAAATTCACGAGCACGAGCGATGGCGCCAAGCGCGTGACGATCGGATCGTTCGTCTTTGCAAATGTCGTCGTGGCAGGCTCCGGCGGCGCCGCGACGCCGTCCTCCGTCCATGCCGTGCAGGGCCACGCGCCCAGCTTGTCGTCGCGACGGCACGTCGACGCCGGATACCAGCGTCGATCCATACGGATCACGCGCCACTGCGCGGTCTTCGGATCGTCGATCGTGAAATAACGAACCGTTGCACGCTCGCCATCCTTCGTCGCACGCATGACACGCTCGAAATCGTCGAGGGAGGCAATCGGCTTGCCGTCGACCTCGGTGATCACCGCGCCGCGCGGAACGGCCGCAGCGCCGAGTACGTAGCCGGGATTTGCAACGTACACGCCTTTGATCGGCACGTTGATGTGACGGGCTTGCTGCCAAGACAGGTCGTGCACGACGGAATCGCCGAATTGCAAGTACGCGTCGGGCGTGATCGCGTAGAGATCATCGATCGTCAGCTTGCGGTCGAGCACCTGACCGCCGCGCTCCACCGTGAGCTCGACGGTCTGGCCGACGCCTTCGTCGAACACCTTCGCCAATGTGTCGAAGTCGACGGCGAGCTCGCCATTGATGCGCACGAGAATGTCGCCGGGCTCGATGATCTTCTCGGCAGGCGAGCCGCGTTGAACTTCCGACACGACGAGCATGCCGGTGCTCCGCGGGAACTTACGCCGCACTTCTGATTCGGTCTCGTCCTTCAAGCCGAGCCTGCGCACCTCGTCGTATGGCGTGTGCGAGAACACCGTCTGCAGTGTGCCTCGCGTGACGGGCTTGCCCTCTTGGATCAAGCGCAGCGCACGCTCCACACGTCCGAGGGGCAGATAGAAGCTCGATGCGGCCGATGTGCTGCCGCCCGCGTTCAATGCGAGCACGCGCCCCTCGATGTCGATGACGGGCGAACCCGAGGAACCGCCCGAGGTGCTCGAGGCTGCTTGGTAGTAGAAGGTGTTGAAGTCGTTGTACTTGCCGAGGCCGTAATTGGGCGCCGCGCGATCCAAGCGTGCGAGCGTGCCGGCAAGGATCGAGAGCTGCTCGCCGGCGTCGTTGCCAATCACGCGGATCTCGCGGCCGACCTGTGCGCCGCTCGGATGAAGTTTGAGCTCGGTCGGCTCGATGAAGCGCAGCTTGGATGGATCGTATCGATAGAAGCCGAAGTCGTGAATCGGATCGCGATACACGGGATAGAGCTTCACTTCCTCCCGATTCAAGAACACTGCTTGGGCTGTGACCGGACCTGGGGTCACGACATGGCGATTCGTGAGTATGAGCCCGCGCTTTGCATCGACGACGAATCCAGTCGCCTGGCTCGACGTATTCCACTCGGTGTCGAACGCACGCGTCAGATCGACCTGGATCGTGACGACACCGCTTGCGACGCGTTCGATCGTTCGCGTCCAGCGCGAGTCCTCGACCTCCGGCACCGACACGACGGGTGCGGAGACTTGTTCGGCTGCAATCGCAGGCAGAGCAAGAAGCGCAGCGACTACGAGGAGAGCTCTATGCATAGCAGGGACCGAAAATGAGATGAGAGGGCGTTTCAGCTAGGAGTTTGCCAGCGCCCCGCAAGTTCCGCTCAGGGGAACAAGAGCAAGGCCCACACCGTGACCAAGAGAACGAGCGCAACGAGAACTGCCGCCGATCCTACATCTTTCGCTCGGCCGGATAAGACATGATGCTCGATACCGATACGATCGACGACCGACTCGACGGCCGTATTCAGCAACTCGACGACCAAGACGAGCAGCACGGACCCGACGAGCAGGACTTTCTCGACGCGCGTCTCGCCCAGCCAGAGCCCGAGCGGAATCAGGACGATGGCAAGCGCAAGTTCCTGGCGAAACGCGGCCTCCGACTCGAATGCGCTACGAAGCCCCTTGAACGAATGTGCGGACGCTCGAATCAGCCGACGAATACCGCTCGGCTTCGCGTGCTCGATGACCGGGGCCTTCATATTCTGCTCGGCATCGGTCATCGCCCGCCCCTACTGGCTCTGTCCTCGCTCTTCGACATACGCAAGATCCAATTGCTTCGCGGCCCGCACATCATCGAGCCGGCGAACGGGCAATGTGTACGGCGCGCCTTTGACCTTTGCCGCATCTTGCTCCGCTTCCCGCAGAATGGCGACCAGCGCGGCGACGAAACCATCGAGATCTTCCTTCGCCTCGGTTTCCGTCGGCTCGATCAGCAGACACTCCGGGACGAGCAGCGGGAAATAAGTCGTAGGCGCATGAAACCCGAAATCGAGTAATCGTTTTGCGAAGTCCATCGCATTCACGCCCAATTCTCTTGCCTGGCGCTTGAGCGTGACGATGAATTCATGGCTCGCGCGCCGGTCCGGATAGGCCGCGTCGAACCCTTCGGCACGCAGCCGCGCCAAGAGATAGTTCGCATTGAGCGCGGAATATTCCGCAACCCGTTGCATGCCGGTGCGACCCAGCATGCGCATGTAGACATAGGCACGCAGCAACACGCCGGCATTGCCCATGAACGCGGACAACCGTCCGATCGTTTGTGGGATGTCGCGCTCGTCGAGCCATCGATAGCGATCGCCGTCTTTGCCGGCGACCGGAATCGGCAGGAATGGCAACAAGCGTTGCCCAACGCCCACCGCACCCGACCCCGGACCGCCGCCGCCATGCGGCGTCGAAAAGGTCTTGTGCAGGTTCATGTGGATCACGTCGAAGCCCATGTCGCCCGGACGCACTTTGCCGAGGATGGCGTTCAAGTTCGCGCCGTCGTAATAGAGAAGCCCACCGACCGCATGGACACGCTTCGCGACTTCTTCGATGCGTCGCTCGAACACGCCCAAGGTCGAGGGGTTCGTGAGCATGATGCCCGCGGTCTTCGGGCCGAGCGCCTTCTCGAGCGCTTCGAGGTCGATGTCTCCGTTGTCGAGCGTCGAGATCTCGATCACCGCACAGCCGCACATCGTCGCCGTCGCCGGATTCGTCCCGTGCGCTGCATCGGGCACGATGATCTCGTTGCGCTCGAAGTCGCCGCGAGCCCGATGGTAGGCGCGGATCATCGCTACGCCGGCGAATTCGCCTTGGGCGCCTGCCATCGGCGTCAGAGACACGCCCTTCATGCCAGTCACTTCCTTCAACATCTCCTGCAGTTCGAACATGCAGGCAAGAAAGCCTTGGCTCGCGCTCTCCGGCGCGAGCGGATGGCGCCCGAGAAAACCCGGCAGCATCGCGAGCGAATTACAGGCTCGCGGGTTGTACTTCATCGTGCACGAGCCGAGCGGGTAGAAATGCGTGTCGATCGAGAAGTTGAGCTGCGACAGACGCGTGAAGTGACGCACCGCCTGGAGCTCCGACACCTCAGGCAATCCGGGCGACGATTTACGCCTGAGATGCTCGGGCACCTCGGCCTTCGTCTCTTGGGGATACTGGCCGGTGGCGGTGCGACCGGGACGCGAGTGAGTGAAGATCAAGGGTTCGTGCGTAGCCATGGCAGTGATATCGGTGTGAGTACGAGCGTCGTGAACGTGTGCGGTCGACACTTTCCGTTACGTGACTGACGTCGCCTCCATGACTTGCGCGAGCGCGCTCGCATACTCATCGACATCCTCTCGCGTCCGCGTTTCGGTCGCACATACGAGAAGCGCGTGACCGAGCTCCGGATAGTAATGCGCCAGATCCAAGCCGCCGATGATGCCGCGCCGAGCGAGTCCTTCCAGAATCGGACCAACCGGTCTCTCGAAGCGCACGACGGCTTCATGAAAGCGCGGCCCGTCGAACGCCAGCTTGATGCCCGGAATCCGAGAGAGCGCCTCGATGAGCAGACGCGTCTGCGCCTGACTTGCGGCCGCGACCCGTTCGAGCCCTTGCGAGCCCATGATCGACATGTAGATCGTCGCGGCCGCGACCAGAAGTCCCTGATTCGTGCAAATGTTGGAGGTCGCTTTGCTGCGTCGGATGTGCTGCTCGCGAGCTTGCAGCGTCAGCGTAAACCCGGGCTTGCCATCTAGATCGACCGTGCGACCGATGATTCGTCCCGGCATCTGGCGCACATGCTCCATACGGGTCGTCATGAAACCGAAGTACGGCCCGCCGGAAGACAACGGCACGCCGAGCGGTTGCCCATCGCCGACGACGATGTCTACGCCTTTGCTTCCCCATTCGCCCGGCGGCTTCAGAATCGCGAGCGACGTCGGATTCACGACCGCGATGACGAGCGCGTTATTCGCATGCGCCCAATCAGTAATGGCATCGACGTCCTCGAACTGACCGAAGAAGTTCGGCTGTTGAATGACGACGGCCGTGATGTCCTGTCCCTTGTAGTCATCGAGGGTTGCAGGAGAGAACGTCCCGAGCGTCGTATCGTAAGGAAGCACATCGAGCTTCAGGTTCTGCCCTTCTGTGATCGCATTCGCCACGGCGCGGTAGGTCGGGTTTACCGTTGCAGGCACGAGGATGCGAGCTGATTTCGATCGGCGATGCGCGCGCACGGCCATGAGCGCCGCTTCCGCGAGCGCGGACGCACCGTCGTAGAGCGACGCGTTCGACACCTGCATGCCAGTGAGGCGCGTCATCATCGTTTGATACTCGTACAGGAGCTGCAGCGTGCCTTGGCTCGCCTCCGCCTGGTACGGCGTATAGGCGCTGTAGAACTCGCCGCGCGTCACGATCGCCCAAACCGCCGCGGGAATGTGATGATCGTACGCACCTGCTCCGATGAAGTTGAGCGGCGTGCCGTCGCGCTGCGCGCGCGCGTGCATGAGCCTCGTCACCTCCATCTCATTCAGCGCTTCAGGAACGCCCGTCAGCTCTCGAGTGCGAAGCGATGCGGGAATCTCGTCGAACAACGCATCGATGTTCGGTGCGCCGATCGCAGCAAGCATCTCGCGAACATCGGATTCGGTATGAGGAATGAAGGGCATGGGCTAGAGCGCTGCGAGTGATGTGAGTGACAAGGGTGATATATCGCGGCTTAGAACGTCAGCCTTCCTCGGCGACCTTCGTGTATGCGGCCGCATCCAGTAGCTGGTCCAGCTCACCTGGATTGGACGGCTTGAGCTTGAAGAGCCAGCCTTCTCCGTACGGATCTTGGTTCACGAGCTCTGGCGATCCCTTGAGGGCATCGTTCGCCGCGATGACCTCGCCCGAGACGGGACTATAGACATCGGACGCCGCTTTCACGGATTCGACGACAGCGGCCGCCGCGCCTTTGTCCAAAGAACGACCCACTTCGGGGACTTCGACGTACACGAGATCGCCGAGTGCTTCTTGCGCATGATCCGAGATGCCGACCGTCACGCTGCCGTCGGCTTCCGCGCGAGCCCATTCGTGGGATTCGAGGTATTTGAGATTCGTGGGAATAGAAGACATAGGCGTTCCTGCGATGAGGTGATGACGGTTAGATGAGGGCTTTCCCATTCCTCACGAACGGGTATTTCACGACACGCGCGGGCAAGAGCTTGCCGCGAATGTCGACTTGAACTTGATCCTTCGTCGCGGAAGGAACGCGCGCGAGGCCGATCGAGCGCTCGAGCGTCGGAGAGAACGTGCCGCTCGTGATTTCGCCTTCGCCAAGGTCCGGCACGATGACCTTCTGATGACCGCGCAACACGCCGCGCTCTTCGAGGACGAGGCCGACGAGCTTGCGCGAGATGCCGCGCGCACGCTGCGCCTCGAGCGCACTGCGCCCGATGAAATCGCGCTCGACAGGAGCGAATGCAACTGTCCACGTGAGTCCGGATTCGAGCGGTGACACGGACTCGTTCATGTCGTTGCCGTATAGATTCATCCCCGCTTCGAGACGGAGCGTGTCGCGTGCGCCGAGTCCGCACTGTGCGACGCCAGCGGCTTTCAAACGCTGCCACATCTCCGGACCTTCGTCCGCCGGGAGCGCCACTTCCCAGCCATCTTCGCCCGTGTACCCGGTGCGTGAGATGAAATACGGCCCAAACTCGCGCCCGAAAAATGGCTCGAGCTCGAGTGCACCCGCGATCTTATCTCCCAGCACCTTCGCGACTTTCTCGCGCGCATTCGGGCCTTGTACGGCGATCATCGCGAGATCCGTCCGCGGGCGGACTTCGACTTGGAAAGCGGATGCGTGGCGCTTCAGCCAAGCGATGTCTTTTTCGCGCGTGCCCGCATTGACGACGACGCGAAACCACGCATCGTCCATGAAGTACACGATGAGATCGTCGAGAACACCGCCCTGCTCATCGAGCATGCAGCTATAGAGGGCCTTTCCGGGCGCCTTGAGTTTCGCAACGTCGTTCGCGAGTACATGACGCAAGAATTCGCGCGCGCGTGGACCGACGATGTCCGTTGCGAGCATGTGCGACACATCGAACATGCCGGCATCGCAGCGCACAGCGTGGTGCTCTTCGATCTGGGAACCGTAGTGGACCGGCATGTCCCAACCGCCGAAGTCGACCATGCGAGCACCGGCAGCGACGTGCGTGTCATATAGGGGTGTCTTGAGACCCATCGAGCTTGCTCCGGCGTGGTGTGACACGTGACAGATATGCGGCGGATCGCTCGCGCGACCGTCGCCCCTCTGTCCTGTGACCTGAGAGATCGGGTGCGAGCACGCGCACCTCTCCCCTTCGGTGAGTGCAGCGATTGCTCGCTGCACTACTCTCCAGAGCCCTTCGAGCGAGGACGTTTCAAACGTCGTCGCACAGACGCGCCGTTCTTTTGCCTGAGCGTTTCCGGGCGGTTGCGCCTTCGGCGGTGCGGAATCGCACTCTCTCCGGCCGTGTCTTGCGATGGGTGCCGTATGGTAGCCGAGGGCGATGCGGCTGGATACTGCGGCTTGCTGTGGCACAAACACCCGACTCCCTCCTGCGACGAGTGACGAGCGACAACACCACGCCCCGCAGAACGAGGAGGGTTGGGGTGAAGTCTACGGGAAGCTTCCCGCGGCGAAGAATAAGCTCGCGGCGGCACGGCGGTGTCTCATCTAGCTTCTTTTCTTCTCTGCACCCACAAAGCTCAACCGGTGGCGCGGAGGGCCTGACGTCAGGACTTGTTTCAGGAGCATCGAAAACAGGACGTTTTCGTTGCAGGCCTACATGGATGTATTCACGGCCGGTCCTGAAACAAGTCCTGACGTTAGGCCCGCCCCACCCCCGCAGTACCCCCAGAACGGTACAATGCGCGTCTATGCTTCTGAACAGACGTCGCTCCACACCTGTCCGCATTGGTTCCGTCACCGTAGGCGGCACTGCGCCCATCGTCGTCCAATCGATGACGAACACCGATACCGCCGACGTCGAATCGACGGTCGCGCAAGTGCATGCGCTCGCGCGTGCCGGATCCGAGCTCGTCCGGGTTACGGTGAACACCGAAGAAGCCGCGGCCGCAGTTCCTTACATCCGCGATCGCCTGGCGCAGCAAGGCGTTTACGTGCCACTCGTCGGCGACTTCCATTTCAACGGCCATCGCCTGCTGAAAGCCTTCCCCGCGTGCGCTGAAGCGCTCGCGAAGTACCGAATCAATCCGGGCAATGTCGGGCGCGGCAGCAAGCGCGATCCGCAGTTCGCCGAGATGATCGAAGTCGCCTGCCGCAACGAGAAGCCGGTGCGGATCGGCGTCAACTGGGGCAGCCTCGATCAGGATCTGCTCACGCGAATGATGGACGAGAACTCGCGTCGCGAGCAGCCGCTCGACGCGAACGATGTGATGCGCGAAGCGCTCGTGGTCTCGGCGCTCGATTCTGCTTCGAAAGCCGAAGAGCTTGGCCTGCCGCACGATCGCATCGTGATCTCGTGCAAGGTGAGCGGCGTGCAGGACTTGATCGGCGTCTACCGCAATCTCGCCGCGCGCTGCGACTACGCGCTCCACCTCGGACTGACCGAAGCGGGCATGGGATCGAAGGGCATCGTCGCCTCCACGGCCGGCATGGCTGTGCTCCTTCAGGACGGTATTGGCGATACGATCCGTGTATCGCTCACGCCTGAACCGAACGGCGATCGCACGCAGGAAGTGATCGTCGCGCAGGAGATTCTGCAAACGATGGGACTGCGCTCGTTCATGCCGATGGTGATCGCCTGTCCGGGCTGCGGCCGCACGACGTCGACTTACTTCCAAGAGCTCGCGCAGAAAATCCAATCGCACATCCGTCATCAGATGCCGCAGTGGCGCAAGCAGTACGAGGGCGTGGAGGAAATGACCGTTGCGGTGATGGGATGCGTCGTGAACGGCCCGGGCGAGAGTAAGCATGCGAATATCGGCATCAGCTTGCCTGGCACCGGCGAGCGGCCCGTCGCGCCCGTGTACATCGACGGCGAGAAAGGTCCGACCTTGAAAGGCGATCGCATCGCCGAAGAGTTCCAAGCCTTGATCGAGGATTACATCGCCAAGACCTACCTACGGAGGGCGTCATGAGCGAGCTCACCCAGAAGCGCTGCCAACCTTGCGAAGGGGGCGTAGCGCCGCTCTCGAAGCAGGAAGCCGAAACGCTGATGAAGCAACTGAACGCGGCGTGGCAACTCGCGGACGACGCGAAAAGCATTCGCCGCGAGTGGAAGTTCAAGAACTTCTATCACACGATGAGTTTCGTGAACGCCGTTGCCCACATCGCGAACACCGAAGATCATCACCCCGATCTCGAGATCGGCTACGGCTACTGCCGGATGAAGTTCAACACGCACGCCATCGGCGGCTTGTCGGAGAACGACTTTATCTGTGCAGCGAAGGTGGACGCGCTCCTCTGATCGGGGCGTCAGCTTCCGTCTCGAACGGGGTGCGCAAACGCCCGCTTGGAGAACTCCACTCGCTCGGGGACGGATGCATTGAAATCGGCGCGCTGCTCGCAGATCTGCAGGCGTCGCAGTAAGCCTTGACGGTTCGCGATTTGAATCGCGAGCCCTGGCCGCGCATTCAGCTCGAGCACGAGCGGACCACGATCGCGGTCGAGCACGATGTCGACACCGATGTACCCGAGCCCGGTCAATTCGTAGCAGCGCGCTGAGATATCGAGGATCGTGTCCCAGTCCGGGACCAGCACACCCGCAATCGGATTGGTCGTGTCCGGATGATGCGTGATGACTTCCGTTCCGAGCACGCCATCCAGCGTGCGCCCGGTTGCGAGATCGATGCCTGCGCCGACCGCGCCTTGATGCAAATTCGCCTTTCCTCCCGACGCACGCGTCGGCAAGCGCACCATCGCCATGATGGGATAGCCGCGAAATACGATGATGCGAATGTCGGGCACGCCTTGATAGCTCAGCGTCTGGAACACCGGTGAGAAATGCACCATGTACTCGACGATCACGACGTCCTGAATACCGCCCAAGCTGAACTGGCCGTTGATTGCATTCGAGAGGTGGTGCGAGAGGTAGTCCGCGTCGAGCAACGTGCCGCTGATCGTGCGATAGCGCGATCCGCTGCGACCTGAAATCACGACGATGCCGTCACCCGCACTGCCATGCGCGGGCTTTAGCACGAACTCTGGGTGGTCGCGCACGATGTCCGGCAACAATCGAATCTCGCGCTGCGTGCGGATCACGCCGTAGAGCGGCGGGACCGCGATGCCGGCTGCCAGCGCAAGCTGCTTCGTCTGAAGCTTGTCGTCGACGAGCGGATAGCGACTGCGGGCGTTGAAACGAAGGATGTAATCGCCGTTGCGCTTGTTGAGGCCGAGCACGCCTTCGCCTGCGAGCTGCCGACCGCGACCGAACAGAGAAAGACTCATGACGGCGTCTGCCCGGGCAACACGCCTTTGAACCGATAAAGCTCGAGCAAGCGATAGCCCGTATAGCGACCCGCGAGCAGCGTAGCGGCGATCACGAGCAGCAGCAGCTCCGGGAAAACGAACACCAAGTGCTCGAGCCAAGCGGTTTCCATGACCAGGTAGGCAACGGCGGCGACGACGAGGCTTCCCACGCCTTCCTGGATCGCTTCGGACGCACCGCGCTCCTCCCACACGATCGACATGCGCTCGATCGTCATCGCAATGATCACCATCGGAAACAGCGCGAGCGACAGGCCTGGCTGCAAACCGAGTTTCTGACTGACGATGCTGATGGCGACCATCAGCAACACGACGACCGTCAGCACGCAGGTGAGCCGCGGCACGAGCAGCAGCCGCAGCTTTTCGAGGTAGAACCGGATCAGGAGTCCGAGCGAGACGATGATCGCGAACAGCACGATGCCCCAAATCAAGCGCGTTTCGCGAAAGGCAAGCGCAATGAGCACCGGCATGAACGTGCCGAACGTCTTCACGCCGATGAAATTGCGCAAGAGCACGATCATGAGCGCGCCCAATGGGACCATCAGCAGCACGCTATAGACCGCTTGAGTCGCGATCGGCAGCGCGAAGAGCGAAAAGTCGACGGCGTGCGACCCCGCCGCCTCGGCGCGCCTTTCAGCGACAACCATCGCTTCCATCAAATTCGCCTGCACCGCCAGTGTGACATCCAAATCGGAGCCGCCCTCTATGTCGGCGATCGGCTCATCGCCGCGCCACCAAATGAAGAAATCCGGGGGCAGACCTTGCTGCAGCGTCTGCGGATTGAAGTAAAGCCATTGAACCCCGTCATGCACCTCGAGAACCGACTCAGGCTGCACCGGCCCCGGCGCACTGCGCAGCACGACGCCGTGCGCTACACGCGCCGGAATTTGCGCGCCGGCGAGGAACATCGTTGCGAGCTGCGCGCGATCGGCCTGCGTCTCGCCGCGCTTCAAGAACACGCGCACGTAGGGATCCTGCTCGCCCTGCCTGATCCGCCTCAGCAACTGGATCGTGAAGCTCGCGACATCTGCAGATTGTCTCCGCGCTTCCGCAATGAGCGCATCGAGCGCGACCCGTGAGGGCTCATCGAGCTCCGGCGGCATCGGAAAAGGCGGAGTCGTATCTTCGGCGAGGCGCGTCTCGTCTCGATAGACGATCGCGCGGTAGTACATCGTTTGCGTCCCCCTCGCCTCGCGAACTGACCATTGTGCCTCGCGGCCGGCGGGCGCAATGCTCGTCGTCACGCCGAACCCGCGCGAGATGAAGTTCTCGTCGAGCAAGGAGAAGCCCGGCGTCAGACCTGGAATCCGCAAGGTGGCCTTCACGGCAGCCGGCCCTGGCTCAAAGCGTACGGCGGCTTCGATGTTCCAGATCTGCGTTTGCTCCTGCGGTCGCACGGGAAAGCCGAGCACCTTCGCCTTGTAGGCAAAGAGACCGGTGCTGAGCACGGTCAAGAAGGCGGCGAGTAGGTAGATGTGCTTGTTATTCATGCGAGGCGATCACAGCGCTTCCCTGTCGTCGCGCCGGCCGCGAAGTTTATCGAATCTGTCCGGTCTCGACCGTCACTCTTGGCCAACGGCCTCGCCGCTTAACTTAAGCGGCACTCTGCACTTGAACCTTTAGGTGTGTTGGGCAGAGCGCGCGAGCCTGGGTAGCTCCCCGCCGGTCCCCATCGCGCGACTCATCAAAAAGCGCTTCAGTAACGTCGCGCGGTCCACGAACCCGATGCCCCAGCGGCGCGCGGAGGCGGTCAGCCCGTGTCCGCTTGCGAACACCCGATTCAAACCGTCGATGAGACCGAGCGCGAGCGTGTTCTCGCTCTTGCGCCAGCGCTCATAGCTTCGGAGCACGCGCCGCTCGCAGAACGTTTCTGGCGTCGCTCCCCCTGCTAGCGCGTCACCGAGCACCTCGATGAGGGCAGCGCTGTCGAGCAGTCCAAGATTGACGCCCTGACCCGCGAGCGGATGCACGGTGTGAGCTGCATCGCCGACGAGCACGAAGCGATCGGTGCAGTACGCCCGCGCATGCATCATGCGCAGTGGGAAAGCAGCTCGATCCGCATCTATCGTAACGCGCCCGAGCACGCTGTCGATCGCAGCTTCGATCTCCGCTTCGACCTGGGCCGCTTCACCGCTGACCAGCGCTTCGGCATGCGGAGGCTCCGTCGTCCACACCATGGAGCTTCTGCCGTCCGCAAGCGGTAGGAACGCGATCGGCCCGTCGGGTAAGAAGCGTTGCCACGCCGTTTGTCGATGCGGGAGCGCTGTCCTGACGTGCGTCACGAACGCGGCTTGCTCGTAGTCGTGCGCCGCTGTGTCGATCCCTGCGAGCCGCCGACTCATCGAATCCGAACCATCGGAACCGACCGCGAGCTGAGCTGTGTACCGACGCCCATCGCCGAGCGTGAGCTCGACGCGTTGCGCATCGAGATCCAACGCAGTCAGCTGACCTTGCAAGAGCGTCACGCGCTCGCGGAACGTGCGTGTCGCATAGATCGACCAGAGGACCCGCCGGTTCTCGAGGATATGGCCTAGGTTCGGCTCGCTCGAGTTACTCGCCGAGAACTCGATCGAAGCCGCGCCACGCGGTTTTCCGGCGGCATCCCACACGACCATGTCGCCATAGGGCGATCGATGCACTGGCGGGATCGAAGTCCAAGCGCCGAACGATTCGAGGATGCGTTGCGACGCGCGCGAGAAGGCTGAAACCCGCAGATCGACGCCGTGTTCGGGCGGCCGCATCGATGGCGGTTGCGACTCGATCAGCGCGACACGCATGTTCTCGAACGCGGGATTCGCGGCCGCAAGCGCAGCCGTGCACGCGCCGACGATCCCGCCCCCGATGACGACGATGCCGAAGTCAGTGCGCATGTTTGAGCGGTGCACCGCGCGTGAGCCGTGGGACGCGCCCGGCCGCACCGAGCGAGAGCTGTGACAAAGAGTCCTTCGCGATCGGCATCAGATCGAACGCAAGCATGCCGGCGTTACGCAACCACTTGATCGGACCGAAGGGCTGAGTGAAGACCCGCACGAGCCCATCCGTGAATCGAACGATGTTCGTACGGTCTGCTTCTCGCCAGGCACGATACCGCTGCAGCCAGAGCCCGTCGCCGGGATCGAATGCGCCTTCGGTCTCCGCGCGAGCATCGGCGAGCACTTCTGCGAGGCTCGCGGCATCGCGCAGCCCTAGGTTGAATCCTTGGCCCGCGATCGGATGAAGCGCCTGCGCGGCATTACCAACGATTGCGAGCCGTTCGGAAATGTAATCGTCGGATCGCGTCAACGCGAGCGGATACTGATGCCGGGCGCCGACGCGGGTGAAGCGGCCGAGGCGAAAGCCGAACGCGTCCTGCAGCTTGCTCAGGAATTCGGCATCCGAGCATCCGGCGATGGCATCCACCTCGCCCCTCGCAAAAGTCCAGATCAATCCCATGCGCCCGTCCGACATGGGTAAGAGCGCGAGCGGACCTGCGCTCGTAAACCGCTCGTAGGCGACATGATCGTGGAATCGCTGCGGGAACACATTCGCAATGAGCGCAACTTGGTCGTAATCCCAGCTCTCGGCGTGTACGCCCGCGGACGCTCGGAGGCGCGATTGCGAACCGTCGGCCGCGACAACCAAGCTCGCGGTGATGCTTGTCACCTCATCCGAGCCGTTCGCCGAGTAGCGTACGTGCTGCACGCCGTCGCGCATCTCGAGCCCGACGATGCGCGCGGGCGCGAGCAGCTTCACCGACGTCTCGGCAAGACGCCGCCACAGCCCCGCGCCCATCGTGCGATTCGTCACGACGTAACCGAGCGCCTGCAAACCCAGCTCGCGTGCATCGAGTCTCGCAAAACCGAAACGACCCTGATCGGAGATGTGAATGCGACGAATAGCTGTTGCGTCGCGATCGATCAACGGCCACACGCCAAGCGCTTCGAACGCGCGGCGGCTGCCATTCGAGAGTGCGGTCGTGCGATCGTCGAAGCTCGGCTGATTGCGGCTGTCGAACGCGGCGGCCTCGATCAGAACGACGCGCAGATCGAGCTCGGCGAGCGCGAGCGCAAGCGCCGCGCCGACGAGCCCTCCGCCGCCGACGGCGACGTCGTATGTCGCCTCTAGTGCGCCATCCATTTCTCGATCGCTTCAGGCTCTTTGATGAGCCCGCTCGTGAGCACTTCGTTGCCGTCTTTTGTCACCGCGACATCGTCCTCGATGCGAATGCCGATGTTCCACCAACGCTTGGGCACGCCCTTCGTGCCAGCCGGGATGTAAATGCCGGGTTCGACGGTGAGCACCATGCCAGGCTCGAGCACGCGCCACTGCTCGCCGAGCTTGTAGTCGCCGACGTCGTGCACGTCCATGCCCAACCAATGTCCGGTGCGATGCATGAAGAACGTTCGATACGCCCCGTCACGAATGAGATTCGCTATCTTGCCCTTCAGCAGGCCGAGCTTCACCAATCCTTGGGTGATGACGCGAACAGCAGCGGTATGCGGGTCATTCCAATGATTGCCCGGGCGCGTCTTGTCGATGGCTGCGTACTGCGCTTCGAGGACGATCTCATAGATCGCCCGCTGCTCTGGCGTGAAGCGACCGTTCACCGGGAGGGTGCGCGTGATGTCGGATGCGTAGAGCTCGTACTCGCACCCCGCGTCGATCAGTAACAGATCGCCATCTTTCAGCTCGGCATCGTTCTCGTGATAGTGAAGGATGCACGAGTTCGCCCCGCCCCCGACGATCGGGTGATACGAGATGTCCGCGTTGTTGCGGTGGAACTCGTGCAACAGCTCGGCCATGACCTCGTACTCCATGCGGCCTGGCTTCACGAAGCGCATCGCGCGCTTATGTGCCGCAACGGCGATCCGCGCGGCATGGCGCATCGCATCGAGCTCAGGCCGCGATTTGAAGAGGCGCATGTCGTGCAGCAAATGGTCGAGAGCCACGAACTCCTGCGGCGACTGGATGCCCGTGCGTGCACGTGCTTTGAGTCCGTTCACCCACCCGATGACGCGCTGATCGAACTCAGGATGGAGACCCATCGTGTAGTACACGCGCGAACAGTTCTCCATGAGACCAGGGAGGATGTCGTCGATATCGCCGATCGGAAACGCATCGTCGGCGCCGTAGTCTCGGGTCGCGCCTTCGGGGCCCGCGCGCCGTCCGTCCCACGTTTCGCGTACGGGATCGCGATCTCTGACGAACAGCACGTACTCGGCCTGAGGCCGGCCTGGGATCAAGACAGCCACGGCGTCGGGTTCAGCGAAGCCGGTCAGGTAGAAGAAATCGCTATCCGGCCGATAGTGATAACTCACGTCGCTGTTACGTGACTTTTCCGGGACCGCCGTCAGAATCGCGATCGCGCCTCGGCCCATCATCTTCATGAGTCGCCGTCGGCGGCGATCGAATTCGTCTTTGCGCATGCGTCGTCAGTGCTGGCGCTTGTCGCGCGCTTCGTAAAGCTCGTCGTGGATCAGCTGCACTCCGGCTCGCACGTATTCGATCACTTCGGAGTACGCCTGTTCCTGTCCTTCTTCATCGGCATCGATCTCGACGGTCGCTCGACCGATGTGCGTGAGGTCGCGAAGAATCTCGCCGACATTCGCGGGCATCTCCTCCGGCTTCAACGGCTCAGCGGTGCCGAATCCATAGAGGAATCCCTGACACCACTGCGACAACGCACGCGCTCGATCCTCGAGCGCCGCCTCGTCGTCCGGCAGGAGCGGTTCGAACTCCATCTCATCGCCGCGCAGTGCACGCACCGTATCCTCGAACAAGAGTTTGAGCGGCTCGCGGTCATTCCCTTCGAGCTCGGCGGCCTCGGGGACGATCTCTTCGAGCCACGTTTCGATCGGGTAGTTCGCGGCTGCGCAGAGCGCACCGCACAGGCATCCGTGACTCTCCGCCGCCGGTACCGACGAACGCAGGTCGCCTAGCACGCGGGCCACTTCGGGAAAGGTGACTTGGAACATGCGCCTTATGTTAGCACTCGGCCCAGGAGGTCGTTTGACCCGCTCTCCACGGGGCCGTCATAATCGTCCAAACGCCGCTCGCCGCGGGCCGCAAGCCCTCGCGCGGGGCCGCAAGCGAGTTCCACTCTTGGTTCAAACCACGTCGTTGGTGCGAGTAAGCAGCATGACCGATTCAAAGCCGAAGGCGAACGTCGAGCTCGAGTTCAAGCAGCTCGAAGAGCGCGTCGATTCTCTCGTTGCCATGCTCGCGCAGCTCCAAGAAGAGAATCGCGCCTTGCGTCAGCGGATGGATTCGATGATGACGGAACGGGCGACGCTCCTGCAGAAGAACGAGCAGGTCAGAGCGCGCGTCGAGGCGATGATCGGCCGTCTGAAGGCGATGGAGCACAGCGCATGAGCGATCGAATGGTCCGCGTCAGCGTTCGCATCTTGGAAAAGGAATATCAGGTCGCATGTCTGCCGGAGGAGCGCTCGGAGCTCCTGGACTCTGCGGAGTACTTGAACGGCAAGATGCGCGAGATTCGCGATCACGGCAATGTCGTCGGCTTGGATCGCATCGCAGTGATGGCGGCCCTGAACATCACGAACGAGTTGCTGAAGATGCGCGGTCGCGGCGAAGTCGTCGACGCGGACGTCGGCAACAAGATGCGACAACTTCGCGAGCGGGTCGAGACCGCCCTCACCCGCGGACGACAGATCGATCTGTGACGCAGTCGACGCGCGCCTCGCTGAACTTTTCGAGAGGCCGTTCGTTAGAGACACGGGTGGGGAAAAGTCGAAGCTCGACTCGCCCTACCCTGATAGAATTGATATGGCGCTGCCTGCGGTGTTCGACATGTGTCGGGTTACCTCTCGACCCTAAAGTTAACACCCCAGGGATTCGGTCTCGCGGCAGAACTGTGCAAACCCGCTTCGGGCGGGAAGCCTTACCTGCCGTGGCTGCATCCCACCTATTGCTCCGTGTCGAGAGCAATGGCTCATGACGGCACAGGCGGGTAGCGCCTCTCTTCTCTTCGATCCCGATGCACTCCCTTTCTGAGCGCGATCGGATCCGGCGGCAGATTCGCGCGCGTCGTCGCGCGCTGTCTCCTGCGCAGCGCCAAACTGCAGCGATGCGCTTCGCAGCGCTCGCCTCGCGTTTGCGATTGCTGCAACCCCATTCGCGCGTCGCGTTCTACATACCCCATCAAGGCGAGGCCGATCCTTCGGTTTTGATCGCGCGCGCACGCGTTCTGCATTGCGAGGTCTTCCTCCCGATCATCACTGACTACAGGCAGAGTCGAATGCGATTTGCGCCTTTTCGCGCACGAGACGCGCTCGTCCCGAACCGCTACGGTATCGGCGAGCCGCGCGGAGCGCGTACGCGAGTCGTCCCAGTGCGAACGCTCGACCTCATCTTCGTTCCCCTCGTTGCCGTGGACGCACAGGGATGGCGAATCGGAAGCGGCGCGGGTTACTACGATCGATGCCTTGCGCGTTTGCGGGGTCCGCGTCTCTGGCGCCGCCCGAAGCTGATCGGACTCGCGTACGAATTCCAACGAATCGAACACGTCGCACCGCAACCCTGGGACGTCCCGGTCGATGCGGTGCTGACCGAGAAAAGTCTTTACGAAACCATGTAGAGCGGCGATCTGAGAGGGAAGCAATGAACTATTGGCTGATGAAGTCTGAGCCTTCGACGTTCAGCATCGATCACCTTGCGCGCGCCAAGAACCAAACGACCGGATGGGACGGGGTCCGCAATTACCAAGCACGCAACTTTCTCAAGGAAATGAAGAAGGGCGATCTCGCGTTCTTCTACCACTCGAGTTGTCCGATCCCCGGCATCGCGGGCATCGTGTCGATCGTGCGTGAAGCGTATCCCGATCGCACCGCCTTCGATCCGAAGGATGATCACTACGATGAGGACAGCGATCCGAAGGATCCGCGCTGGTATGCGGTGGATGTGAAGCTCGAAGAGAAGCTCGACGAGGTGCTGTCGCTCGATGCATTGCGAGCGCATGAGAAGGGCAAGCTGAGTGGGATGGTGCTGTTGAAGAGAGGCAATCGATTGTCGGTCACACCGGTAACGAAGACCGAATGGACCTTCATCAACGCGCTCGCGCGACGCACGCGATGAGAACTCGAACAACAAATTCGCATACGCCTCTTGCTTGCCATTTTCAATTTATGTATATACTGCGCCCGGACTAACTCGACATGGAGATCCATTACTATGGCAACTAAGGCAAAGAAATCGTCCAAGAAGAAAGGCGGCAAGAAGAAGGCTGCTAAGAAGAAGTAATCACTCTTCTGGATGATGATGATGAAGACTGTGCCCGCGTAAGCGGGCACAGTCGTTTCCGGAGCTGGAAAAATAGGTGTTTGGTGCACTCTCGCGTTGCGGAGCACGAGCATGAACGTCGATCGAAAGAAGCAACACGCCGCCGAAGCCGCCCTCTCTTACGTGCACGACGATGACATCGTAGGGGTCGGTACCGGCTCCACCGTGAAGTGGTTCATAGAGGCGATGGCCGCGCGCAAGTTGCGCATTCGGGGCGCAGTATCGAGCTCCGAGGCCACTTCGACGCTCCTCAAGAAGCACGGATTCGATGTTCTCGACCTCAACTCGACCGGTGAGCTGCCTTTGTACGTCGATGGCGCGGACGAATCGGATCGTCATCTGCGCTTGATCAAGGGCGGCGGCGCCGCACTCACCCGCGAGAAGATCATCGCAGCCGCCTCGCGTCGGTTCGTCTGCATCGCCGATGAGTCGAAGCTCGTCGACGTGCTCGGACGCTTCCCGCTCCCCATCGAAGTGATCCCGATGGCACGCTCGTACGTGTCGCGTGAAGTGGTTCGCCTTGGTGGAAGACCGATCTATCGCGAGGGCGTGATCACGGATAACGGTAATCAGATCGTGGATGTCCACGATCTGAAGATCGTCGACCCGACGGATCTCGAGAGCACGATCAATCAGATTCCCGGGGTCGTCACGGTCGGGTTGTTCGCGCGACGACCCGCCGATGTCCTCATCTTGGGGACGGACGAAGGGACGCGAACGATCGAGGGATCACTGTAGGTCGCAGTTCATCCCGACACGCTCTACCCGAGAACTCTCTTCTTGGTCGGATTGAAATCCGACCGACAACTCGAAGCGGCGCTGCCGCTTCGATGCCCGATTCAAGAATTGTCCAACGTAAGACTTCGGGGTTGCGACAGTGCTGCCATCCGCACGATGTCCGTCATCCTCGCGCAACCCCACAGGTGTCTGGGTAACCGAGATACATGCGTACCTACCGACGTCGTCCTCGCGAAGGCGCACTGCTGTCCGGGGAACATGCGATAGCTGATGTCAACAATATGCGTCGTGCCCGCGAAGGCGGGCATCCATCTTCAGTCTTATCTCTGATGAGACCTCGCCTTGCGCGAGGGTGACGAACGGGACAATCACGTGGTTCTGCTCTTCGCCGCGCCTCCGTGCCGCCGCGAGCACTGTTCTTCATGACCTCGATGCCACTGCCTACGGTGCGGGAATTCCTCCGCCATAGCATGGAGCAACGCGCGGCGGCGCGGCGGGAGTCAGAGAGGCACCGCTGGATAGAAGTATTGAGTCCGGTTCACGAGCGAATCGCCCGCTCACCTACGATTCGCCGCCTCGGCTCGAATTCTGCAGAATGTTCCCCGGACAGTAGTGCGCGAAGGCGGGGATCCATCCGAACTTTCGCGATGACTCCGCTTCGTCCCTGCGCTCCGCCCTTCGGGTCATCGAAACAGCGCTGCTGTTTCGATGTTCAAATTCGCTCCCGGCGAATTTAGTCGAACCTAGGATTCCTAGGTTCGAGGGCCTAGGCCCTAAGCCAAAAACGAAAATGCTTCAAGCAACAGCGCCCGCATCGAGCGGGCGTTGTTGCTGGGGGACTAGGATGGACTCCGCTTCGTCCCTGCGCTCCGCCCTTCGGGTCATCGAAACAGCGCTGCTGT
>JBIQKP010000009.1:0-103 GCA_044506405.1 Lysobacterales bacterium | reverse complement strand
GAATTTAGTCGAACCTAGGATTCCTAGGTTCGAGGGCCTAGGCCCTAAGCCAAAATAAAAAGGGCCCGACTTGCGGGCCCTTTTTATTTTGGCTGGGGGACTA
>JBIQKP010000178.1:0-2960 GCA_044506405.1 Lysobacterales bacterium | reverse complement strand
GGAACAAGCAGCAAGAGGCCGATGGATCCCCGCCGACGCGGGGACGACGAACAATTTAGGCGTCCGTTCTGACGACGGCTTCCGCGCAGCGCCCGCGCCGACGACATTCCCTTTGTCGTCACCCCCACGAAGGCGGGGGCCCATCTGGGAACAAGCAGCAAGAGGCCGATGGATGCCGCCTATCGGGGACGACAGCATATGGAATGCGCCGCTCCGACCATCCTGTCATCCCTGTTCATCCTGTCCAAACCTCTCCTTCTATTGCTGACTCGCAGCGGCGAACGGAGGGCCCGTGAACTCCGCCTCGATGATGATGGTGACTTCATCGCTCACACCCATCGTCGTTCCCGGTGCCGGAATGCCGTAGGACATACCGAAGTCCGATCGCTTCAATGTGCCATGCGCCGAGAAGCCGACACGTGCATTCGGCTCAAACGGATGGCTGGCGTAGCCGCCGTTGTAAGTGGCGTCCAATGTCACAGGCTTCGTGACGCCGTGCATCGTGAGATCGCCATGAATCCGCATCCTCTTCGGCCCGGTCTGCTCGACTCGGGTCGAACGGTATTCCATCGTTGGATACTGCGCAGCATCGAACAACTCCTTGCCGAGAAGCTGCGCATTGAAATCGAGCTTGAGCGGATCGGGGTAGTCGGTTTCGAGCGATTTCACGTCGACGGTCGCGGTGAGCTTCGATGCGGAGAGCTTCGCAGGATCGAACTGCAACTTCGCGTCGAACCGTTTGAAGCGCGCCGTGTAATTGGAGAAGCCGATATGGCTCACCTTGAAGAGGAGGCTCGCATGCGCTTTGTCGAGCGTGTACGCGCCGGCGGGAACTGCCGCAGTGGAGCCTGGTGGAGTCGAGCGGTTGCCGGACGCGAGTGCGGACGCGTTCAGGACAACGGCGAGCGCAGCAGCGCTGAGGATTCTTCTCATGACGGTCTCCGAACTTTGGTGAGCGCCCGTCAAGGGCGTGACATCTGGAAGACGATCGAGGCAGGTCCGAACCGACAACGCATTTTTAGAAAAAGAGGATCGCCGCGTTCTGCTATTTCCAAGGCACGGCTTGCCAGGATCCGTACATAGGATTGGGCAGCAGGAAGTACCTGACGCCGAAGTCGCTCAGGTCACTGCGACTCCGCTGTGAGAACGACGGGAAGTCCTTGATGTTGTCCCCGATCCAAAGCAGAACTCGGAGCGGACCATGGCCTTCGGCGCCTTCTTCGACGGCCCTGAAGCGCGAGTTCTTGTCCCGGGTGCCGTCTCGATCGCACAAGATGAGATCGAATGAAACACCGACGCGATGAAGGTTCGCATCGGTCGCTGCACATTGACTCTGCTTACGGTTCGTCACGAGAACGATGCGTCCACGGAGCTCTGATCGCACTCGATCGATGAACGCCTTCGCGCCGGGAAGCGCGGGTGCAGCTTCCTCGAGCACCCACGCGTCCCAAGAAGCATCGTCGTAAGGCTGCCCGCCGTCGACGAGACGGCGCTCGAACTCGCTGTTGTCCAGGACCGTCTCATCGACATCGAGAATGACGGCCCACGCCCCCTCTTCCAATCCAGCCGACAAGGATCGAGCGGCATCGAAGGCCGCATGATACGTCTGCTCATAAATCGCCCTCTGCTCTGCTGAATTCCTGAACCAATGCAGTCCATCGAAAGCATGCGAAGCAAATGCGGGATTACTCTTTTGTGGCGCGCTGACGCACGCGGCCAACAGCGCGGAGGCGAAGATGCAAAATCCAATCGAACGCATGTGTGGCATCGAATTCCTCAGAAAGCTCCGCGGAAGCTTCCGCTGGAAGGCGACCGCTGGAATGAGTTTCGCGAGAGTTGCCGCTAGACGGAACCTTGATCTGGCCGCAGCTTTCTAGCGTAGCCTAAGGCGAAGCATTCTGATCTAGCGGGAGCTCACTAGCGTAGCCGAAGGCGAAGCTATCGCGTCAGCTCTCGAGCGCAACCAGTGGCAAAGCTTTCCAGAGATGCTCGGTTAGTCGGGGGATGCCCCAGTGAGTGCCGGAGCAGCGACGCGCGTGTCCGTGGCGATCCAGTTCACTTCCCACGTACGCCCGTGATCGGTTGAAAACGCCTGTTCGAAGCGGATGACATCCGGACCCTGCGGCTCAATGACGAAACGCACGCGCACATCGCGTCCGCCGATGTTCTCATCGCTGTAGAACTCTCCGCGGGCACCCTCGAACCGGCCGACAGAAGGCGTTGCGAGCGTACCGTCGGCGAGGTTCGCGTAGTTGAGCGTCCACTGTCCCGAGCGTGGATCGTAGAGCCGCAGGCTGATGCCGTCGATGCGGCCGGCTTCGCCCTCCACCTCCAACTCCACGAGATTCGCGCGCCCGTGTAATACGGCGCGCACTGTGGTCGTGCCCTCGTAAGAAAGCCAGGTCGACGAGGATGTCAAAGGGTCCTTCAGGCGTTTGAGCGATGTATGCCAGGTGCCAACGTGCGAATCGAATGCGTGCGCAGCGTCATCGGCCATCGTCGGCATTGCGTACAGGATCATGAGGATGAAAGATGTCGCGTGTGTTTTCATAGGCCACAGGTACAGGAACGAGACGCCATGAACAAGAGCGCACCTGCAGGTAACCGCCCGCACTTCACGCGGCCCGATCCACTCGCGGACTGCCCACTGAATGCGGCATTCGTCGCCGTCGGCGGCAGATGGAAGCTCACGATCCTTTACTGGCTTGGCCGTGAACCGCACCAATTCCGGCAACTTCAGCGGCGCGCGGCGCCGGTGTCGCACAAGGTGCTCGTCGAGCAGCTTCGCGAACTGGAGGCGCACGATCTGATAAGGCGAGAAAGCACCGGAGCCGTGCCTTCGCCCGTGCGCTACATGCTTACGGAATACGGCGAAACGTTGCGCCCGCTGATCGAGACGGCGCGAGTCTGGGGTGAGCGTCATCTCGCGCGCTCGCGCACGCGACCCGCCGAAGAAACTC
>JBIQKP010000177.1:0-2963 GCA_044506405.1 Lysobacterales bacterium | reverse complement strand
ACATCCCAAATGCCGATCCCCGCCGTTCTCGTCGCCAAGTTCAAGCGGTCCCGTAGCGCGTCATCGTGGGCGGTCGGCGGGGCGGCCGCGGCGCGATGACGCGTAACCCGCATCCACGCCCACACGATCGCAGCGCCGAGGCCGACGCTTGCCAAGTGCGTGAGAAAGAAAGATGCCGCCACGAGGAACCCACCTGGGCTTCAGTGCCCGTTTGCGTGACATCATCATTGAGGCCGAATCGCAGCAAGGACCGGGTCCCACTCTCTACTAGATTCAGGGATCGTCTGAGGGATTGACTGGCGGAGAGCACGACAGGCGGGGCCTGCTAAACTGCCGTGTGATCTGGATCACGGTTGCAGGGCAGCTCGCCCCTGTGAGGACTTCCGATGCGTGCACTGAAGATAGCTGGTTTTGTCGTCGGCGGATTGATCGCCCTCATCGTCATCGCGCTCGCGCTCGTTCTGATCTTCGTCGATCCGAATGACTATCGCGATGATATCGAGCAGCTCGTAGAGCGCGAGACGGGGCGTGATCTGACGCTCACGGGCGACATCAAGCTCTCCGTCTTTCCCTGGATCGCGCTCGAGCTCGGACCTGCGAGCCTCGGCGAGGCGCCGGGCTTCGGCGATGAGCCGTTCGCTTCCATTCAAGAAGCGCGCGTCAGCGCGCGATTGCTCCCGTTGCTGCGCGGCAAACTCGAAGTCGGCGACGTACGTCTCGTCGGCGCGCGCATTCGACTCATCACCGATGAGCAAGGGCGCAACAACTGGGCCGACTTGGGCGGCGATGACGATGCGGCCACCGACGAGCCGCAAACAGACACGCCGATGGAACTGCCGACGATCGCCGGTCTCGAGATTCGCGATGCCGCGATCGTAATGGAGAACCGCCAAGAGAAGTCGCGCCAGACGATTCGCGATTTCAATCTCAAGACCGGCCGCCTCGAATCGGGCGAGCCTTTCGATCTCGAAACCAACTTCGTGTTCGATCAGGAACCGGAGATGTCGGCTCACGTACGTCTCGCAGCGAACGTGACCGCCGACCTCGAACGCAATGCGCATCGCCTGGCCAAGCCGGAGATCGACGTCACGGTCACAGGGCAAGGCTATCCGCAGAAGGGCGTGCCGATCGCGATTCGCGCGGATTCGCTCGAAGCGGATATCGCGCAAGAGCTGTATCGGCTGGTCGGGCTCAATGTCACGACGAACTGGGCCGGCGAAGGCTTTCCGCAGGCCGGGGTTCCCGTCACGCTGACCGCGAAGGACTTCAATGCGAACCTCGCGAAGCAAACGCTCGAGCTCACCGCGCTCGACATGAATGTCGCCGGTGCGCACGTCACGGGCGCGCTGACGGGTGAGGAGATTCTCGATGCGCCGCGTCTGCGCGGGCCGTTGAAACTCGATCCGATTTCGCTGCGCGAGTGGCTGCCGAAGATCGGCGTTGAGGTTCCGACGACCGAAGATCCGAAGGTGCTCGAGACGTTCAGCTTCTCGAGCAACGTGGCGCTCACGAAGACCTCCGCGGAGCTCGCGGACATCGTCGTGGAACTCGACGATACGACGGCGAAGGGAATGTTCGGCGTCGCGGACTTCGATTCGAACGCGCTGCGTTTCGACTTGAACGTCGATCGCATCAATGCGGACCGCTACCTGCCGCCGCCAACGGAAGACGCCGAAGCGAAAGGCGATGAGGCGCCGACCGAGATTCCGGTCGACATGCTGCGCTCGCTGAATGCCCGCGGGCAGCTCACGGTCGGCGAGGCGATCTTCGCCGGCATGACGTTCTCGAAGCTGCGTCTGGGCGTCAACGCTCGCGACGGCAAGGTGCGTTTCCATCCGTCGGAAGCGTCGATGTACGGCGGTCAGTATCGAGGCGACATCTCGATCGACGCGACGGGGCAAGTCGCGCGCGTGTCACTCGATGAGCACGTGAGCGGCGTCGACTTCGCACCGCTGTTCAAGGATTTCTTCGAAACAGACCGCGTCTCGGGTAAAGGGAACCTCAACGTAAAGCTCACGGGCGCGGGCAAGACGACCGATGACATCATGAGAACGCTCGATGGCGCGCTCGACTTCAAGGTTGCGGACGGCGCGCTCGAAGGAACCGACCTGTGGTACGAGATTCGGCGCGCACGCGCCGTGCTGCGTCAGCAAGCGGTGCCGGAGCGTACCGGCCCGGCGCGCACGCCGTTCACCGCGCTGACCGGGACCGGCGCGATGAAAAATGGCGTGCTCACGAACAACGACCTCAATGTCGCCATGCAATACCTGAAGGTGACGGGGCAGGGCACGGTCGATATCCCGAATGAAGCGCTCGACTATCGGCTCATGGCGACGGTGTTGAAGATCCCGCGCGAGGGCGCGGATACCGAGCAGATGGAAGATCTCGTCGACGCGCAGATCCCGATCAAAGTGACGGGCGCGCTCACGGACCCAAAGGTTCGTCCTGATCTCGAGGGCTATCTCAAGGGCAAAGTGAAAGAACGCGTCGATCAGGAGAAAGAAAAGTTGGAAGAGAAGGTCAAGGACAAGCTCGGCGACAAGCTGAAGGATATCTTCGGCCGCTGACATCAGGCCGATCGCGGTGCGTCGCGCGTCGCTCGTTCCGCTCGTTGTCCTGGCGCCGTTCGCCGTATGCGGTCGTGTCGCGTGCGCGTTCGAAACCGAACACGTCGAAAGCGTGTACCAGGAGAAGCACTTCCGCTGCGAGTTGATTGCCGTGTTGGAGGCGCCCGCTGAGGCGGTGCAAACGGTGCTGCGCGATTACGAAGCGTATCCCGATCTGGACGGACGCATCCTGGAGGCGCGCGTCTTGGACCGCCCGACACCTGCGACGGCGTTCATCGAAACCAAGCTGCGTGCGTGTTTCGGACCGTTCTGCCGCACGGTGCGGCGCGTGGAGGAAGTCGCCGAGTCGCCGTTCGAACTGAGTGCGACGACCGATCCCGAGCGCAGTGACGTCCG
>JBIQKP010000063.1:0-20427 GCA_044506405.1 Lysobacterales bacterium | reverse complement strand
TTCGCGACGTAGATGTGTTTGATGTTGCGCTTGACGATCGTGCCGAAGAACACGACGCCATAGGACACCCAGACGACCGCAATCAGCAGGTCGATGGGCCACTCGAGCTCGGCGTATTCCTTGCTCTGCGTGATGCCGAGCGGCAACGTGATCGCGGCGAGCACGATGACGAGTTGCCAGCCCCAGAACGTGAACGCGGCGAGCCGATCCGAGAAGAGCCGCGCGTGACAGGTCCGTTGCACGACATAGTACGAGGTGGCGAAGAGCGCGCAGCCGCCGAACGCGAAGATGACCGCGTTCGTGTGCAAGGGCCGCAAGCGGCTGTACGTCAGCCAAGGAATGTCGAAGTTGAGCGCGGGAAACATGAGCTGTGCGGCGATGAGCACGCCGACCGCCATGCCGACGATGCCCCACACGACCGTCATGATCGCGAACTGACGCACCACCTTATCGTTGTAGTGCGTGACGGTGCGATCCGTGATCGCTTCACTCAAGTCTGACATCTGGTGTCTCTTTGCCACGGGAGATCAACCGCACGATGCGGCGTGGCAAAGGTACATTCGCGGCCGATTTTTCTAATTACGGGGAGCCCGAGAGAGACTGCGCGGTAGCACTGAGGAGTGGGTGAACGGCGGACGTCGGACAGCGGGCGGCGAGCAGGCGCTGCTAGGGGAATGTCTGATCAGGGCGCGCGATCCGTGATTCGCGGGCGGCAAGAGCGGGTGCCTGATTGGGGGCATCGAGTCATTCTGTAGCGCTGTTCCCTTAGCGGGCCTCCGCGCCGCCGCGATATAGTCTTATGACGGTCTGGAGCGGGCACGCCCGCGAGTGCGTATGCCACGCCTTCCCAAGAAATAGCGTGCGGCGGCGCGGCGAGTCGCCTCGGGATGTATCTTGCGAGCCGCGAGTCACACAATTACGAATCACGAGCCCGCCATGCAGTTGTCCTTCTTCGGTGCGACCCAAACAGTCACGGGTTCAAAGCACTTACTGACCTGCGGCAAGCGCACCGTGCTCGTCGACTGCGGATTGTTTCAGGGTTACAAGAACTTGCGCTTGAAGAACTGGGCGCACTTGCCATTCGATCCGAAACGGCTCGATGCGGTCGTGCTGACGCATGCGCATATCGATCACAGCGGTTATTTGCCCCGCCTCATGAATGCGGGATTCAAAGGGCCGATCTACGCGACCCAGGCAACGACCGCGCTTTGCAAGATTCTCTTGCCCGATAGCGGCTACCTGCAAGAAGAACAGGCGCGGTTCGCGAACCGTCATGGTTTCTCGAAGCATCAACCTGCGTTGCCGCTCTACACGAAGGAAGACGCGGAGCGATGCTTGCATCTGTTCTCGCCCGTGCGTTTCGACGAGCCGATCGAGGTGGCGACAGGCGTGCGTGCGTCGTTTCATCGTGCGGGACACTTGCTCGGTGCCGCAAGCGTGCGGTTCGAGCACGAAGGGACATCGATCGTCTTCTCTGGCGATGTTGGACGCTCGCGCGATCCGCTCATGAACGCGCCGAGCGAAGTGCCCGCCGCGAACTACCTCGTCGTCGAGTCGACGTACGGCGATCGAGTGCACGTCGACGTCGATCCGATGCCGGAGTTGAAGAGCGCACTCGAGCGCGCGATTGCCGACAACGGTATCGTCGTGATTCCGACGTTCGCCGTCGGACGCGCGCAAACCTTGATGCTGCTGATCGCTCGCCTCAAGGCAGCGGGCGCTCTCAAGGACGTGCCGGTTTTCCTCGACAGTCCGATGGCGATCGACGCAACCGAGCTTTACGTGCGCTATGCATCCGAGCATCGCTTGTCGATGGAGGAGTGCAGGGCGATGTGCGGCGGTGTGACCTACGTAAGGACGCCGGAGCAATCGAAGGCACTCGATCAGTTGCGCTCCTCCGCGATCATCCTCGCGGCAAGCGGCATGGCGACCGGTGGCCGCGTCGTGCACCACCTCAAGACGTTCGCGCCGGATGCTCGAAATCTGATCTTGCTATCAGGTTATCAAGCCGGCGGCACGCGCGGTGCCGCGCTCGCAGCCGGTGCGAAGACGATCCGCATTCATGGACAAGACATTTCGGTGCGAGCGGAAGTCGCGCAACTCGCCTCCATGTCAGGACATGCCGATGCGCACGAGCTCATGACCTGGATGCGGCAGTTCTCGCCAGCACCGAAGCGCGTCTTCATCACGCATGGCGAACCTACGGCAAGCGATGCGCTGAGGTATCGCATCGAAACGGAGCTCCACTGGGACGCCTTCGTGCCGGACTACCGAGATTCGTTCGATCTCGTCTGACTCTCGCTGAGACGAAAGTCGGACAAGCAAGTCAGAAGAAATGACTCTCGCGGCCAAACGCGGCGGGCGCGGCGAGGACAAGAATAGACTTGTTATGGCACCGTGACCTGTATCCCGGCCAGCATTGCGGCTTCGTTGTGCTCGCCTGAAGCCTGCGCGGTCGCATCCAGTGCGATCGGCGTCGAGGACACTTGTTCGATCGCGTTCGCTTCCGCGGCTTTCGACATCACGACGATGCTGATGCGGCGGTTGATGGGATTGTCGGGGTTCTCTCTGTCGAACGGCGCGAGCGATGCGAGGCCAATGACGCGCAGCGTCTTGTCTGGGGCGAGGCCGCCTTGCTCGAGCGCGCGGCGTGCCGCATTCGCGCGTTCCGTCGAGAGCTCCCAGTTCGAGTAGCCCGGCCGCCCGAGATACGGACGCGTATCGGTGTGTCCAACGAGGCTGATGCGGTTTGGTACGCTGTTCAAGTAACGCGCGAGCTCAACGAGGATGTCGTGCGTGTAGTCCTTGAGATCGGCGCGGCCGAGATCGAACATCGGCCGATTCTTCGCGTCGACGATCTGAACGCGCAACCCCTCGGGCGAAATGTCGATGAGCAGCTGATCTTTGAACGGCTCGAGCGCTTGGCTTTGATTGATCGCCTCGCGTAGATCCTGCATCAACGCCTCGAAGCGTTTGAGCTCGGCTGCCGCTTCGATCTGCTCTGCGCTGATTGCCGCTGCAGTCGACATGCTCTGATCGCTTGCGATCTGCATCGGCGCACCGACGCCCGGAACGGGCGATGCGGATTTCGGCGAATCGAGTCCGCCGCGCAGATTGATGACGCTGGTGCTTGCGCCGCCCGGACCGGCTTGTCCCGGCGCGGGCTTCGGCGCCTTGCCAGGTTCCATGCTCGGGTTCTTGAAGTAATCGAAGAGCGCGGCGCGCTGCTCGTTCGAGACGGTTGCGACGAGCCACATGACGAGGAAGAACGCCATCAATGCGGTGACGAAGTCCGCGTACGCGACTTTCCACGCGCCGCCGTGATGCCCGCCGACGACCTTCTTCGTGCGTTTGACGATCAGGATCGGGCGCTGATCGCCAGCCGGAACGGCGCTCACTTCTTACCTTTCAAATGCGTTTCGAGATCTGCGAACGTCGGGCGTACGTCGGAGAATAGGAGCTTGCGTGCGAACTCGACCGCCACTTGCGGGTTGTAGCCGCGCACGCTGGCGACGAGCGCCATCTTCACGACTTCGAACGCCTTGCCCTCTTCATGCGCTCGATGCTCCATCGCTGAGGCGATGGGACCCACGAACCCGTACGCGACGAGAATGCCAAGGAAAGTGCCGACGAGTGCGGCACCCACTTTGTGACCGATCGTCGCGGTGTCCGCGCCCTCGATCGCAGCCATCGTGTTCACGATGCCGAGCACGGCGGCGACGATGCCGAATCCGGGCAGCGCATCGGCGACTTTCTGCACCGCATGCGACGGTTCGGCGGCTTCTTTGTGATGCGTCTCGAGCTCGTACTCGAGGAGGCTTTCGAGCTCATGCGCTTCGAGATTGCCGCCGCTCATCAAGCGTAGACAATCGGTGATGAACTCGAGCATGTGATCGTCGTTCAAGATCCGCGGATAGTTCGCGAAGATCTTGCTTTCCTTCGGTCGCTCCGTGTCCGCCTCGATGCTCATCATGCCTTCCTTGCGCACTTTCATGAGCAGGTCGTAGAGCAGATTCAAGAGGTCGACGTAGTCGGTTCGTTGATAGCGAGAAGGTTTGATGAGTCCGAAGGCGCCCGCGAACGCGCGCTTGACGATCTTCAATGGATTGCTGGTGATGAACGCGCCGAGCGCCGCGCCGCAGATGATGATGATCTCGGTCGGATGCCACAGGAGAAGCAGGTTTCCGCCCGCGAGCAGGAAGCCCACGACGACACATACGACGACAACGATCGATCCAGCGAGGAAGAACATAAGGAGCCTAGTTCGGGAAGGCTTTGGCTGTATCGACGCACCTGCAACGAGCTTTAGGACATATTTCGCAATCGCTCCACCTCACCGATGCGAAGTCAATCGTAGTGGAACTACCTAGCGCAGCTCGGAGGGCTCATTTGTTAGAAATCCAATCAGAATCAACGGGGGAAGGGTGATGCGCGTTAATGGTGCAGGGTCGAATCGGTTCATTCCGTCGCTGATCGCCGCAGGTGTGCTTGCGATCGTGACGGGCTGCGCCAGCTCGCGGCCCTCGGGCGCGGCGGCCGCTCAGCTCTCGGGCGTCGAGCTTTTTGCACGACTGTGTGCGAGCTGTCACGGACAAGACGGAAGGGGATCGGGTCCTGTCGCGCCGGCGCTGACGGTCCGAGTGCCCGATCTGACGCGGCTTGCTTGGCGCGATGGAGGTGACTATCCGCGCGAAGACGTTCGCCGGGCGATCGACGGTCGGCTGGAGTATCGCGCGCACGGCTCGCGAGAGATGCCCGTGTGGGGCATCCGCTTCTACGATCTATCGCGTTCGGATACCGATGCGGAGCGGGCGAAAGTGGATGCGATGATCGAGAAGCTCGTCGATCACCTGGAATCGGTACAGACACAATGATGCTCGCTGAAGCCTGTAGGTCGGAATTTATTCCGACACCAACGCGTTCGAGACAAAGAGGTGTCGGAATAAATTCCGACCTACAAGCTGGGCAGACCTACGCGGCCGCGGTTTCCTGTTCGATCACCGCCACGGCTTCCTCGAACGATTCGACCGAGCGCACGCCTTCTTTGAGGACGTGCATCGAGGCGAGCAGCGCCTTCACCGGACGCGTCATCTCGGCGAGGAACACGGTCGTGTTGTGGCGGCGGCAGCGGGACAGAAACTCCTGGAGCGCGCTCGCCCCGGTCGCATCGATCATCGGCACGTCGCGTAGGATCAGAATGAAAGCTTTAGGCATCGGCCCGATGCGATCGAGGGAATCGTTCAGCCGGTTTGCGACGCCGAAGAAGAGTGGACCGCGCAGCTCGAAGACCTCGACGCCTTTCGGCAAACGCAGCCGTCGCGTGTACTCGTCCTGATCGCGTTGATAGTCATCTTCATCGTGCTCGATGATCGGTCTGCGGCTTCGGATCGCGACCGCTTCGGCCATGCGGTGCATGAAGAGCATCGCCGCGAGCACGACACCGACCGAGATCGCGACCGTCAGATCGATCATCACGGTCAACGCAAACGTCAAGAGCAGCACGAGGCGATCGCCCGCGGGCGCGCGCATCAGATATTTGAAGCGATCGATCTCGCTCATGTTCCAGGCGACGATGACGAGCACGGCCGCGAGCGTTGCAAGTGGCACATAGCTGATCAACGGCGCGAGCAGCAGCATGAACAACAACAAGAACACAGCGTGCAGCATGCCTGCGACGGGCGAGCGCGCTCCGGACCGAATGTTCGTCGCCGTGCGCGCGATGGCGCCCGTGGCCGGCAGGCCGCCGAATAACGTCGACGCAAAGTTCGCGATGCCCTGAGCAACGAGCTCGCAGTTCGATCGATGGCGCCGGCCTGTCATGCCGTCGGCGACGACGGCAGACAAAAGCGACTCGACGCCTGCCAAGAACGCGATCGTGAACGCGCTCGGCACGACCGCCTTCAACTTATCCCAGCTCACATCCGGGAGCTCGGGCATTGGAAGTCCGCGGGGCAGTTCGCCGAACTGGCTGCCGATCGTCGTCACGGGCAAATCGAACACCCAGGCGATGGATGAACCCACGAGCACGGCGATCAGGAATCCGGGCCATCTTGGTGCAAACCGGCGCAGCAGGATGATGATTGCGAGTGCGATCGCCGCGATGGCGGTCGCCTGCGGGCTGAACGTGGACAGATGGTCGGCGTAGGCGCCAACTTTCTCGAAGAATTCTCCCGGCACCGCACCCATTTGCAACCCGAGTAGATCCTTGATCTGCGTGGAAAAGATGATGACGGCAATTCCGGCCGTAAAGCCCGTGATGACCGGCTGGGGGATGTACTTGATCCACGTGCCGAGACCGGCCACGCCCGCGACGATCAGGATCAAGCCCGCGAGCGCGGTTGCGAGCAACAAGCCGTCGAAGCCGTGACGCGTGATCACGTCCAGCACGACGACGACAAAGGCGCCGGTCGGCCCGCCGATCTGGAATCGGCTGCCGCCGAGTGCGGAGATCAAAAAGCCCGCGATCACCGCCGTCACGAGCCCCTTCTCGGGCGTGCTTCCGGAGGCGATGCCGAGCGCCATTGCGAGCGGGAGCGCAACGATTGCAACCGTCAGCCCCGCGATCGTGTCTTGCCGAAAATCTTTGAACCCGTACCCCAGGCGCAGCACCGTGAACAGTTTCGGGACGAACAGGTGCCACTTCTGAGACTCGGTAGACATAGAAAATCCGTTCGTAGCTGTTCTGTGACGGCGCCCTTGGAGAATGGGGGATTGTACGACGACTGCGACGATTCGCTTTTGGTTATCGTTTGAGGACTCATGGTGGCACACTGGAGTGCCATCGGCATCGCGCTTGCAAGCTTTGCAGCGCGCATGTCTTCCTCCATTGAGCACGCAGGAGGTGCATCTACATGACTCGTTCCAATCCTCTTTGCCGGCTTCGCGAATATGGTCAAAGTGTATGGCTCGACTACATCGAGCGCGGCTTCGTCAGCCGCGGGGACCTGGCGAAGGCCGCCCACGAAGACTGTGTCGCCGGCGTCACCTCGAACCCCGCGATTTTTCACAAAGCGATCACTGAGTATCAGCAGTACGACAGCGACATCAAGACGCTCGCAACCGCGGGCCGATCGATCTCCGAGATCTACGATGAGCTCGTCGTAGCGGATATCCAGGCCGCGGCCGATACGCTTCGGAGCGTCTACGACGAGACGAAGGGCGCGGACGGCTTCGTCAGTCTCGAGGTCTCGCCGCACCTCGCGCGCGATGCGCAGCGCACGATCGAGGACGGTCTACGTCTGCACGGTCTCGTCGATCGACCGAACCTCATGATCAAGGTCCCAGGCACGGTCGAAGGCCTTCAAGCCATTCGTCGGCTCACCGCGGAAGGCATCGACGTCAACATCACCCTGCTGTTCAGTGTCGAACGGTATACGGCGGTGGCGGATGCCTACATGGAAGGCCTCGAGCAACGGCTCGCGGAAAAACAATCCATCGCCGGCATCACCTCCGTTGCCAGTTTCTTTTTGAGCCGCATCGACACGCTCGTCGACAAGCGGCTCGACGCGATCGGCGGTGAAGCAGCCGCGCAACTCAAAGGCGAAGCCGCGATCTCATCCGCGCAGCTTGCCTATCGCCGTTACGAGGCGATCATCCAGAGCGAGCGTTGGAAAGCGCTCGAAGCGAAAGGCGCAGGTCGTCAGCGGCTCCTTTGGGCGAGCACGGGCACGAAGGACCCGGCCTATCCCGATACGAAGTACGTCGAGCCGCTCATCGGGCCCGATACGGTGACGACGTTGCCTCCGGAGACGCTCGCCGCTTATCGGGATCATGGCGATCCCGCACCGAGGCTCAAGGATCATTCAGAGCGCGCGAGCGAAATGAGCGCGGCGCTTCACGCGCAGGGCATCGATTTGCGTGCCGTTGGAGCGGAGCTCGAAGAGGATGGGATCAAGAAGTTCATCCAGCCCTTCGATGCCACGCTGAAGGCCTTGGAAGAACGCGCCCGCAAGCTCGCGTCATAGCGGATCCGAAGCATGCACGTACTCTCGATCAATTGCGGCAGCTCATCGATCAAGGCCGCTCTCATCGATGTCGTTCACGAACGGCGCAGCCTCGAGATGAAGATCGAGGAGATCGGTGGGCCTGAATGTCGATTGAAGCATGGCGACGAGAGTCGTCCGCTCGGCGCGGAGACGAGCTTCGAAGATGCAGCGCGTCTCCTGATGGAACACATGCGGGATGCGAGCACCGGCATCGACGCTGTCGCACATCGGATCGTGCACGGCGGCGAGCGCTTCGTGCGTCCGACGCGGCTCGATGAGGAGGCGACGCTCAAAGAGCTGGATGCGGTCTCGCAACTCGCGCCGCTACACAACGTGCCGGCGCTTCAAGCTGTCCGCGTCGCGATGAACGTACTCTCGGGCTTGCCGCACATCGCGGTGTTCGACACGGCGTTCCACGCGACGTTGCCGACGCGCGCACGGCAGTACGCGTTGCCGGCGGAGGTGACAAAAGAATACGGCATCCGCCGATTTGGATTTCACGGCACGAGTCACGCGCACGTCGCGAGCGCGGTCGCTGCCTACTTGCGAACGGAACCGCAGACGCTTCGCATCGTGTCGTGCCACCTCGGCAACGGGGCGAGCGCCACTGCAATCGAGTATGGCCGAAGCGTCGAGACGAGCATGGGCATGACACCGCTCGAGGGGCTCATCATGGGAACGCGCGCGGGCGATCTCGATCCCGGCATCCTCTTGGAGCTCATGCGAGTAGGCCATCTGGAGGCCGATGCGCTCGACGCACTGCTCAATCGTCGTTCGGGATTGAGCGGACTGACCGGCACGAATGACATGCGCGAGATCGAGAAACGCGCCGCGGCGGGCGACGAATCGTGCCGGCTCGCGATCACGCTGTATTCGCATCGCGTGCGCAAGTACATCGGCGCGTATGCCGCGGTGATGGGTGGCGTCGATGTGATCGCATTCACGGGCGGTGTCGGTGAGAACAGCGCACTCGTGCGTCATCGCTGCACGCAGCGTCTCGACTTCTTGGGTGCGGTGCTCGATGAAGATCGCAATCGGGACGCGACATTGAGCGGCGATCGGCCGGTGGCGGAGGTCTCAGACGAACGCTCGCGTAGCCGCATCCTCGTCGTGAAGGCGGATGAAGAGTTGTCGATCGCGAAGGAGACGTTTGCGCTGCTGCAGGGCGAAGGTCGTCGGCGCGAGTCGCTCAGCATTCCGGTCGCCGTGTCCGCACGCCACGCTCATTTATCGCAGGAGACGATCGAGAAGATCTTCGGTGCGGGGCATCGACTCAAGATTCGCAAGATGCTGTCGCAAACGGGGCAGTACGCCGCCGAGGAAACTATCACGCTCATCGGCCCGCGCGGGCGTATTGACGGCGTGCGTCTCATGGGACCGCCGCGCGGCCACGACCAGATTGAAATCTCGCGCACCGACGAATTCGTGCTCGGCGTCGACGCGCCGGTGCGCATCTCGGGCGATCTCGCGAACACCCCCGGCATCAGCGTTGAAGGTCCGCAGGGGGCAGCGACGCTTCCGAGCGGGCTGATCACCGCACGCCGCCATATCCATATGAGTCCCGACGATGCCCGCCGCTTCGGCGTCCGCGATTGCGACGTCGTCGAAGTGCGCATCGACAGCGACGGGCGCGATCTCACGTTTGGCGATGTGATGGTGCGTGTGTCGCCCGACTTCACGCTCGAGATGCATCTCGATACCGATGAAGCGAACGCTGCCGGCATCGAGCGCGGTGACAGAGGGGAGTTGGTCGAGCACGGGGAAATCCGCGCGCGGATTTCCAGGGCGTGACCGTTCTTTGTAGGTCGGACTTTAGTCCGACAATCGCAGGGTCGGGATAAATCCCGACCTACAAGGGACGGCGCTTTACGCCTTCCACTTCCACGCCTTGATCTCGGGCAAATCATCTCCGTGCTTGCGAATGTACTCACGATGCTCGACGAGCTTGTCGCGTATTCGTTGCTGTAGGTGCGCGGTGCGGTCGGCGAGGCCTGGCACGAATTGGATGACGGCTTCGACCAAGTGGAAGCGGTCGAGCTCATTGAGCACGGTCATGTCGAAGGGCGTCGTCGTCGTGCCTTCTTCCTTATAGCCGCGCACGTGAATGTTCTCGTGATTGCGGCGACGATACGTGAGCCGGTGGATCAGCCACGGGTAACCGTGGAACGCGAAGATCACAGGCTTGTTCGTCGTGAACATCGAATCGAATTCGCTCTCTGACATCCCATGCGGATGGAAGTACGAAGGCTGTAGCGTCATGAGGTCGACGACGTTCACGACACGGATCTTGAGCTCAGGCAACCACTCCCGCAGCAGCGTGACCGACGCGAGCGTTTCGAGCGTCGGAACGTCGCCCGCGCAGGCAAGGACGACATCGGGTTCGCCGTCTTGATCGTTGCTCGCCCAAGACCAAATGCCTGCGCCTTGACTGCAGTGCTTGATCGCTTCGTCCATCGTGAGCCACTGCGGTTGCGGCTGTTTGCCCGCGATGACGACGTTGACGAAATTGCGGCTGCGCAGGCACTGGTCGGTGATGTACAGCAGCGTATTCGCATCGGGCGGTAGATAAACGCGGATGACCTCCGGCTTCTTGTTGACGACGTGATCGATGAACCCGGGATCCTGATGGCTGAAGCCGTTGTGGTCCTGCCGCCAGACGTGCGAGGTGAGCAAATAGTTGAGCGATGCGATCGGTCGGCGCCATGGAATCTCGTTGCACGTCTTCAGCCACTTCGCATGCTGATTGAACATCGAGTCGATGATGTGGATGAACGCTTCATAGCAGCTAAAGAAGCCGTGGCGGCCGGTGAGCAAATAACCTTCGAGCCAGCCCTGGCACTGATGCTCGCTCAGCATTTCCATCACGCGGCCATCGGGTGCGACATGTGAATCTTCGGGCTTGATTCGGGCGACGGAGGTGCGCGCGGTGACGTCGAGCACGTCGTTCCAGCGATTGGACGTCGTTTCGTCCGGGCTGAAGATCCGAAAGTTGCGGCTGTTCAGATTCAGCTTCATGACATCGCGGATGTACGCACCTTGTACCCGCGTCGCTTCGGCGTTGGCCGCGCCGGGCGCCTTGAGCTCGACCGCATAGTTGCGAAAATCGGGCAAGCGCAGATTGCGCAACAAGATGCCGCCGTTCGCGTGCGGATTGTCGCCCATGCGGCGTGGACCGGCGGGCGCAAGCTCGCGCAGTTCCGGCTTCAGCTTGCCCTCCGCCGTGAAGAGCTCTTCGGGCTTGTAGCTCAGCATCCATGTCGCGAGCTGCTTCAAGTGCGGCGGTTTCTCGGTGAGCGCCGCGAGCGGCACTTGGTGCGAACGCCAGGAATCTTCCACGGCGATCCCATCGACTTCGCTCGGGCCCGTCCACCCCTTCGGGGTGTGCAGCACCAACATCGGCCAGCGCGGTCGCTCGCGAAAGCCGTTCGCGCGCGCCTCGCGCTGGATCTCTCGAATCCTCGCAATGATGCGATCGAGCGTCGTCGCCATGCTGCGATGCGTTTCCTCGCTCGTCGCTTCCTGGTCGACGTAGTAAGGCTCGTACCCGTAGCCGATCAGCAGCTGCGTGAGCTCTTCGCGAGGAATGCGCGCAAGCACGGTCGGCCCCGCAATCTTGTAGCCGTTCAGATGCAGGATCGGCAGCACCGCGCCATCGTGCACGGGATTCAGAAACTTATTCGAATGCCAGCTCGTCGCGAGCGGACCGGTTTCCGCCTCGCCATCGCCGATCACACACGCCGCAATCAAATCGGGGTTGTCGAACACTGCGCCGAACGCGTGCGAAAGCGAATAGCCGAGTTCGCCGCCTTCGTGGATCGAGCCAGGCGTTTCCGGGGCGACGTGGCTCGGAATACCGCCCGGGAACGAGAACTGCTTGAAGAGCTTGCGCATCCCTTCGGCGTCTTCCGAGATGTTTGGGTAGTACTCGCTATAGGTGCCCTCGAGATAGGTATTCGCAACGAGCGCAGGTCCGCCGTGCCCGGGCCCGGTGATGTAGATCATGTTCAGATCGTGCTTCTTGATCATTCGATTCAAGTGCACGTAGATGAAGTTGAGCCCCGGCGTCGTACCCCAGTGACCGAGTAGGCGCGGCTTGACGTGCTTCAGCTCGAGCGGCTCTTTCAGGAGCGGATTGTCGAGCAGGTAAATCTGACCCACTGACAGGTAATTGGCCGCGCGCCAATAGGCGTCCATGCGAGCCAGGTATTCGGGGGTGAGGGTAGCGTCCTCGTGCGACATTGATCTCTCTCCGGAACGTGTGGACGTATGGACGCCAGAGAAAGATCCCGCTTGGCGCGGATCTCGGGTCCAACGACCGAAGAGGGGGAGGTCCGTGCTACTCGTGGCGTCTACACGTGCGCACGTGCAATACCTACACTTCTCCGGCGATCGTCAAATTCATCTTCACCAGATGCGCGACCGAACGCGCGCCCATCTTCTCCATCACGTTCGCGCGATGGATTTCGACCGTGCGCTCACTGAGCCCTAAGTCGATTGCGATCACTTTGTTTGCCTTGCCATCCACGACGAGCGCCATGACTTCGCGCTCGCGCGGCGTGAGCGATTCGGCACGGCGCTTGAGATCGGCGTGCTTCTCGAGCGTCGCCCGGTTCTCGGCGTCTTGCTTCAGTGCGCCATTGATGCGATCGATGAGCTCCTGATCGCGAAACGGCTTCTGCAAGAAATCGAATGCACCGTCCTTCATGGCCTGCACGGCCATTGGGATGTCGCCGTGGCCCGTGATGAGAATGACGGGCAGCATCGAGCCGGTGCGATTGAGGTGCTGCTGTACTTCGAGCCCACTCATCTCCGGCATGCGCACGTCGAGCACGAGACAACCGGGCTGCGCCGGATCGTACTTCTCGAGGAACTCGCGCGGACGTCCGAAAGGAACGGCGTGATAGCCAACGGTGCCCATGAGCAGTGTCAGCGCTCGGCGCATCCCGTCATCGTCGTCGACGATGTAGACGACGGGTTGGCTCGGTGTCTTCTTCTTGTCTTCTTTACCGTGCGCGGCATTCACGCGTTCTACCCTCCGGTCATTGCCGGAAGGCGGAACCAAAACCGTGTGCCACCGCCTTCGGCATCCTCGAAACCGATCGTACCTTCGTGCGCTTCGATGATGGCACGGCTCGAGGCGAGCCCCAAGCCGGTCCCGTTGCCCTTCGTCGTGAAGAACGGGCGGAAGATCTGCGGCTTCTGTTGTTCCTCGATGCCGACACCGCGGTCGGTCACGGAAGTCTCGACGGCGTATCGATCGCTCGTCACATCGATGCGTACGGTGTTGGCCGTGCCCGGCAGCTTGGGCGCCTCGAGCGCGTTCTGGACGAGTGTGAGCAGGACATGCTGGATGCGCAGGCGGTCGACCGCGATCGTCGGAAGGGTGTCCTCGCAGTTCACGATCAACGTCGAGTTGAAGCGCGCCGCGAGCAGATCGAGCACGGGCTTCAGCTCCGCGACGAGATCGCGCATCGAGCAGGGCGGACGCTTCGTCCCGGTGCTATTGAACAGGCGGCGAATGCGCCGGATCCCTTCGCCCGCATTCATCGCCTCGCGATTGATGTGCTGAAGGACTTCGAGCGCCGCGCTCGTCATCGGTTCGGGTCGGCTCAGCATCCGCTCGCCCGCTTGCGAGAACGTCGCGATCGCGCCGAGCGGCTGATTCAACTCGTGCGCGATCCCGCTCGCCATTTCTTCGAGCGCGGAGACGCGCGCGATGCTCATGAGCTGCTCGATGAGGACGTGTGCCTCGGTCGAGGTATCGTTCGCGGGTTCTGTGTGATTCGATTGGCTCACGACTCCTGCTTCCGCGCGTTGGCGGCCCGAAACCCATGTGGAGGGACTGCTCATAGTCCGCGCAGACTGCCGGAAGGGGGTCACCCCGGCACTCGCGAAATCCCCGGATAAGCTTACGCCAGCCCCTTAGAGACGCCGGGCCCGTGTCGGAGGATCGTGTGCGCAACGCGAGATGTCAAAGGAGGATCCAGGATGAATGGCGCACTCGAGGTAAACACGAATCTCGACCGGTACGCGGCAGTCCGCGAACGTCTCGCGCAGCGCCGTCTGGAGTTGACCGAGCGTACGAGTCGCATTGTCCGGGATCTCGCCCGCGCGAACGATCCTCTCGTTGCGGATTTCGCCGACCGAGCGATTCAAACACAGAACGATGAGCCATTGCAGGTGATCGGCGCCGCCGCGCGCGCAGAGCTCGCGCAGATCGAGGCGGCGCTCGCGCGCCTCGATGCTGGCACTTATGAAACGTGCGCCTACTGTGGGGAACCGATCGACGCCACGCGGCTCGCGGTCGTGCCGTACGCCAGGACGTGCACCGATTGTGCGTTGGACGCGGAGGACTAGCGCTCGCCCCGCTGCGCCACTCCGAGCGCGCCATGCTAGCCTTGTCGTCTGCCGTCTCCGCGGTGCAATGGCTAGCAACTTTTCGATGGATGAGCTGGGCGAGATCACCCGACACTTGCTGCGCTTTTCGCCAGACGCCCTGATCGTCGTCGACGACCGGGGCAAGATCCGTTTCGCGAGCGACACCGCGACGGAGGTATTCGGCTATGAAACCGCGGCGCTGATCGGCCAGCCGATGGCGATGCTCGTACCGGAGCGATTGCGTGTACGGCACGGAGATCACGTCGCGAATTTCCTCCTCAAGCCCTCGAAGCGCGAGATGGGCGCACGCATGACGGACTTGGCGGCGCGGCGGGCGGATGGCACCGAGTTTTCGGCAGGTATTCGGCTCGCGCCGTTTCGCATCGGCGACAAGCTCTACATCGCGGCGGCGATCCGCGACGTCACGGAGCGGCAGCGCATCAACGAGGCGCTCATCGTCGCGCGCGAAGAAGCCGATCGAGCGAATCGCGCGAAGAGCCGCTTCCTCGCGACCGCAAGTCACGACTTGCGACAACCGTTGCAGACGATCCGGCTGCTCAATGCCTCGATGCTCAAGGTCGTGACCGCGCCCGACGTGCGCGTGCTGCTTTCGCAGCAGCAAAATGCGATCGACTCGATGACGCGACTCCTGAACGCGTTGCTCGACATCAGCCGTCTCGAATCGGGCGCGATCGAACCGAAGCCGGTGCCGGTCTCGATCGCGGAATTGTTCAAGGAGCTGCAAGTCGAGTTCGAAGCGACGACACGCGCGCGCGGATTGATTCTGCAGTTCGATCCGCTTCCCGCCGTTATTTCGACCGATCGAACGCTGTTCTATCAGCTCTTGCAAAACGTTGTCGGCAACGCCGTCAAGTACACCGACCGTGGGACGGTCAACGTTGCTTGTGTCGCCGATACGGAGGGACTGACGGTCACGGTCACCGACACGGGAATCGGGATTCCCGCGGACAAGTTGGAACGCGTGTTCGATGAGTACTATCAGGTCGACACGCACGGCGCGAAGCGTATGGGCGTGGGACTCGGACTTGCGATCGTGCGAGAGGTCTCGCGCTTGCTAGGACTGAGCGTGAGCGTGACATCGGGCCTGGGGTCCGGCACACAAGTGAAGATCGCGATTCCGCAGAAGAACGTGCTCGCTTCTGCGCCGATGCAGCAGACCGCACGAGTCGAGAATGCCCAGTCCTCGCCCGGTGCTGCGACGCGCCTGATTCTCGTCGAGGACAACGAATCGGTTCGCACGGCGACGGAGTTGTTCTTGAAGCTCGAAGGCTATGAGATCAAGAGCGCCGGCTCGGTCGCAGAAGCGCAGCAGTTCTTTGCCGCGATGCGACCTGGTGATGTCGTGATCGCGGACTACCACCTAGATGAGAAGCACACGGGACTCGACATGCTCATGCAATTGCGCGAGCGACTCGGGTACACCGTTCCGGGTGTCATTCTGAGCGGCGATCTACCGTCCGTTCTGCGTTCAGTCCGCACTGCGATTCCCGCATGCGCATTCCTCGGCAAACCGGTCGACACCGGCGCACTGACCTCGGCGATCAACGAGCTGAGTGCGGGTGCGCGGGTCGCCGAGCGCTAGAGATATATCGCTAAGCACGCAGGGTACCGGCCACCTCAGGCGTCATCCCCGCGGAGGCGGGGATCCTCAAAACCTAGGCGTCGATCGCGAAATACTCTCGCAGAGACGCAGTGACGCGGAGAAAAGAAGGAGGAGAAGACCTATTTCTTTCCGAACTCTGCATCTCTGCGTCACCGCGAGAGTTCTCTTCAGAGTTGACTACGCGGATCCACGGATGGCGAGGAGTCGCGTTCAGGCGAACTCTCGGTATGATTCGGTCGTTGACACCTCTAACGATGACAGCACGTGGCCTTATGAAGCGACTTAGCGCACCGATCGTACTTTGTTGTGGAGCGCTCGCGATCAGTTCTGTTGCGTGGGGGTCTCCCGAGCGAGTCGACGAGTTGCTGAAGACGACGCTGCAGCTCGATCCGAACGCCGAGCGCGGTGAGCGACTCTATGCCGCGCATTGCGCTTCATGTCACGGCGCCGATGCCTCGGGCGATGCGAAGAAACTGGTGCCCGCGCTCGCTGGGCAGCGTCGATCGTATTTAATCAAGCAACTCGCGGACTTCGCGGAGCTCGAACGCCCAGCGACGCAAATGCACGCGGTGCTCGCCCAGAAGGAAGTCAGCGAGCCGCAGGAGTGGTCGGACCTCACGGCCTACCTGAACGGCGTCCAGCCAACGGCGACGCCGCAAACGGGCACGGGCGAAATGCTTTCGCTCGGCGAAGCGTCCTATCAGCAGTGGTGTGCATCCTGTCACGAGGAAGACGCGCGCGGCGATGACGAAGGATTCGTGCCATCGCTTCGCAATCAGCACTACACGTATCTCTTGCACCAAATGCGCGAGCTCGCGAGCGGGCATCGCTTCAATGTCGAAGCCGATCTCGTGCTGTTCTTGGACAGCCTCGATACGGACGAGATGAAAGGCTTGGCGGATTATCTATCGAGAATGCACGGGCCGACGCGCGATCGCACGCGTATGCGCGACGACGGCTACGTCGGGGATTGAGGACTTGCCTATGAATCGCATCCGGAACATCCTCGTGATCGTCGATCCGACCGCGACGGAGCATTCGTCGCTCGACAAAGCGCAGCGACTGGCGGCACGGTTCGATGCGCGCGTCGAGCTTTATATCTGCGATACGAAAGCGGCACGCGAGACGCGGCTGCTCGCGCAGCGCGCGACCGATCCCTCGCGTCTGTTAGACGTGAACTTGAAGCCGATGCTCGAAGCGCTTGCGCAGCCTATGCGCGATAACGGCATCGATGTCTGTACCGAGCTCGAGTACTCGGATCGCCTCGCCGATGGACTGTTGGATCGCACGATGCGGACGTGCGCCGACCTCGTCATCAAAGATACGCATCACCACTCGGTACTGAAGCGAACGCTCATCACGAATACCGATTGGCAGCTGATTCGCAGCTGTCCGGTCCCGTTGCTGCTCACGAAGGCGACACGCTGGGGCACGACGCCGAATATCGTTGCAGCCGTCGATCCAGGTCACTTGAACGACAAACCTGCGGATCTCGATCATCAGATCCTGCAATACGCCAAGGCCTTTGCGGGCCGCTTGGACGGCACCCTGCACGCGGTGCATGCCTATATCCCGCTCTCCATCGCCGCAGCCGCTGGAAACGTCGCCGGCCAGATGGCGAGCACGCTGACCCCGGAAGTCGTTCAGTACGAAGATCGAGAGAAGCGCAAAGAGCTGCGTACGCTGACGGAGCAGTACGGGATTCCAGAATCGAATCTGCATCTCGAGCTCGGTGTTGCGACCGACGTCCTCGCCGAACAGGCGGAAGCATTGAACGCGAGCCTTGTCGTGATGGGCGCAATTGCCCGGAGCGGCTTGCAGCGCATCTTCATCGGGAGCACGGCCGAGCGCGTTCTCGAGAAGCTTTCATGCGACGTGCTCGTGCTAAAGCCCACTGATTTCAGAGATGCCCTGCCGGGTTGACCGCGCAGCCGAACCGTCTCTGTTTGCCAGTCCGTGAGACGGGAATAGGCAAAAGGAGTACATTCGGGACTGCATCAGAAGCCGGAGTAGAGCGACGTGAAGTCGATTGCGGCGCTACTTCTTACACTCGTTTCTACGGTCCACGCTCAGACCCTCCAGATTCCAGAGGGCTCAGCCGCGAATGAGCCGACTCTATCGGTTGCCATCCGAACACTCGCGCGCGAGCTGCTGGACGAGCGAGATCCGCTCAGTCCAGCCGAACGATTTCAGTTGCAGCTTGCGACCGATCAGTACGAGAAGGCGCTCGCTTCATTGGAAAGCGTACGAGCAGGAGCGCCACGCCTTGCTGCCGGCACGTTGGATCGCTCGATCCCACTCGAGCTGTACGCGAGGGCGAAGGCGCTCGAGCTCCGCGGCCGACTGCCCTTCAGCGACGCATTCAGCGAAGTGTTCGCGGAGACCTTTGAACGCCTCGACGATAGGGCCGCGCTCGAAGCGGGCTGGCTATTGGGTACTCCGCTATTCGTGTTCGAAGATCGTCTCCGGCGGTCGGTGGCCGCGCAGGAGTCCCAACGAACCCTCTCGGGCGCAGAGGCAATCGAGATCGTGTCGGCGTTCAACACACGCAACGCCTTCGGAAGCATCGCGCCATTGGTGTCGGCTGCGGTGTCGGCTGACGATTCGAAGCGCTACTCGATCGATGAGAACGTCCTGATCAAGACAGACGAGGGCGTCACGCTCTCGGCCGTGGTCGTACGAAAGAAGGGAGCGGCGGATCGGCAACCGGCGACGCTCTGGTTCAATATCTACGTCAATCTTGCGTCTAGCTTGTACGAAGCGAAGCTCGCTGCGATACACGGCTACGTTGGGGTTGCCGCGGATCCGCGCGGTAAGCGGTTGAGTCCCGACCGCATCAGGCCGTGGGAAACTGAAGCGGGTGACACCTACGCGGTCATCGATTGGATCAGTAAGCAATCGTGGAGCGATGGGCAGGTCGGCATGTATGGCAGCAGCCACGGCGCGTTTTCCGCGTGGGCGGCGACGAAGCGTCTGCATCCCGCGCTCAAGACAATCGTTGCGGCATCGGCGAGCCAACCCGGGTTTGGGCTGCCGATGCAGAACAACGTGTTCCAGTTTGCGCAGTACGCGTTCCCGTTCTACGTGATGAACAACAAGACGACCGACGACGCGACGTACTTCGACCACGGGCGTTGGCGCGCGCTTCAGGATAAGTGGTTCTCGAGCGGTCGGTCGTTTCGCGAGATCGACGCACTCGACGGTACGCCGAATCCTTTGCTGCAGACGCAGCTGCAGCATCCTTCGTTCGATGCGTACTATCAGGCGATGCAGCCTTATCGCGAGGATTACGCGAACATCGACATTCCGGTGCTATCGCTCACGGGCTATTTCGATGACGCGAATGCAGCCGCCGTCGAGTACCTACGCGAGCACTACAAGTACAACAACCGGCCGAAGCACTACTTGGTGATCGGACCGTACGACCACGGTGCCACCGCGCGCTCCTTCAAGTCGCCGATTGTTAAGGGCTATGAGATCGATCCTTCAGCGCAGCTCGACAGCGTCGCACTGACCTATCAGTGGTTCGATCACGTCATGCGCAACGGTCCGAGACCCGCATTGCTACGAGACCGCATCAACTATCAAGTGATGGGTGCAGATATCTGGCGACATGCGCGCTCGATCGAGGCGATGAGCGAGCGGATACTAACGCTGTACCTGACGGACTCGAGAGTCGGAGATCGTTATCTCTTAACAGACGCGCGGTCATCCAACATTCGCTTCTTGGAGCAGGAAGTCGACTTCGCCGATCGTACGAGCGAGATTAATCTCTATCCTGTCCGTGCCATCGAGGACAAGGTGGATCTCTCGAATGGATTCGCGTTCGTGAGCGAGCCGTTCGTTGCGCCCGTTTCGTTCGAGGGTCAATTGCGTGGCCAGCTCAAAGCGACGATCAACAAGAAGGACATGGACTTCACGCTGGCGCTCTATGAGCTGATGCCGAACGGTAAGTTGTTCAATCTTTCGTACTACCTGGGCCGAGCGAGCTATGCGGTAGACATGAGCAAGCGGAAGCTCCTGGAGCCTGGCAAGACCGAGATCATTCCATTCGAGCGCACCCCGCTCATGAGTCGCCAGATGCAGAAGGGGAGTCGCTTGTTGCTGCTCCTTACGGTCAATAAGAACAGGCACGCGCAGATCAACTACGGCACCGGAAAGGATGTGAGTGATGAGTCGATCAAGGACGCCCTCGAACCGCTACGCGTGCGATGGCACACGGACAGTTTCGTGAACGTGCCGATTAGGGGGCCGGTAGTTCAATCTAACCCGAGCGGAAACGCTACGAGATTGGCGCCGCGAGCGCGATGACGTCGTCCATTGTTCTCAACACCAGCGTCGGCGCGTGCTCGAGTAGTACCGCCTCTGTCGCGTAGCCCCACGTCACTGCGCCCGATGCCGCGCCGACTTCTTTCGCCGCTTCAATATCGCGTGTCTCGT
>JBIQKP010000176.1:0-3009 GCA_044506405.1 Lysobacterales bacterium | reverse complement strand
GCGACCGGCAAACTCCATCCGCGGCGGATCGCCATCACCCGAAGCGCGAAGCAAACCACGCCTCCAACGAAAGTGGTCAGCAGCGGCGGCACCGCGAACATGTGCCCCACCGCTACGATCGCTGCACCAGCAAGCGCGGCGACGGCATAGAGATCGGAACGCAGCACCGCGGGAATCTCCGCCAGCAGCACATCGCGAACCATGCCGCCACCGATGCCCGTCACCATTCCGAGCAACGCCGCCATTGCCGGGCTCAACCCAAACACTAAGGCCTTCTCCGTGCCCGCGACTGCGAAGAAGGCCAGCCCCGCTGCGTCCAGTAGCCGCACCGGATTGGTGAGCTTCTCGATGAGCGGCGACCAGAAGAAGGCGATCCATCCCGCCGCGAGCGCAACCGCCAGATAACGCCAATCGACGAGCGCGCTGGGAGGCGTTGCACCGATCAATACGTCGCGAGTGACGCCACCGAACGTGGATGCGGCGACAGACAACACGAGCACGCCGAAGACATCCAGTCGGCGGCGGATTCCAGCCATCGCGCCACTAAGCGCAAAGGCGAACGTGCCGCACAGATCCAGAATGAGGACGAGCGTCTTCTGTACTTCGTATGCTGCGTCGAGATAGTCCATCGTCACCCGATCGCCAAGCTCGTGACCACATCAAGCTCCAACCCACGCTATCGCCGCGGCGGCCATCGCCTCCACACCTGTCGCGAGCGTTGGATGCAATACTGGTGCGAATTGCGGACTGTGATTCACCGGCAGCTCGTGTATCCGCCCTTCCTCTTTAGCTTTGTCATATACAACAAGATCGGTACCGCCGACAAACCAATAGACCGATGGGACGTTCCGCATCAGCGCGATCACGCGTTCGCGTGGGTGGGTGGACGGCAAGCGCTCGATCGGAGGCGCAGCTTAGTTTTCTGCGGTTCTCGCGACTATGCGGGTGGAATGGGTGTCTGCCCGATTATTACCCTGCTTCGCCTCGAGCTTATAAGCCTTGCTTCCTTTCAGAAGCATCTGAAGAACGATCGTCACTCGACAAGGTCCGCCGGCGCCGCATTCAGTTTCCGCATGTCCTCGCTTGACGTCGTCCACGAACACGTCCATCCATAGCTGCCCCTCGGACTGTCCTTCCATCGACTTGTCCGCCGTCGCTTCCGCAGATGCGTCGATGACGTAGTACGCGTCCTTTTGAACTCGAACCGAGCAAGCGGCAGCAACCTCCTTCTTCCCTCCACTCTGGCAAACGGTCTCCGCATGCGCGGCCGGTAATGCAATGATCGCAACGACGCAAGTTAGCGCGCCAAGTCCGGATGCCAAGGACATAAGCCCTCCAGCAGTGTGTGTGTAACCCGCTTGACTCAACTTGTTCGAACGACAAACGTTCCGTCCTTGAGCCACGGCGAGCATTGCAGCGCCGCACTATTTTCGGTTTCCTTGTCGGAATACGAGCCCCTACTTCGTCCTCTGCATATCGCAACCGAGTGAAACGCCCATGATTCCCACTATCACCGCGTTTGAACGCTCGCCCGATCGCGGGCAAGGACTCGCGCGCGACATGCGCGTGCGCTGGGCGCTCGAAGAAGCGGGCCAGCGTTACGACGTTCGACTCGTCTCGTTCCGTGAGATGAAGGAACCGGCGCATTTGACGCGTCATCCCTTCGGCCAAATCCCGACATATAAGGAAGGCGACCTCGTCCTCTTCGAATCGGGGGCGATCATTCTGTACCTCGCGGAGCGTCACGCAGGATTGCTGCCGGCGGATGCGAGTGCGCGATCCCGCGCGATCGCATGGCTGTTCGCCGCGCTCAATACGGTCGAGCCGCCGATTGTGGAGCTCTCAATGGCGAACATTCTCGAACGCGAGAAGAGTTGGTACGCGGAACGCCTGCCGATGCTTCAGGACCGCGTTCGTGTGCGGCTCGATCAGCTCTCCTCTAGCCTTGGCGATGACGAGTGGCTCGAGGGTGCATTCAGCGCGGCCGATCTCATGATGATCACGGTGCTGCGAAGGTTGAATAGCTCGGGCCTACTGGAGGAGTACCCGAGCGTGCGCACCTACATTGCGCGCGGCGAAGCGCGCCCGGCTTACCAGCGTGCGTTCGCAGATCAATTCGCCGTGTTCAACGCGGCGTCGAAAGGAGCGGAGTAAGGGCTTGAGCACAGAAGTGACTATCCGACGCGCAAGCGCGGGTGATGAAGATGCGTTGGCGCTCGTCGGCCAAGCGACCTTTCTCGAAACGTTCTCCGGCGTACTGGATGGCGCCGCCATCGTCGAGCACTGCCGACGTGCCCATGCGTCCGCGCAATACAAGACGTATCTCGCGGAAGCCGCCTCTGCTGCGTGGCTTGCGGAGACGCTCCCGGGCAATGCGCCTGTCGGCTACGCGATCGTCGCGAAACCCGACCTACCTGGCGCGGACGCGATGCGCGATCTCGAGCTCAAGCGCATTTATCTACTCGGCCGCTATCAGGGAGGCGGCATCGGGAAACGGCTGCTGAACGAAGCCGTCGCACATGCGAAGTCCGTGAGTGCGCAGCGCTTACTCCTCGGCGTGTACGCCGGCAACGACTCAGCAATCGCGTTCTATCGCCGATACGGCTTTACCCATTTCACGGAGCGCAAGTTCACCGTCGGCAATCGCGCCTACGATGACCACGTCATGAGCTTGGCGCTCGCGTAACCTCAGAATGACAACTGACGCGAAACTTTAGTGATGAGCACCAAGACTGAAACACTCGAGCACTTCTTCGCTGCGCTCAATCGCAACGACATGCACGCAATCTTCAAAGACTTCGATCCGGAGATCGTGCGCATCGAGCCGGAGGGCTTTCCCAGCTCGGGCACTTATCGCGGCATTGACGAACTGCAAGAGCACATCAGGAAGGCACGCGGCACATGGGCCGAAGGGACGTGCAATCCCGAAAAGTTCTTTGAGAAGGGGGACAAAGTCGTCGTCTATCTCCATGCCTGGGTTCGTCTTCACGACGCAACCGAATGGATTGG
>JBIQKP010000175.1:0-3028 GCA_044506405.1 Lysobacterales bacterium | reverse complement strand
CTTTGCCGACGGTCTTCGCGTGAACGTTCCGCTCGTTCCGGAGCTCGTCCGACTTCACCTGCCACTTCTTACGCGTTTCCTCGAGCGCCGCGAGGCGCGCGACATCGAGCGTGAAGCCGCGGCGCGCGAGATTGGCCGCAACGGCGTCTGGATCGGAGCGAAGGAGTTTGGGATCGAGCATAGGGGGATCAGAAGCGGTTAGTGGTTAGCCCGTGAGAAGGGACATAGTGTAAACGGACGCAGCAGATCTAGCAGGACCCAGAGGGAGACGTTCCGACTAACCGCTAATCGCCTCTCCGCTTCTTGAGCGCCTCGCCGATCTTGATCTCGAGACCGCGCGGCACCGGGACGTAGTAATCGCGCTCGGGCATGCCTTCCGGGAAGTACTTCTCTCCGGCCGCGTAGGCATCGGGCTCATCGTGCGCGTATCGGTAACCCTTGCCGTAACCGAGCTGCTTCATCAGGCGGGTTGGCGCGTTGCGCAAGTGCAGCGGCACTTCGAGGGAACCGAATTTCGCCGCATCTTCCATCGCTTGGCCATACGCCATATAGACAGCATTGCTCTTCGCGGCGCATGCAAGGAACACGACCGCCTCCGCGATCGCGAGCTCGCCTTCTGGACTGCCCAAGCGCTCATAGATTTCGCAGGCCTCGAGAGCCAGCGTCTGTCCGCGTGGGTCGGCGAGTCCGATATCCTCGAACGACATGCGCAGGACGCGGCGTGCGAGATAACGTGGATCGCAACCGCCGTCGAGCATGCGGCAGAACCAGTAGAGCGCGGCGTTCGGATCGCTGCCGCGCACCGCTTTGTGAAGGGCGGAAATCTGATCGTAGAACGCTTCGCCTTGCTTATCGAAGCGTCGCAATCCGCCACTCGCCACTTCTTGCGCGATCGACTCGACGATCACCGGAGGATCGTTCGAGGACGCGAGATCGACCGCAAGCTCGAGCATGTTGAGCGCGCGTCGCGCATCGCCATCGGCGGCACGCGCAATCAGCGCAAGCGCCTCTTCATGGGCGTTCACGACCGGTGCGCCGTCGGGTTGTGCGGCCAACGCTCGATCGAGAACGCGACGAATGTCGTCTTCCGTGAGCGAGCGCAGAACGTAGACACGCGCGCGGGAGAGAAGCGCGTTGTTCAACTCGAACGAAGGGTTCTCCGTCGTCGCGCCGATAAAGACTAGCGTACCGTCCTCGACCCACGGAAGAAACGCGTCCTGCTGCGCCTTGTTGAAGCGATGCACCTCATCGAGAAACAGCACCGTGCGCCGCCCCGATTCATCGCGAACCGCACGCGCCTGCTCCGCTGCGGCGCGAATGTCTTTCACGCCCGCCATCACGGCCGAGAGCGCAATGAAATGCGCATCGCACTTCTGCGCGACGAGACGCGCGAGCGTCGTTTTGCCTGTGCCCGGCGGTCCCCACAAGATCATCGAATGGAGGTGCCCACCTTCGAGCATGCGTCGCAGTGGCTTGCCGGGACCAAACAAATGCGTTTGCCCGACGTATTCGTCGATCGTGCGCGGACGCATTCGATCGGCGAGCGGTCGCGCGTCGACATCGGCATCGGCTGTAACGTCCGCGCGCTTGGACATGGGCTTACGTTATTCCCTAAGAACCAGGGCTTCCACGCGTTGCGCCCAGCCACCCAGTCCGAGGAACGCCACCATGAGGCCGGCGGCAATGCCGGTCGCATTTGCGAGCATGTCGCGAACATCCGCTTGCCGGCCGAAACCCATGGCGCCTTGCGCGCCTTCGATCGCAAGGCCGAGAACGAACAATAAAATGCCGATCAGCGGGTAGCGCGAGCGCGGATAAATTCCGCTGAACCACAGGGCCATCGAGGCGTAGGCCACCATGTGATGGAGCTTATCGCTCGTGCCGATGTTTGGGAGATTCTGCGACGGGAGGAGGCTCGCGATCGTCGCGATCGCGATCAGCGACCAACCGGCCGCAAGCCATAAGCGCGGGTAACGAAGAGGCAACAGCATCGTCTCACGGTCGTTGAGCGGAAGTGCTCGCTGCAGGATCGCCGATCACATCCACACCGGGCGGAACGGTGAACGTGAATCGCGACGGATCGAGCACGGGGTTGCGTTCCACACGCGTAAACGTCAGGCGTGTCGTCTGGCCCAGCTTGTCCGCGAGTTGCATGTGTTTCAACGTCGTGCCGTCGAAGCCGAGCCGCACCGACTTGAAATCGGTATCGCTGCGTTTCGGTTCCATCTCGACCCACTGAATTCCAGCGTCAGTTGCTGTTCCAGTCACGGTGAAGTTCTCATCGAGATTGCCTTCGCCGCTCAAGAGCATCGCAGGTGTGGCCGACAGCGTATCGTCGAGCTTGCGCACGGTGACCTGTTCGAGATCGGTGTCATAGAGCCAAATGCGCGAACCGTCGGCGACGATCACCTGACTGTAAGGTTCTTGATAGTCCCAGCGGAATCGATTGGGCCGACGAATCGCAAGTACGCCGCTGGCTTCGTCGATCGCGCGTCCGCTGCGATCGGTGAGCACTTGATGAAACTGTGCTTGCAGACCTTGCAGCCCTTCGAGATACGCCTCGACGCGTTTACGGCCGGCTTCCACGTCGGCAGCGTAGGCCCCGGGGATTGTCACCGAGAAAACGAGCGCTACGAATGTCAGAACGGTGCGAGTCCCCACCGCTCCGCAAAATGTTCTACCGAAGAAAGAGGGTCTCGCGGCGGCGCGGCGACGCGGCGAAGCAGAAGTTCTCATTTGATCAATCATTGGTAGCTTTCCTTCCCGCCGCGTCGCCGCGCCGCCGCGAGAACTATTTCTTCTCTCACCCTGGGCACGTAGCGAAACGATCTGTTTCGCGCCTAATCTTCCTGCGGCGGCGGTGGCGGCGCGAGCACTTCGCGCGAGCCGTTCGACTGGAGCGGCCCGACGAGACCCGCGGCTTCCATCGTCTCGATCATGCGCGCCGCGCGGTTGTAGCCAATCTTGAGTCGGCGCTGCACGCCCGAGATCGACGCCTTGCGGCTCTCGACGACGATGCGAACCGCCT
>JBIQKP010000174.1:0-3054 GCA_044506405.1 Lysobacterales bacterium | reverse complement strand
TCTCGTACATGTGCATCGTGTAATCGATCTTGTGCTGCTTGAGCGCGCTCTCGAAGACCGGCCACATCGCGTTGATGCGCTCGTCGTTCGCTGCGTACTGAATCATGAGCGGCGCCTTGATCTTCGCGACGTCCTCCGGCGTGGCGGCCGCACCGTAGAACGGCACGCCTGCGTTTAGATCGCCACCCAACGTGACGGCGAGATGGTTCACCATGCCGCCGCCCCAACAGAACCCGACGGCGCCCAGCTTGCCGTTCGATAACGCGTGCGATTTCAAGTAGCGCGCGCTGTTGACGATGTCTTGCCGCAGCTTCCCTTGATCGAGTTTCGCTTGCATCGCGCGGCCGTCATCGTCGTTGCCGGGGTAGCCGCCCACCGGCGCGAGACCATCGGGCGCGAGCGCGAGGAAGCCAGCCACTGCCGCGCGCCTTGCGACATCTTCGATGTAGGGATTGAGACCGCGGTTCTCGTGGATCACGAGCACAGCGGGGAACGGCCCCTCGCCTTTCGGCTGCACGAGGTAGCCGCGCATCGTTCCGGACGTGCCGCCTGGCGATGGATACTCCACATACGCTGCCTTGATCCGCTCATCCGTGAACGAGATCGTTTGTGCTTTCGCGTACTGCGGCAGCATGCTCGTTGCCAGGCCCAACGCAGAGAGTCCGCCGATCGTGAGCCCGGCGGATCGACGAAGGAATTCGCGCCGATCGATCGCACCGTGGCAATACTGATCGTAGAGATCTATGACGCTCGGATCGATCTGAGGCTCGGTTGACATGCGATCACTCCCTCGAGGTTCGAGATGGGACTCACGCCAGAATAGAGGCTCCCGCCCACGTGTTCCACTGCGGGCACGTGAAATTTGTTGAACGTGCGCCGATCGTCCTCCGCGCTGATGCATCCAGCCGTCGTCCCTGCGGAGGCGAGGATCCATCTCAACTGGGCGTCGAGGCTATGAGACTCCGCAGAAACGCAGTGACGCAGAGGGCAGTGAGGGGAGATGGAGTAGATCTCTCTGCCTTTCGCCGCGGCGCGGCGACGCGGCGAATAGGAACTAGCGGGATGAAGGAACTCGCGTTTTCGCCGCGAGAGATTTTCTACAATGCTTCCTTCGCGTGCTCTGCGAGCGGCTCTTATCGCCCCATCACATAGGGGAGCGTGATCGCAGCGAAGATGCCGAGCAGAATCACGCCTAGCACGATCCACACGACGACCGATGTTCGATACTTGATCTCGGGCGTTGCAGCGACGATCTGCAGGTAGTCGGGCTGGAAGATGCGTCGGCCCTTTTGCGTTAACAACAGATACAGAATATAGCCATTGATCAACGTGCCAATCGGGAAACCCAGCAAACCGATACCGGCGAACACGATCGCGGCGATGCGCGCCCACGCTTTGAGTGCACGCAGCTCGTGACCGACCACGAGGCTCAGCAACGCGAGCACCGCGTAGATGGCGGCGAAACCCATCCCGATCGAGGTACTCTCAAATCCGAAAAAGAACAGGATCGCGGCGAGCCCCATGAGCACGCCGCCCAAGTAGTAGAGGATTCCAACCGAGCGGATCGAAGCCTCGTGCTTGATGTGCTCGCGCCGGATCGCCTCCGCTTCCGGATCAGCGCCTGTGATATCCGCCACTTCGGCCGTCGGCGGGGCGTATGGGTTGTCCTGGACCGTCACGACATCTCCTGTTCTCATGCGGGTTGAGAGCTTCGAGCCTAAGCGAATCTTGTCATTCGCACTAAGCACTCTCCTTCGAACGTGTGGACTCCGTCGCAAGATGGGTTGATCCACGCGCGTCGATACCCACACTCGGCGCTACGTCCCGCAGCAGTCCTCTCGAGTTCAGCATGCATTAAGCGCACGGACGCTTGAATGGCCCCACGGTGGAACAGGAGTCGCAACGATGAGACCGATGTGGGCGGCAAGCACGATCGTACTGTCGATGTTTATCGGCGATGCGGTACTCGCGGATTCGGAGGGCCGGACTGCGGCTCTCGCACCCCAAACTGTCGAACCAGGACGGGTCGCGAACTACACGCGCTCGGACTCGCAAGACTCCACGCTTTTCCAAACGGGCTCGCAGAAGCCGCATTCGACACGGACACAGAAGCCGAGCGGCCCGCGCGAGGTGCGCTCGAAAGCACCGCAGCTCGCGAAGAGTGAGAAGCGCTCATACATCTACTTCCGCGGCGTCTCGACGCAACTTCGCACGGACTGGGATCTCGATACGTACTTCAGCGAATTCAGAGTGCGCTTCGATGCCGATTCCGACATCGGCAATGTGCTCGTCTACGCGAAGCTCTACTTGCGGCGCTTCGGCGAGGAAGACTGGCTGCTCTATCACGTCACCGACGATTTCTGGGTCGACGGGCGCACGAGCTCCGATGATTACTACGTGACGACAACGCTCGAAGACGGGTTCGCGACGGCCGAGTACGACGTTCTCATCGATCTGTACGAAGTCGGTTACAGCGGCATCGTCGCGACGATCGGCCCGGAAGAGTCGGATCATCTCGCGTACTTGCCGCTCGAAGAAGTCGCACTCGACGTGCCGATCGAGCTTCCCGGCTATGCGATCGGCGAGATCCGAACGACACTGCTCATCGACGAGGACGGCGACGGCCACTACTCGCAGTTCCGCATCGAGTTCGATCCGGACGCCGAGTTCGACGGCTCGGTCGTGTACGCGAAGTTCTGGGTGCGCGCCGCGGGCGGCGAGTGGATCGAAGAGCACATCTCAGAGGATTTCATCGTCGACGCGCGCGGCAGAGCGGATGTCTATAGCCTCACGGCCGATTGGCTGAGCGGCTATCCGACGTCGTACTACGACGTGCAGCTCGATCTATACGATTCAGCGACGGGCTTGCTCGTCGCCGCCGCGGGGAGCGAACGGCCGGAGCTTGCGCAGATTCCGCTCGAGGATCAGACACGCGACCGACGCCCGAATCCACCGGTGGTCGGCGGCGGCGGCAGCACGAGCTCGCGCGAACACGGCGGCGGTGCGCTCGACGCACTCTGGCTCGCGCTACTCACTGTGTTCCTCGGCGTCGCG
>JBIQKP010000062.1:0-21465 GCA_044506405.1 Lysobacterales bacterium | reverse complement strand
GCGTGCTGACGATGGCGGCAAGACTGACGCCCGATCTGCGCCGACGCCTCATTGCGCTCGCCGCCGCGATCGTCGTGATCGCGAGCAGCACGGCGACCGTGCAACTCGTCGTGGTCGGCGCGGGTGCGTTGCTTGGCCTCGTGTTCTGCCGACGCGATTCGAGTCCCGAAGGCACGACGTTCTCGGTGCGTTACGGGCCGAAGGCGGGCGTGCTGCTCCTCGTGACCTTCGCAGTGCTGCTCGGGCTCGCGCTGCTGCCGGACGGCGGACGCTCGACGCTCGTGGTCGCAGCGAAAGCGTTCTACCGCGCGGGCGCGCTCGTATTCGGCGGCGCCCACGTCGTGTTGCCGTTGCTCGAAGAGTCCGTCGTCCAGCCCGGACTGATCGCGGCCGACGAGTTCTTCGCGGGATACGGCGCGGCGCAAGCGGTGCCCGGACCGATGTTCTCGGTCGCCGCCTTCTTGGGCGCGCGGCTCGATTCGTCAACGATGATTGCCGGATCGCTCGTGAGCGTGTGTGCGATCTTCTTGCCTGGAATGCTTCTCGTATCTGGCGTGCTGCCGATGTGGCGCATGATCGCAAGCCGCGAAGGCGCAGTGAGCGTGCTCGCCGGCATCAACGCCGCCGTTGTAGGGCTGCTCGCCGCGGCACTCTACGATCCTGTGTGGACGAGCGCGATCACGACAGTGACCGATGCAGTCATTGCAATCGTCGGATTTGTGCTGCTCGCGTTCGCGCGCGCTTCCGTGCTGATCGTCTTACTATGGTGCGTGCTTGCATCGATCGCGATGACGCTGCTGCCCTGATGCACTCCGCGTCAAATGGGCAACTCGAATTCTGAATCGGAGCTCGACGGGTGCCGACGCGATGAGGCGCGCGCGCTTCGTCGCTCGTGCTTCGTCGCATCGCGCGAAACGCGTCGTGTCTCGCCGACCGATTGGTTGCGCGCCTCGCCGGGTGTCGTTCGCGCCTCCTTGCGCTCGTCCGCGCTGTCTTTGTGAATTCGAGAAAGCGATGTGTTGCGGGCCTTCGATCTCATGGCTCCTGACCTCCTGAATCAGATTGCGGCGCCGGCGGCTCGCTCGGCGGCTCAGGTTGCGGCGGCTGCCTGCACGCGCTCACCATCGAGATCAGCACGATCAGGCCGGTTGCCCAGTACGCTCGTCTTGCGCGCTTCACAGTGCACCTCGTGTCGATGATGCGGCGGTCCCATACGTCCTGCATCGCGTTTTGCGTGTCGGTAAAGGCCGCTAGGATCGAAGTTCATTTCTCCCTTTCGAAAGGCGCTGCGCGCGCACGGAGTTCCGCTTCGTGTGCTCGCGTCGGAACCAATCGAATCGATCGCCGTTACCCCAGGCGATTCGGGCGTGCGGCACGAGCACGGTAACAGCGGCGAGGAGACACACATGGCCTTCGAGAACTTCTTCAGACGAGATCGAGATCGAGACACAGAGCGCGATCGGCACGACTGGCGCTCGGAGGACGATTGGCGCAGAGGCCAGCGGGAATCGGGTCGTAGCTTCGGCACCGACGACGAACGAGACTTCGAGCGCCGCGGCTGGCGCGAAGGGAGCGACTACTACGGTAATCGCGACGAGCGATATGGGCGTGGCAGCTATCGGCTCGGCGATCGAAGCGGGCAAGACTATGGTCGCGAGCGCGGCTTCGGCGGCCGCGACGATCGTGGAGATTACGGCCGCCGCGATTGGCGTAACGAAGGATCGAGTTACGGCGGCGAGTTCAGTGCAGGCAGCTACACGCGCGGCGACTTCGGCGAGGGCGGCGATGATCGCGCGACGCGCGGATCGTTCGGCGCCGAGGGGCACGGAGGCGATTTCGACTATGGACGCAGAGGCGCGCTCGGTTCCGGGGGCTTCGGCCGGGGCTCGAGCGGATATGGCCAAGGCGAGCGCCGCGAAGGAATGAGCGACCATCGAGGTCGAGGACCGCGCGGATATCGTCGCTCCGACGAGCGCGTTCGCGAAGACGTGTGCGATGCGCTCACCGAGGATCCGTACCTCGACGCATCGAACATGGAAGTTCAAGTCAAAGACTGCGAAGTCACGCTGTCCGGATCCGTCAATTCGCGGGAAGACAAGCGGCGTGCCGAAGATCTGGTCGAGCGGATCTCAGGGGTGGCCGACGTGCACAACCAGTTGCGCGTCGCGAGCGATCAGCGGACCGCCGCGCCGACCGGACAGGGCACGCAAGCCGGCCAGACGGGGCAGGTTGCGAAACATTGAGGAGGCGAGAGTAACGAACGGAGCCAGGATCGAGCATGCGTCGCTTGGTGCGGACGGCCTCGATTGAGTATGAACGCTCACGTGCCGACACGTGAGCGCCACGTCGGTATCGAAGGTCGTTGTACGTACGGCAGGGTGCGTCGATGAGGCTCCGTTCGCATTTCGGAAAACTAGGGTGAGTCAGTGCCGTGTGACCGTTCCATAGGCACCGGTTGTCTTACCGACCTCGATGTAGGACTTGAAGCGCGCAAGGTCGGAGTCCATCTGGCGGCGTGGATCGGCGCCGAAGATTTTCGCGACCGTGCGGCCGACCGCATTCGCGGGTGGTCGGTACGTCATGCGTATGTGCACTCGTGTGTCGCCGTATGGATCCGGTTCGAACTGAACGACGCCGGAGCTGTGGACCACCGATCCCGGCACTGTGCGCCAAGCAATGATTTCGCCAGGCACGTCCGCAGTGATCTCGGCGTCCCACTCGACCGGAATGCCGGCAGGGCCATCAACGACCCAGTGATACATCGTGTCCGAGAGCTTTCGCACTTCGCGCACATGGCTCATGAACTGCGGGAAGTTCTCGATCTGCCGCCAACATGAGTACACCTCATCGAGCTCGGCATAGACGTGAATCGTCTTCTGAATGACGATGCCATCCTCAGGCGTCGAGCGCACGCCGAGAGCGCGCGAGATCGGCAGATTGCTGGTGCTGCGCACGAGGAGCGCTGCGCCGCCCAGCGCGAGTCCCGCGCCGATCCACGATCTAAGTCCTAGGCCAGACGCGACCATTGCTGCGCCCGCACTGCCGGCCAGCACGCGCGGTGCCGGCGCCCAGTTCTGCGGCAGAGATCTGGAGTGCAACTCGCCGCGCCGGGTGTGACCTTGTAAGAAGGGCATTCGCCCTGCGCGCTCGTGAACCTGCAGCTGGTGTGTCACTTCGCGAACGCCGGGAACGTGTCGCACCGCGCGCAGGATTTCCGCGAGCTCATGGCGGAGGATATCGCCGCGCAGCGTGACGTTGCCCTCGTTGATCGCGACGCGAATGGCGCGCGGATGAGAGCACACGCGGCCGAGCTTCGAGCGCACGCGCTCGGCCAAGCGTTGATTGTCAGTATGTTCCGCGTGCAGGCGTGCGCTCGTCATGCTGTACAGCCCACGTGCACGATTCCGGGCATCGACGACGGCGGTATCGATCAAATCGCGCGCTTCATGTGCCCTGCGCAGCGCGCCATCGCGCAGCAATGCGCGACGTCGACGACCTGAACGCGGGTCGAAATAGTACGTGGCGAGCGCGCTCGCGAGCGCGACTGCAATGCCCGCCGCCAAGGTACTCGCGATCGACGTCCCCGCAGGGGGGCTGTCGTAGGGGGAAGCGTTCGACCACATATCGGCACCTCTTCTGCGTCTTGCGCCGTCGCCGTGCGACGACGTTGTCTCCGGCTCGAGACTCGACGAGCTTCAAGAGAATTAAGCCCTGCGTGCAGGCGAGGGTTCCACCTATTGCGAGAAGGAGATCGCAGGTATTCTCTCGGCACGAGAGCCGTCGCCCACAACACGAACGAGGAACTATGGCCAACGATATCGGACGGTTGATTCTGCGCTGGGTGCTCGGCATCACCGTGCTGCTTCACGGCATCAGCAAGCTCATGAGCGGTGTGGGTCCAATCGGTGGGATGCTCGCAAAGGCGGGACTTCCCAGCTTTCTCGCTTATGGCGTGTACGTCGGCGAAGTGATCGCGCCGCTTCTCATCATCGTGGGCTTCTACTCGCGCATCGGTGCGTGGATCGTCGTGGTCAACATGCTGTTCGCGATCGGCCTCGTGCACACCGGCGAGGTCATGTCATTGAACGGCCAAGGCGGCTGGGCGATCGAGCTGCAAGCGATGTTCCTCTTCACGGCCGCCGCCATCGCGCTGATCGGCCCAGGTCGGTTTGCGATCAACTCGAGATAAGTGGGCACGACCTCTCGTGTTCCATCCTTGGACCATAAAGAAGAAATATCATGCAGAGGCGCAGAGGCAAGAAGGGTCAATTAAAATCAGATCTTCCTCTAGTCCACTCCTATCTCCGCGTCTCCGCGAGAATACTTCTTGTGGCGCCCACAGAATGCACTGAGCGAGCTGGCACTTCTTGACGAGCGGTTGCAGGAATGAGTCGGCGCGGCGTCTAGAATCAACGCACCTGTTGTGTTCGTGAGGTCGCGGTGATGTTGAGATCGATCGGTGTCGCGCTTCTGGCGTTCACCCTGCTGGCGGCGTGCGGCCAAGGCTCGTCTTCGGACGCGAAGCGAGCGCAAGCCGCGAATCCCACGCTTATCGATCCGGCGAAGCTCGATGCGACGTTGCGCGAGTTCGTCGACTCTGGCCAACTGATCGGCGTTTCCGCGCTCGTCTATGAACGCGACCGCGAAGCCTACTTCGGCGCATTCGGCGCCGCGGATCGGGAAGCGAACCGCCCGATGCAGCGCGACACCCTCGTGCGCATTTACTCGATGACGAAACCCGTGACCGGCGTCGCCTTGATGCGCTTGCATGATCAAGGCAAGTTTCAGCTCGACGATCCCGTCGCGAAGTACGCACCGGAGTTCGCGAGCTTGCGCGTCTACGCCGGCACGAATGAACAGGGCGAGCCGCAGTACGAGGCGCCTCATCGCGACGTGACAATCCGCGACTTGATGCGTCACACCGCGGGGTTGACTTCGAGCGACGGCGACACCTCACCCGTCGGCGAGATACTGCGGGCGACCGATCCGCTCGCGCTCGACAATACGTTGACCGAGATGGCGCAGAAGCTCGGGCAAGTGCCGCTTCTCTATCAACCCGGGACGCGTTGGCTGTATAGCCCGTCCGTCGATGTCCAAGCGTTTCTCGTCGAGCGTCTGTCCGGCGAGCCGTTCGATGAGTACTTGCGCAAGCACATCTTCGAACCGCTGCGCATGACCGACACGCGCTACGTCGTGCCGAGCGAGGATCGCGAACGCCTCGCGGTCCTCTACGCGCGGAGCGATGACGGCAGTTTCGCGCCCCTGACGGACCGCAGACTCCTTCGGGTCAACGAAGAAGAGACGGCGCTCAAGCCGGGCGGTTGGGGTTTGGTCTCGACGCTCGACGATTACATGCGCTTCAGTCGCATGCTGCTCAACGAAGGCGAGCTCGACGGTGCGCGAATCCTGAGCGCCGAAGCCGTGCGGCTCATGAAGACCGATGCGATGCCTGCCGAGGTGACGGATACGTCTTGGCTACCGAGCAAAGGCCAGGTCGGTTTCGGCATCGATTTCGCCGTACGCGTTGCACCGCCCGCGAATCGGGGTGAAGCATCCGGCGCTGTCGGCGAATTTTTCTGGGACGGCTTGGGGAACACGCTGTTCTGGGTCGATCCGGCGAACGAAATCACCGCCGTGCTCTTCACGCAGTACATTCCCTTCGGCAAGGTGCCGCTCCACAAAGCGTTTCGAGATGCGATCTACGAGAAGCATCCTGAAGCATCGTCGCTGAATAAACCTGAGCCGGCCTCGCCAAGCACATAGCGGTTCTGCGCGCGTGCCGTCTCAGACCGGCGGCACGAGCCCTAGCTGCATCGCAATCCGAACGAGCTGAGCAGTATTGTCTGCTCCAAGCTTCTGCTTGATCGCGGATTGGTGATTCGCGACGGTTTTTTGATTGCGGCAAAGCTGTCTCGCGATGTCGCTCAACGAGCAGCCCTGCGCCAGCAGCTTCAACACTTCGAACTCGCGCGGGGAGAGCGGTGGGTTGGCTGCGTCCGGTGCGCTCGCCGGCGCGAGCGCGAGTGTGAGCGCAACGTCGTGGCTCAAGTAGCGTTGGCCGCGCGCGATCGCCGTGACGGCTTCGACCAAGACGCGAGGTGCGCTCGATTTCGTGATGTAGCCGGCCGCGCCCGCTTCCAGCGCTCGCCGAACGAAGATCACTTCCTGATACATGCTGAACATGAGCACTCGCGCCTCGGGCTCGCGTGCAACGATCCTGCGTAACCCCTCGATACCGCTGAGACCGGATAGCCCGATATCCATGACGACGACTTGCGGTGCGAGTGTGCAGAACTGTTGGTAGGCATCTGCCGCGGTGGCCGCTTCGCCGAGCACGTGAATACCGCTGTCCTCTAGTAGACGCCGGTAACCTTCGCGCACGACGGCGTGATCGTCGACGAGGAGTACGGTGATGGACTCGTTCATGGCGTCCTCTTTAGATGGCGTTCTCGAGCGCGTCGTGCTCGGCTGCGACCCGCAATCTCTTACGCTCGTGCTCAGCGAGATCGCAGACAATGTCTCTGACAGGGATGCGCGCATGAATCGCGAACCCCGCGCCGGGTGACGTTCGAATCGTGAGCGAACCGCCCAGCGCTTCGACGCGCTCGCGCATCCCGAGCACGCCGAGACCGAGCGTTCGCGCTTGAGGATCCGCGCCTCGTCCATCGTCGATGACGCCCACCGCGACGTGGTCGGAGCCTCCATCGCGCGAGCGCGTGACGGATACGACAACACTGCGCGCGCCTGCGTGGCGCGAGACATTCGTAAGACCTTCTTGGATCAAGCGATAGATCGTAAGCGAGGTGCTATCGCCGAGGGCATCGAGATCGCCTTCGAGCCGAACGGAAAGCGTTCGTTGCGGCATCGTGTTTCGGACGAGCTCGAAGTAATGTTCGAGGGCCGCGCGAAGACCGAGCACGTCGAGTCCGATCGGACGGAGCCTGCCGATCAAGGCTCGAACGGATTCCTGAACGTGGTCGCAATGAGAGGCGATGGCGGTGGCGGCACGATGCACTGCGGCATCGCTCGTCGCGCGTCGCTGGATCGTGACCGCATCCGTTTTCATGGCATTCAAGTACTGGCCGAGCTCATCGTGCAGCTCTCGTGCGAGTGCCTTGCGCTCGGACTCTTGCAGTGTGAGGTGCTGCTGCGTGAGGCGTCTATGGTCCTGTAGGAGTGACGCGAGCTGCGATTCGGCCGCCTTGCGCGCGATGAGCTCTTGGCGCGTTTCGCGATAGCGTCGCCAGCTGAACCACGCCAATCCCGCAACGAGCACAAGGAGGGTGACCGGCAATTCGTCGAGCTGCAGATGTTCCCACGCACGGGTGGAATCGAAGAACGATTCCATGAGCTCGAGTCGTACGAAGAGGACGGCCGCGAGCAGGGTGATCCCGATGACAATACCTATATCGATCCACAGAAAGGCGTTGCGTCGATGCGGTGCAGCGGTACAGTGTGTCAGGTTCGACATAGGTTCTCCGTCGCCACTCAAAACTCCCCAAGGCCCTATCGCCGGCGCGGTAGCGCTCCAACACCCCTCAGCTCTCGCGAGCGACTTCCCGCAGGCCCTGTTTAAGTTTTCCCGGGAATCCTTCCCGGCGACATCAGGACAAATTCCCTTGTGCAGCTTTTGTGCCGGCGTGCACTTTCATGAGGCACGGCGCGTGCACCTCGAAATGAGTGTTGAGCGTAGAATCAGGATCAAGAGGGGATGATCAACGTGAGCAGCAAGACGCTTCGAACGGCCATCGCGTTCATCTTGGCAAGTGGGAGCACCGTGGCGTCGGCGGCGGAAGGTCAGCCGCAAGTGATCGTGCCGGAGATCATCGTGACGGCCCCCTATGGCGTTGGGATTGATATGTCGCTCGTCCCTTCGAGTGTGCAGTTCGCGACGTCCGAAGACATCGACCGCCTACACGCGACCGACGTGACGGAGTTGCTGAATCGGTCCTTCACGGGCGTGAACATCAATCACGCGCAGAACAATCCGCTGCAGCCCGATGTGAACTTCCGCGGCTTCACCGCCTCGCCACTCTTGGGCTTACCGCAGGGACTTGCCGTGTATCAGAACGGCGTTCGCATCAACGAACCGTTCGGCGATACGGTGAACTGGGACTTGATTCCGCTTTCGGCCGTTCGCAGCGTGCAGATGCTCGGCGGGTCGCACCCGGTGTTCGGCTTGAACTCGCTCGGCGGTGCGCTCTCGTTTCAGATGAAGGACGGTTTCGACTACGACGGGACCGCGGCCGAAGTATTTGGCGGATCGTTCGGCCGGACGGCTGGCTCCCTCCAGCACGGCGGACACGGCGATCGGTTCGGCTATTACGTGAATGTCGATTACTTCGAAGAAGACGGCTGGCGCGACTACTCGAAGTCGGAGGCGATTCGCTACTTCGGCGTATTGAGTTGGCGAGGATCCGAAGAGTCTTGGCTCAATCTGAGCGTCTCGGTCGGCGAGACAGAGCTTCGCGGCAACGGCGCATCGCCTGTCGAGCTCCTGGCGATCGATCGTGAGCAAGTGTTCACGCATCCCGACCTGACCGAGAACTCGCAAGTGCAGCTCATTCTGTCCGGCCTACATCGTGTTTCGGATTCGCTCGTCCTCGCGGGCAATGCTCACTACCGCGAGATCGATACCGACAGCTTCAATGGCGACGGCACGATCTTCGAGGAGTGCGAGTTCGGCGATGAGGAGTTCCTCGTCGAGGAAGACTTCGACGATTTGAATGACGATGACGAGTGCTCCGCGGACGATGACGCCGAGATCGAGCTGGTGCTCGACGCCGCAGGCAATCCGATCGAGGCGGAGATCGATGGCGAGGAGCTCGACGCGATCAACAACATCGGGCGACGCAAGCAGGAAAGCTATGGTGCATCGGCGCAGCTCGTCTGGAGCACGGATTTAGCCGGCAGGGCCAACGAGCTCACGCTGGGGGTTGCAGTGAACGAAGGGCGAACCTCGTTCGATGCGATGACCGAGGTCGCGCGCCTCCTCGAGAATCGGGCGACTTCGCGTACAGGCATCTTCGCGCAAGAGTTCTATACGAACGTGCGCAGCGAGGTCTCCATTGCGAGCGCCTACTTTGCGAATACGCTCTCGCTCAGCGAACGCGCTGGGCTCACGCTGTCGGGTCGCTTCGATACGACGCGCATTCGCTTGAACGACCTCACGGGCGAGACCCCCGAGTTGAACGGCAATCACCGCTACGAGCGCTTCAATCCGGCGATCGGTCTCACGTACCGCATCGGCGATGCAACGACGTTCTACGCGAACGTGGGCGAGTCGACGCGTACACCGACGCCGGTCGAGCTTGCGTGCGCGAGCGAAGATGCCCCGTGCAACTTGCCGAACGCATTCTTGGCGGATCCGCCGCTCGATGAGGTGGTCGCACGGACCGCGGAAGTGGGCTTCCGCGGTCGGATCGACAACGGGCTGCGTTGGCGAGTCGGTGCGTTCCACACGATCAATCGCGACGACATTCTGTTTCAAACGACGGGTGGTGCGCTCGCGAATGTCGGCTTCTTCGACAACGTCGGCGACACGCGCCGTGCCGGTCTCGAGCTCGGCATCGCGCAAGAGATCGATCGGCTTCGTTGGTCGTTCGACTACAGCTATGTCGATGCGACATTCGAGGAGACGTTCACGGTCAATAGTCCAAATCATCCGGTGTTCGAAGAAGATGAGAATGCGCCGGAGATCGTCGGCGACGACGCCTTGCTCGTTGCGTCAGGCTCGACGATCCCCGGTATTCCCGCGCATCAAGCGAACCTGATCGCCGACTTCTCGTTCACCGATCGTTTCTCGGTTGGCGCCGATCTCAATTATCGCTCCGGTGTGTACTTGCGCGGCGATGAAGCGAATCTGCTGGCGAAGACCGATTCGTACACCGTGCTCAATCTGCGAACGGAGTATCGCTTGAGCGACTATGCATCTTTATTTGCGCGCGTCGAGAATGCGCTCGATGAGGAGTACGAGACATTCGGATTGCTCGGGGAGCCCGACGAAGTGTTTCCGACGTTCGAGGATCCGCGCTTCTACGGAGCCGGCCCGCCGCGCGGGGCGTGGGTCGGCGTGAAGGTGAAGTTCTAGGGCGGCGCGCGCCAAGAAGCGCGCGGCCGTTGACGGGTTGACAGTTTACGGCCAGAGAAGACGCGGAGTCACTGCACTCATGACTGACCGGAGAATCGCTCCCCTCTGGCCGTCAACCGTCAACTGTCAACTGTCAACCGTCAACCAAGCAACCAGCCGTCAACGGCGCAATGGCAATGCCACCTGCGCCCTCACGCCGCCGAGATCGGCGTGCGAGATCGTGAGCTCGCCTTCATAGAGCGCGACGAGGTCCGTCACGATCGCGAGCCCCAGTCCACTCCCTGAGACGCGTTCGTCGAAGCGCACGCCGCGATCCGTCGCGTGCTTCGCCTGTTCGGGCGGCATGCCCGGTCCGTCGTCCTCGACGACTACGATCAATCGATCGTTCTCTTCGCGATCGGTCACGCGCACGCGACGCGTCGCCCATTTGCATGCGTTCTCGATGAGATTGCCGAGCAGTTCTTCGAGATCCTCACGGTCGGCTGGGTAGCTCGTCCCCCTGTGGATCTCATTGTCGATCTGCAAGCTGCGATCCGCGTGCACGCGTGCGAGGCCGCGCCCGATCTCATCGACGATGGGTGCGATCGGGACCGCCGCGCGTCGACCGGGTCCCGCGGCCGATGCGCGCGCGAGATGGCGGGTCACGATGCGCTCCATCGCGGCGAGCTGAAGCGCGCGTTCGCGAGCGGCTCCGTCGTCGTCATCTTCCAATGTCTTCATGACCGCAAGCGGCGTCTTGAGTGCGTGCGCTAGATCGCTCGCGCTCGACCGGGCGCGTTCGACGATGCGCTGGTTGTGCTCGATCAACGAATTGACCTCCGCCACGACGCCATCGAGCTCGGCCGTCTCGAGCGCAGGCAAACGATCCGCCTGTCCGGTGCGCACCGCTTGCACCTCCGCGGCGAGACGCTCGAGCGGGCGCAATCCGAACCGAATCTGCACGAGCACCGCGAGGAGCAAGCCGAGTCCCAATGCGCCGAGCGCAATGTGTAGCACGAGATCGAAATGTCGGATTTCCTCCCGAAGCGCTTCAGCATCGCCGGTCACGACGAATGTGATGGGACCGGATGCGCCAGGAAGCACGACTCGTTGCGTTGCGATGCGGATCTCGCGGCCGAGCGGATCGCGCGCGGCAGCAATCGTCGGGGTCGATGCGACCGGCACACTCGGCGCGTCGAGCGCCAGATCCCACAGCGAACGCGACCGCAATGGCGGGTTCTTGCCGTCGCTGGCCAGCCAATACCAGCCCGAGTACACCTGCTCGAACTGCGGGTCGCCGATCGCTCGCGCAAGACGCAGTTGTCCATCCGGTTGTACGTCGACGAGTCCGATCAGCACGGCCACGAGCGATGAAAGTCGAGCATCGAACGCATTCTGCGCGGCGGATCGGAAGGCATACGAAAGTGCCCAACCGCCGGCGATGCTCGCGGCGATCACCCACACGAGCGCGCCGAGCAGGAGTCGCGAGCGCAGCGACTTAGGGCGTCTCACGTGCTCTACCGAGAACGAAGCCCTGACCCCGGACGGTCGTGAGGAGCGGCTCGGGCAGCTTCTTGCGAATGCGCCCGATGAGCACATCGAGCACGTTCGAGTCGCTGTCCGCATCGCGCGCGTAAACATGCTCCATGAGCTCGGTACGGCTCACGACCCGACCTGCGTGATGCATGAGGAACGAGAGAATCCGATACTCGTGCGCCGTCAGCTCGAGCGGTTGTCCGTCGTATTCGAAGCGAGCGGCGTTCGTGTCGAGCTTGAGCGCGCCACACTCGAGCATTGGCGATGCATGCCCCGCACTGCGGCGAATGAGCGCTTTGATGCGCACGACGAGCTCGTCCATCTCGAACGGCTTCGTCAAGTAGTCATCGGCGCCGGCATTGAACCCGGCCAGCTTCTCGTGCCATCGACTGCGCGCTGTGAGAATGAGCACTGGCATCTTGCGATCGGCTGCGCGCCAATGTTCAAGCACGCTCAAGCCGTCGATCTTCGGCAAGCCGAGATCCAACACCGCGGCATCGTAGGACTCCGTCTCGCCAAGGAATTGTGCCTCGACGCCATCGGGGGCGATGTCAGCCATGAGTCCGGCCTCAATCAACGCCGCACGGATGCGCTCAGCGAGTTTCGCTTCGTCTTCTACGATCAGGACGCGCATGCGCTCAGATATGGACTCAGTCGTCCTCGATCTCCGTCTCGAGCAGTTGGCCGGTCTTGCCGTCGTATGTTAGCTCGATCACGCGCCCGTCTTTCAACAAGACTTCGATCTCGTACAGATAGCGTCCGTCTTCCTCCTCGAGCTCGACCTCGAGCACGCGGCCCGGAAACTCGCGTTCCGTTGCGGCTAGGATCTTCGCAAGCGGCAGCAACTCGCCGCGTTCGACGGCACGGCGGGCAACTTCATGATCGTCGTCCGCGTGCACCGGGAGTACACACAACGCAATCGAGAGCATGAGGGCGAGAGGCCGTTTTTTCATGGCGACACGGTAGCAGAAGGATCACTAAACGAATCGTGAACGGGGCGCTCACAGTCCGTTTAGGGCCGCTCTGGAATGATGCTGTCCGTGGTGAGGTTCTACTCCCTCGACAGGTGACCATTGGAGGAAATCATGAAGAAGCTACTGAGCAGTATTGCAGTTCTTGGGCTTGCGGTAAGCGCTCCCGCGCTGGTGGCGCAGGCACAGAACGCGCCGAGCGCGGAGCTCGATGTGAAGCAGATCATCGCGAAGCTCGAGGCCGCGGGTTACACGCGCATCCACGACGTCGAGAAAGACGACGGCGTCTGGGAAGTCGAAGCGACGAACAGCGCCGGTCAGCGCGTCGAGCTCGACGTGGATCCGGTGAGCGGCACCGTCCTGCGTGAAGAACCGGACGATTGGGATTGAGCCTGAACTGTAGAACGTGAGGTGTGGGCGGTAATGTCAGAGCGCTACGGCGCTCTGGCGTTACACGTCAGCGCACTCTAGTGAGTGGTCGTGCCGAAGAGCGCGCCGACGATCCCCGTCAGCATCATCGCAAGGGTGCCCATGATCACGACACGCACCGAGCCGCGCACGATCGATGAGCCACCCGCACGTGCGGCGAGCGCTCCGAGTCCAGCAAGACAGAGCAGCGCAACGCTTCCTGTAGCATAGGGCAGGGACTCGCGCGTCGACCACAGGACGCTGAGGAGCGGCACGCTTGCGCCAGTCGCAAATGTCGCGGCTGAGGTCACTGCCGCTTGGATGGGACGCGCCTTGAGTGCATCGGAGATTCCGAGCTCATCGCGAGCGTGAGCGCCGAGCGCATCGTGGCGATGAAGTTGTTCCGCGACCTCGCGGGCGAGGGGCGCATCCAATCCGCGTTTGACGTAGATGCCGGCCAGCTCTCGAAGCTCGGACTCTACATCCGCCGCGAGCTCGCGCCGCTCGAGATCCAGATCCGCGCGCTCCGTATCCGCTTGCGAGCTGACGGAGACATACTCGCCAGCAGCCATCGACATCGCGCCTGCGACGAGGCCCGCGAGACCGGCTGTTAGGATCGCGGTTCGATCTGCGCCGGACGCAGCGACACCCACGATCAGGCTTGCGGTCGAAACGATTCCGTCGTTGGCGCCGAGGACTGCTGCGCGCAACCAGCCGGTTCGTTGAGTACGATGCTTCTCGCGATGACGCTGGGGCATGTCGTTCTTCTGTTCTTCGAACCGTGGAACGTGCAGCCTACAGTATAGGACGGCTTCGCTTGCTCTTCGCGGCATCTGGCCGCGACTGGCGCCGACGCGTGGCACGGTGTAAAAACACCCTTTCACCTGTTGGGGGATGACAAGAATGAAGAAGTCGTTCGCGTTGCTCGCTCTCTCGGTTGTGTACGTGGCGGCGTTCGCCGAGTCACAGCGTCCCGAAGATACCGAAGTGTGGGAGCCGGTACCGAAGCTCGTCACGCCAGGCGAGAAACCCTCTGATCCGCCGGCCGATGCGATCGTTCTCTTCGACGGAAAAACGACCAACGGTTGGGAGAGTGTCGAGGGCGGGCCCGCGAAATGGATCGCCGCGAACGGTGCGCTCACCGTTGCACCCGGAACAGGCGACATCCGGACCGTAGAGAAGTTTGGCGACGTGCAGCTCCACATCGAGTGGCGCACACCGCAGCTTCCGCCGGAGAAGAAGGGTCAAGATCGCGGCAACAGCGGTGTGTTCCTGCAGGAGGTGTATGAGGTGCAGGTGCTCGACACGCTCGAGAACCGCACGTATTCGAACGGCCAAGCGGGATCGATCTATAAGCAGCACATTCCGCTCGTGAATGCCGCACGGCCCGCGGGCGAGTGGCAAACGTACGATATCGTGTTCATCGCCCCACGCTTCGAAGACGACGGCGCGCTGCGTTCGCCCGCACGACTCACCGTGTTCTTGAACGGCGTGCTCATTCATCATGACGTCGAGCTCAAAGGCCCGACGGAATACATCGGAGAGCCGAAGTACAAGCCGCACGGCGACGGCTCGATTCGACTCCAGGATCACAGCCACGTCGTGAGCTTCCGCAACATCTGGGTGCGAAAACTGTAGGTCGGGCAATGTGCCCTGTGGGTCGGATTAAAATCCGACCTACAACGCGCGGTGCGCTCGTCCATGTAGGTCGGAATTTATTCCGACACGCTGTTGGGTCGGGTTAAAACCCGACCTACAGGTTCAGCGTTGACATGCTGGCCTCCGGATATCGCATGCCTGCGACGGCGTTCGCGTGCAGCACGCTGTCGATCCGCTCGATGTCGGCGTAGGACAGACGAATCTTCGTTGCCGCGGCGTTCTCATCGAGGCGCGAAATGCGACGGGTCCCCGGGATCGGCACGATGTCCTTGCCTTGGTGGAGCAGCCACGCGAGCGCAAGTTGCGCCGGCGTGTGGCCGCCCGCTTGCGCGATCTCCGTAACGGCGTCCACGAGCCGTTGGTTCTGATCGAAGTTCTCGCCTTGGAATCGCGGGTTGTTACGCCGCCAATCGTTATCGGCGAGCTGATCCACCTTGCGAATCGCGCCCGTCAGGAAGCCGCGCCCGAGCGGGCTGTAGGCGACGAAGCCGATGCTGAGCTCTCTGCAGGTCGGCAGCACTTCGGTTTCGACGTCGCGGGTCCAGAGCGAGTACTCGGTCTGCAGCGCTGCAATGGGATGCACGCGCACCGCGCGCCGAAGCGTTTCAGGCGCCGCTTCCGATAGGCCGAGATAGCGCACTTTGCCCGCTTCGACGAGCTTCGCCATTGCGCCGACGGTTTCCTCGATCGGCACGTTCGGATCGACGCGGTGCTGATAGTAGAGCTCGATGTGGTCGACGCCGAGCCGCTTCAAGCTCGCGTCGCACGCGGATGCGACGTACTCGGGGCGACCGTTCACACCGAGGAAATCGCCGTTTGGGGCGCGCACGTTGCCGAACTTCGTCGCGAGCACGATCTCATCTCGTCGCGTACGCAGGACTTCGCCGAGCAACCGTTCGTTACGGCCGACGCCGTACATATCTGCCGTATCCAGGAAGTTCACGCCGATATCGACCGCGTGGTTCAGGACGGCGAGATTCGTCGCGTCATCGGCACTGCCATAGAAATCCGACATACCCATGCATCCGAGCCCGATCGCGGACACGGTGGGTCCTTCCCGTCCGAGCGTGCGGCGTGGCAATGCTTGATTCATACATTTCTCCTCGTTGCGATGCGTGGGAACGGTGAGTAGGCTATGAAAAGCGAGGCCTTGAGCCGTAGTCAGATTCTGGCGAGTGATTGCCCAATCCTGCAGGCCTCGGCGCGCTTGTAGGTCGGCCGGGCAATGTTCCACACCTTGCTCCGCGACCTTGTTTCCCGACACCTTGCTCATGGACACTTCATCAGTCATGCACGCAAAAGTCCTTGATCTCCATGAGTCTCGGCCCGACGAGCGTCAGGTGGAAATCGCGCGCAGGGCGCAATCGCTCGTGCCGGCTGAGGGTGTTAATGCGACGAGCGTCCCGGGTGTCTACTTGCTCCGAGCGAGCTCTCCGACGCTGCCGCTACCCGCATTGTATGAGCCCTCCTTGTGCATCGTCGTGCAGGGGCGCAAACGCGCCGTATTGAAGCAAGAGGTCTACATCTACGATCCGTTCAACTACCTCGTCGTCTCCGTGACGCTACCGGTGTGTGGGCAGATCCTCGACGCGACGCCCGAGCATCCCTACCTTTGTTTGCGGCTCACGATCGACGTGACGACGATCGCCGACTTGTTGACGCAAGTGCCCGCGCCCCCAGTCGATCGCGATCGCAGCGATCGCGGATTGTTCGTTGCGCGCACCAGTGAAGAGATGATCGATGCGGTGCTGCGTTTGATGCGCGTCCTCGAATCGCCGCAGGAAGCCGTTGTGCTCGCACCGCTCGTCATTCGCGAGCTCCATTATCGCGCGTTGACGGGTCAGCTCGGGTATCGGTTGCAGGAGCTGTGCAGCTCGGGCGGTCAGGTGCAGCGTATCGCGCGTGCGATTCATCTCATCAAAGCGCGTTTCGCAGAGCCGCTTCGGATCGAAGCGCTCGCGGAAGCGCTGCACATGAGCGTCTCATCGCTGCATCACCACTTCAAAGCGGTAACGGCAATGTCGCCGCTGCAGTACCAGAAACAGATTCGGCTACATGAGGCGCGCAAGCTCATGTTGCTGGAAGGCAGCGATGCCGCATCCGCGGCGCATCGCGTGGGGTATGAGAGCGCGTCGCAGTTCAGTCGCGAGTATCGGCGTCTATTTGGCGCGCCACCGCGCAAGGAGATCGAAGCGATACGCGCGTAGCGCGCGGGTTGCGCTCGTGGATCGAGCGTTCCAACAACGAAGCAAGAATAAAGATGCAAAACTTTCTGTTCGTATTTGCCGGCGCGGGACTCGGCGGCGCGCTCCGGCACGGGATCAATCTGATCGTCGTACGCGGATGGCCGAACAGCCTCGGCGCCAGTACGCTGATCGCGAATGTACTGGGGTGCTTCGTGATGGGTGTGTTGGTCGAAACGCTGGCGCTGAGGACCGGTGCAACGCAGACGACACGCTTGTTCTTGACGACCGGTTTGCTGGGTGGCTTTACGACGTTCTCGGCATTCTCGCTCGAGACCGTCCTGCTCTATGAGCGCGGTGCATTTGGGTGGGCCGTGCTCAACGTCGTCGCATCCGTGACGCTGTCTATCCTTGCGCTGGTCGGCGGGCTGTGGCTCGTGCGGCAAGCGAGCGGCTGATCGCCCTTCACGGCGAAGGCGCTCCGTATTGTAGGTGCGTAATCCGGACGGGGTTGCGGTTGCAACGGCAGAGCTGCAGCACATATAAGTTGTCGAACTCGGCTTCGCCGATTTGCGGTAGCGACGGCCCGCCGAGCGCTGCAATGATGGGCGTGACGGTGTTGCTATGACCGATGACGAGCACTGTGCGGCCCGAGTGTTTTCGGATCTGCCTCGCGAATGCATCGACGTTGCCGCCCTCGACAACGATCGGCGTGATCCCGAGCGCCGTCGAAAGCAACTGAGCCGTCTGCTCCGCGCGCACCGTGTCGCTTCGGATGATTGCCGCGATCCGCGCCCGCTCGGCGCTATGCACGAGCGCTTGCGCGCGCACTTGCCCTGCTGGAGAGAGCTCATCGAGCGTTCCATTACGCTCTGCATGCCGCACGATCAGCACCGTCGACTGAACGCCGCAATACCACCAGAAGAATAGCCCCGCGGCGAGGATGAGGACGACCGCGGCAAGTAGATAAAACCAACGTTGCTTCAGCACAGGGGACATTCCTCGCAGAGGAGTGTCCCCATGTTATTCCACGGCGGTATGAAATGGGGACACTCCTCTGCGAGGAATGTCCCCTTTACATGTCCGGTGCGTTGGCGCAGCCTCTTGCACACAACAAAAGCGGGAGGGATTATGTTCGACAAGCTGTCTCGCAGCTTCGCGCTCTTGCGCGCGAGTCTGGCCGTGCTGCGTGCTGATAAAGAGTTGCTCGTCTTTCCACTGTGCTCCGCGATCGCATCGCTCCTCGTTGTCGCGAGCTTCGCGCTGCCGCTGTTCGCATCGGGCGCACTCGAACGTCTCGATGCGGGCGAGTCGCCGGGTGTAGGGACTGCGGTCATCGCGTTCTTGTTCTACCTGACGCAGTACTTCGTCATTTTCTTCTTCAACTCCGCGCTCGTCGGTGCCGCGATGATTCGTCTCAACGGCGGCGATCCGACCGTGTCGGACGGATTCAGGATTGCGTCCTCACGCGTGGGCGCGATCCTCGGATACGCCGCAATTGCCGCAACCGTCGGTCTCATCTTGCGCTTGATCGAGGAGCGAGCCGGGTTCATCGGCCGCTGGATTACAGGATTGCTCGGCATCGCGTTCACGGTCACAACGTTCTTGACGGTCCCGATTCTCGTCAGCCGCGGCATCGGTCCCGTCGATGCGGTAAAGGAAAGCGCCGTGCTCCTCAAGAAGACGTGGGGTGAGAACGTCGCGGGGAACGCAGGACTCGGGCTGGCATTCATGCTCGCTTATGTCCTCGCGATCGCGGGCATGTTCGTGCTCTTCTACCTCGTTGCAGCATCCGGTAGTGCGACGCTGATCGGTGCCGTGGTCGCGATCAGTGTCGTCGCCTTTATCGCACTCGCCCTCACGCACTCGGCGCTCCAAGGCATTTATTCGGCGGCACTGTATCGGTACGCAAGCGAAGGCACGGTTGGGGGTCCGTTCGCGGACGACCTCCTGCAAAGCGCGTTTCGCCCGAAGAAGTCATGACGCCAGGGACATTCCTCGCAGAGGAGTGTCCCTATGTCGCGCCACTCTGTTGGGGGCACTCCTCGAGGACGAGGAATGTCCCCTTAGAAACATCCTCACAGCGGAATGGTGAGCACGGCGCGTGTGCCGTTCGGGTCGGACGTCCATTCGGCGGTGCCGCCGAGCTCGCGCGCGAAACTTTCGACGAGGCGCTTGCCCCGGCCGCTGTCGCCATCGCGCCGCATGCCGACGCCGTTGTCTGCGACCTGCAAGTGTGCGGATGCACCTGCAGTGGCAAAAGAAATCTCGATCTCGCCCTGCTTGTCGTCCGGAAACGCATACTTCACGGCATTCGTGACGAGCTCGTTCAGCGCGAGCCCGAGCAACACCGCGTGGGACGATTGGAGGGGATGGCGCTCGGCGTGACAGCGAATGACGACTTGTGTGTGTCCAAGGAGCGTCGCTCTTAGATCCACGGTGAGCGCCTGCAAGAAGTCGTTCGCATCGACCATCGTCGCTGCTTCTTGAAGCTGCAAGCGGTCGTACACGCGCGCGATGACTTGCAGTTGCGCGATCGCGCCATCGAGCGCCTCGCGACTGCGCTCGTCCGCTGCCTTTTGTCTACTCGCGTAAAGGAGGCCGGCAACCGTTTGCAGATGATTCTTGACGCGATGGTTGATGTCGTCGAGGAGGAGCTGCTTCTGCGCGTTCGTCGTCTTGAGACGCTCCTCCATGATCTTGCGATCGTGAATGTCCCGCGCGACGCCGATGAGTCCGATGATTTCCTGGTCGGCGCCGAGCCAAGGAGACTTCGTCGTGAGATAGGTGCGCAAGACACCGTCCGCACTTCGATGTTGCTCTTCGAGCACGAGCGTACGTCCGGTCGTCAGCACCTCTTGATCCGTCGCAACGATGCGTTCGGAATCTTCACCGCCGGTGATTTCGGCATCGGTGCGTCCCGCGACTCGATCCTTCGTCGTTCCGAAGACGCGCGCGGTGGCCTCGTTCATGTGGATATACCGCGAATCGCGATCCTTCACGAAGATGGGATCGGGCGTGCCTTCCATGATCTCCGTCAGCAAGGAAAGATTGCGTCTGCTCGTGTCCTCGGCCGCAGCGAGCGCCTCGAGCGTTCGATTCAATTCCTCGACGGCCTTGCGCAGCGCTTCGATGATCGCAGCCGTGAGCGCCCCTGTGAGAATGAAAGCGCCAACTCGCACGATCTCGCCAACACTCCGCAGCGCGACAGGATCTTCGCGTGCGACGAAGAAGGTCACCCCCACGAGTGCGCTCAGCGCGACCGCCAAGAATCCGGAGCCGCGGTCGAAGAAGAAGGAAGCGAGGATCACCGAGGGGACGAAAATCATGAAGAGCGGCAGATGATGCGGATCCTCGATCGCCCCGAGCGCATAGCGCACGCCGAAGCACGCAAAAACGATCAGCGCCGTGAGCGAATATCGCGCCCACACCGGCAGCCCTCTCAAAGGATGCAACCGATTCATCAGACGCACGAGCATGCCGTGACAACAAACGCCAGGGCGGTCCCGTTCCCCGACGGCGCAACTTTCTATGGTCGCAGAAGGCGGCACCGCGGCCCTCACTAGCGCGCCATAAAGGCAACCCATTGGTTGCATGTAAGCGCTCGAGTGAGTACAGTGCGCGCGACCAGGAGGTGACCGATGTCGCAGCCCACCGATCGCATAGAGAAGCAAATTCTCCTGCGCGCGTCCCGCGCGCGGGTTTGGGAGGCCATCACGGATTCCAAGCAGTTCGGTGTCTGGTTCGGGGCTGAGTTCGATGGGCCGTTTGTCGAAGGGGCCCGACTCTCTGGCCGGATCAAACCGACGCAGGTGGATGCGACCATCGCAAAGTCGCAGGAAGCCTACGATGGCACTCCGTTCGAAGTCGTGGTCGAGCGCATCGAACCGCAGCGACGGTTTACGTTTCGCTGGCACCCTTACCCGGTCGACGACAGTGCAGATCCGCTCGCCGAGCCGATGACGCTCGTTGCCTTCGAACTGGAAGAGACGGAGGGCGGTACGTTGCTCACGATCTCGGAGTCCGGCTTCGATCGAGTTCCGCTCGCACGCCGCGCCGAGGCGTTCACCTCCAACGAACAGGGCTGGAGCATCCAGGTGACGCTCATCGAGAAATATCTGATGCGTGCATCGAAGGAGGCTTGATTGGCTGCCTTGCGCTCGCGAGCGACTGCTCAGTCGCGGATCGCGGAGGCTGCGCCGATCTTCGCGGCACTCGGCGATGAAACGCGTTTGCGCATCGTCTTGCGCTTATGCGATGCCGGGCCGCAATCGATCGTGCGGTTGACGGAGGCAGCCGATGTCACGCGTCAGGCCGTCACGAAGCATCTGCGTGCACTGTCCGACGCAGGGCTCGTGCGCTGCGAGCGCGTCGGTCGCGAAACGATCTGGGAGCTCGAAACGAAACGACTCGAGGAAGTGCGTCGCTACCTCGATCAGATATCGCAGCGCTGGGACGGCGCGCTCGCACGCCTCAAGGCGCTGGTCGAGACGCATTCATAGGTGTGCGGTTCAGTGCGATTCGCCGATGGGGCTGTGACCCATTCGCTCGAGCACGCCATACGACGCCAAGAGCACGGCCCAACAGCCCGCGAGAAAGATCGGAATCGATTCCAAGTGGAAGCGTTGCGCCAACACGC
>JBIQKP010000173.1:0-3158 GCA_044506405.1 Lysobacterales bacterium | reverse complement strand
GCGAGAACATCAAACAGCACATTGCCTTCGGTCGCGGCCCGCACGTGTGCGCAGGTATTCCGCTCGCGCGTCAGCAGCTCAGGATCGCGTTGGAAGAGCTGTTAGTACAGACGAGCGATTTCGAGGTCTGCGGCGAAATCAAGATGAGCGGCATGCCCGAGCTCGGTCCGATTTGCGTGCCGCTGCGCCTGAAGCCCGCGTAAGAACCGAAACGCGAAAAGCGAAGAGCGAAGAGCGCGTCAATCCTTTTGCTGCGCGCCGTTCCGCGGAACGTTGATGCCGTCACTGCTCAGTGTCCACGCGGAGCTCTGCCGGCTTGAGCACCTTGCCGTTGTTGATCACCGCGTGCACTCGATCGACGGCGCGGATGTCGGTGAGCGGATCGGCTTCGAGGATCACCAGGTCCGCCTCATAGCCTTTCTCGATACGACCGACGCGATCCCCGATCCCCATGATGTCGGCCGCCTCGGATGTTGCCATTCGGAGCACGTCCCACGCAGGTATGCCGGCCTCGCGGTGTAATTCCAACTCGCGACCATAGAGGACGCCGCCACCGCCGTCGGTTCCGATCATCAAGGGAACGCCGGCATCGTGCAGTAGGCGTGCGAACGCCTGCACTTTCGGCATCACTCGGCGTGCACGCTCGTAATCCTCCGGCGTCCAACCCGTGGCGCTCGCACGCAACTGCGTCTCGTACACTGCGACGACGTCGGGATGAAACTCTTCGAGCTCGAATGCTGGCAGGACGCGGCCGAGATCATCGGTGTTATAGATCAGCTCGTTTACGACGAGCGTCAGGTTGACCGGGATCTTCTTCTCTGCAAGCAGGCCAACCAGTTTGCGGACCAGAGGGCCATCATAGTCAGCGAGCTCAAACCAGCGGTACATGAACCTGGACGTTTGATCCAACTCGGCCACGTACTTCGCACGCGCCTCAGGTTCGAGCAGATCCGGACTCGTCGGGAGTGCGTGCTCGAGTCCATCGATGCCGAGCTCGATCGCACGCGTCCAGCTCACGCGATTCAAGTGAGCGATGGCCTTGAGGCCGTGCTGGTGTGCAACGCGAATTCCGGTCGCGAGCTCTTGCTCATTGAGGTCCGTGTAGAGCTTGAAATACTTCATACCGAGGCGCGCTTCCTCTGCAGCCTCGGCTTGCCATTCGGCTTCGGTGCGCGGATAGCGAAACATCTCTCCCGACATCGGCGGCGGCTGCATCACTGCCCCGGCGTGGCGGGCTTCCGGCCCGATCCACGTACCTGCGGCGATCATGCGGTCGTACTGCGCATTGGCACGAGGCGCCCCGGCGGGGTTGCGCACGGTCGTCACTCCGCGTGCGAGCGCGACACGCCCGTTGCGCTGAGTGATGTGCTCGTCCATTTTCATGGAAAGGACAGGAGCGCCGTCGCGCAACTCCACGTTCAGGATGCCGGTGGAAGTGACGTGCGCATGCGCGTCGATGAACCCGGGAAGCACGAATCGACCGGTCAAGTCATGAGCTTGGGTGGAGTTGGATGCCCGCGGCGCCTTGCCGGAGCCGATCTCGGAGATTCGGCCGCCTTCAACGACGATCCACGCGTTCTCGATTCGTTTTTCCGTGGCGGGGTCGACGAGCGTGAACCCGTGATAGATGTCTGCCGATGCCAGGTCCGGTATTGCGGCCTGAATCGCCAAGCTCGCAAGCACCAACGCGCAACGAAACCCTGTATGCCTGACCATGATGCTCTCCTTAAATCCGCCCATTGCGGACCGACTATTAGTCTCGGAGTCGCGCATCTGCCTTACATTCACAACGCGTTGTAAGAAAACTGATGCTCCAGGGACTATTGCTTGGATGGATGCACGCGCTGTCATTACACGATTCGCTCCCGCCCTCGCGCGCGTCGTGGCCTCCTATGAGCGGGATCGCGCTTTGCAAGAGGAACTGCTGCAGGAGGTGTTGATGGCGATCCTATCTTCGCTGCCGCGCTTGGCTCATGAGGACAAGTTGAAGCCGTTCGTGTTTCGCATTGCTCACAACCGCTGCCTGAGTCATGTCGCCAAGCGGATGCGCGAGCGCGCGCATGAGGAGATCTTGGACGATCATGCGGCGGAAGCGGCAAGCCACGAACAAGCCCTCATCGAACGGGAGCGCAGCGAACAGCTAATGGAAGCCGTTCGGCGGCTCACATTGCCCTATCGGCAAGTGATGACGCTGATACTGGAGGACATGAGCTACGAAGAGATCGCCGAAACGCTCGGTATCACGGTCGCCAACGTCGGCATACGGGTGAACCGGGCTAAGCAACAGATCAAGAGGCTGCTCAACCATGAATGACGACTTCATTCGCAGCTTGCAGGGCGATTGGCAGTCGCGAGACCAAGATGCCGCTAAAGTCTTGCGTCGCTTGCGCCGAACGCGGTGGATGCCGCATGTCGTGCTGGGCGCGGAAGTCGTGGGGTGTGCTTTCGCGCTCCTGGTCGGGATCTGGTTCGCCTGGGTCGCGGCGCATACGAACGAGCACAGACTGTTGTTTGCGCTCAGCGCCGGAATCATGTTGATCACGGCTCCCGCGCTGTGTGCCGCAAGCGTGATGGTGCGGCGTCACAGCCTCGCGTGGGACGCTGAAACGCCTGAATCACTTCTACAAATCGGTTTACGTCGTGCGGACTCGTCGTTGTCCGCGATCCGCATCGGCCGTTGGCACATTTCGATCATCGCGCTCTTCGTCACGGCGCTCTGGATGCTCGAGGCGATAGGTCTCATCGATGCCGTGAAATTTCTCATCTTCTACACGGCAGTTTGCCTGGCGGTATCAGGGGCGGCGTGGCTGTGGATGGTGTCACGAGAGAAGCGTCTGCGCAGCGAACGTGCTGTGCTGGTTAGGCTGTTGGCCGATTTCGATGTCGATGCCTAGGGAATCAGTCGAGCGGCGGTCCGATGGATGTGGCGTCTGCGGTCGGGAAGTTTTCTGGAAGCGTGGTGTCCACTCGTCGGCGTGCCAACCATTGAACACCGCGTACGAGTAAGGTCTGTACGCCGATATCCCGCACCGTCACTGGTTGCACGTCACCCTTCCAAACGTGGCCGAACGTCGAGGTGTAAACGCGTCCGCGGCCGTACTGCACGACCCACTCAGTGGGCCAATTCAAGCCGGTCTTCGGCTCGCGTGCGTATGACA
>JBIQKP010000061.1:0-21922 GCA_044506405.1 Lysobacterales bacterium | reverse complement strand
GATCTATCTAGAAAGATGAACTGCGTGTTGGACATGAACTCTCCTGAGCCCTAACTCTATGTAGGGGACCTAAGTGTCGGGATGCAAGACGACGGTGTCGCCCCCCGGAGCGTGAAATTCGCCGCTGATTCAACGTTCTTCATCGCTCCATTCCTTCGATTTCTCGGCGCGATAGGCGACTTGCCTGGATCATTCCCTTCGCGCACCCTAGTCCCGCATATTCCAGGCCGTCAATACGCGCCCGGACGCGCGAATTCCAAAGCCAAGGAGGGCTCGCAATCTGCCTTGTCTATGCAGTGCTCGATTTCGTGAACGCACGCTGCATCGCCGCCAACCCGTCCTCGACCATCGCAAGTACCATGGGTGCGGCCTCATGCGGCAAGAGATCCACGGTCCAAACACCGCGTGTGTGCGTCGCGTCCGATTCGAAGAGTTGAAACGACGCGTTGTAGTGGGTCATGGGTGCGCCGAGCGCTGTCCAGCAAACGCGTCGCTCAGCTTCATCGATACTGATGATCGGCTCTCGGACCACCATGCCGTCCGCGAACGTCACGATGCGGGCCTCGCCTTCCATCTTCGTGTCCACGACGAACCCAGGCACGAGTCGCGTATGCAAGGCGCCAACGTCGCGCAACGCATCCCAGACAACATCGATCGGAGCGTTCAACAGTACTTCGCGTTTGAATGAAGCCACGACGACGCCTCCTCATGCACACAACGGTGTCCTAAGAAATTTCATCTCCTATTTCGCAACCAACGTGGCTTGCTCGTCAAGCGTCGTGCGCGATGCGTTCGCCGGGTACGAAGGGATGCGAATCTAATCGCGCGCCGCGATCGCCCGGCTCACTGTCGGTCGTCAAGGGCCGGCGCACGCTTGATCGCAAGTGGACCGAACGACTGGCAGTTCGGCATCAGGCTGATGACGTTGATCGTGACGTGGGGCGGGCGGGTCGCGATCCAGTACACGGTATCCGCAATATCCTCTGCGCTCAGTGGCGTGGTGCCGGCGTACACGGCCTTCGCTCGCTCATCATCCCCGCCGAACCGCACGTTGGAGAACTCGGTGCCGCCGCAGAGTCCAGGTTCCACGCAGCTGGCGCGCACGCCCGTCCCGAGTGAGATCGGCATTTAGATTCTGAGTGAACTGATGTACGAAAGCTTTGGTCGCACCGTACACGTTGCCGCCTGGATAGGGATTCTCGCCGGCGATCGAACCGATGTTCACGACGCTGCCGCGCTTTCGCCCAACCATTCCCGGCACGACCGCGTGGGTCACGTGTACCAGCCCCGAGCAGTTGGTGGCGATCATGCGATCCCAGTCATCGAGATTCGCCTCGTGTGCCGGTGCAAGTCCGAGTGCGCGGCCAGCGTTGTTGACGAGAACGTCGATGCTCGCGAACTCCTTGGGCAAGTTCTGAACCGCACTTGCGACGGCGGCGCGATCTGTGACATCGAGCTGCAGCGCAAGCACGCGATCCTGAAATCGGCGCGAGAGAACTTGTAGTCGATCGTAACGACGCGCACAGACGACCGCACGCCAACCCTCCGCGAGAAAGCGTTCGGCTATCGCGAGCCCGAACCCTGAGCTCGCACCCGTGACAAATAGTGTTTTCATGGATCCTCGAGCGACGTAGTGGCATAAACGCATGATCCGGCATGAGGGTCGAATGCAATAGGCACAGTTGCAGCGAGCGTCAGGCAGTACTCTGCTCAGCAGCGGAGGCCCCAGCTGAATCGGTGATCGCGGATCTCGTTGGACACCTGAGGCGAGGCGGTCGTGCGATGCGGAAGTGAGCGCCTCAATCTCAAGTGTGTTCCCGGTCCTATCTTTCAACCAAAACCGTCACTTTGCCAAACGCATGAGTGGTGCGATGATCCACACACGACCGCTTCGCCACTGCACGCAATATCAATAAATAAGCCTGGCAGCTTATATCGAGGGGAGGGGCGATGAATCCGAACCAACATGGCGAGCCCGCCGTGGGCGTGCCGACGACCGTTGATCCTGTTGACCTCGCACTGCGGCGTGCGCATGACGCACCGGTTGAGCCTGACGTGATGCGTTTCCTGCGCAAGCACGAGCGTCTGGTCGAGGCACAGATGGCGCAGTTAGGTCGAGAACGCTGGCGCCATATCTTCATCATGTCGATCGGACTGTGCGTGCTCGGCGCGATCATCGCGTTGATATGGGAGGCAAGTCGTGCGCGTGGCGTTGCGATCGAGCCCTTTCGCGTTCCGCCCGAAATGCAGGCGCGTGGCCTGGATGGAGTAGTCGTCGCCACACAGGTCATGGACCAGCTGCTCAAGATGCAGGATGCGACCGAGTCCCTGCGGGCTCCGTCGACGTATAGCAATAACTGGGGCGACGATATTGCCGTGGAGATTCCTAACACGGGGATCACGATCGGCGATCTGCGCAGCTCGTTGCGAGCGTGGTTCGGAAAACAAGTGAGACTCACCGGCGAGTTGGTTCGGCGAGTCGATGGGTCAGTCGCACTGACTGTGCGCGTGGGTGCGTCGCCCGGAACGCAGTTCGAGGGGCCTGAGCCCGAGCTCGATACCTTGATCGCGCGCGCGGCCGAAAACGTCTACGAGAAGACCCAGCCTACCGCCACACCATCTGGCTGCGTCACGCGGGCCGCACCGACGAATCACAGGACCGGATGCGGGACTTGGTACACAGTTCGAACAGAGAAGACCGGCTCTGGGCGCTCAACTCGATGGCGGCTCGTGCGGGCGATCCCAATCACTCCATACCGATCTTGGAGCAGGGTCTGCGCCTCGATCCGACTTTCACGCCCTTTCTTTACAACCTGGCCGTCAATTTGAGCGTGCAAGGTCGCGAGCATGAGACATTGGCTTATGCCAAGCGATTTCTCGCCTTGCAGGATCTCGCGCGTGAGCAGATCAGTCCGTCGCGCCATCCGGCGCTCATCTATGAGATGGAGCGCATTGCAGCTCATCTCCAGATGGACTTGCCGCGTGCCTGCACGATGGTGAGCAGACAGATGGAAGCGGTCGTCGATAGGGCAACGAGACTGGCGAATCCGCTCACACTCGCGGCCTGTGAGGCTTCAGCGCGCGACATTCCGGCTGCTAGGGAGGTGCTGGCCGCCAGAACCAATGCTGAGAATCGTGAAGCGATCGAAGCGCTATCCCCAGATTGGGAAGTCGACTCCGTTCTGGCTGAGTTTCTGGACGACTGGGAATCGGCGTACCTCATTCTGCGTGGCGTAGAAGAGAGGATGCCGCCAGAACACGCGGATGCTCTGGTGACCGATCAGAGTCTCATTTTGCGATCGAGGCTCGCGCTGGCGGCTGCATGGACGGACCGCATTGACGAAGCGCGCGAGAGGATCGCCTCGACGCCTCTCGATTGCGCGTTCTGTGTCCGGACGCGCGGAACGATCGAGGCGCTGGCAGGCGACGCGACCGCCGCTGCCCGCTGGTTCGATGCGGCTCAGGCGCTCGCGGTTAGGCTGCCCTCGGTGTATGGCGAGCGTGCGCAAGCGCTCTTGATCCTCAAAGATTGGCCTGCCGCCATTCAGCAGGCACATATTGCTGCGCGACTAGCACCCAACTGGGTGGACCCGAAGAAGTATTGGGGGGACGCACTCCTCGAACAAGGCAAGTTCACCGAGGCACTGATGCGCTACCGTCAGGCGGAAAAGCTCGCGCCTAACTGGGGTGCGCTGAAGATCGCAATGGGTAAGGCTTACGTTGCCGCTGGCAAGACGGAACGTGCTCGCGAGTATTGGGAGAAAGCCGCGCGGCTCCCGTTGTCGCCACAAGATCGCGCTGCTCTCGATGGCTTGCTGAGCGACTAACGATCTCGTCGGGAACATCGGCGGCCTGATCACCGCGTAGGCGGACACCCTCTGAATTGCGTACCGAAGTTGCCGGATGTGCAGTGCCGTCGCTCTCTTCGCGTTCATCGCCGCGTCGCTTAAGCTGCAGGGCTAACGTCGCCCCTCTCTTCGCTCCATCGCGATCCGCTCAGATGAATGCACTCTTATATATCCTGTCTCTGATTGCCGGTCTCGGTCTCGCTGTACAAGTGGGGCTCAATAGCACCATGCGGCATTCCACCGGCAGCGCTGCCTTTGCCGCTGTGGTGAGTTTCTGTGTGGGGCTGATCGCGTTGGTGTTGTTCGTCGTGGCGACCCGAGCGCCGATTCCAACTCGGGCAGCGTTAGCCGGTGCGCCCGCGTGGGCGTGGCTCGGCGGCGTGTTCGGCGCCTTCTATGTCGCGATGGCGACCGTCGCGGGACCCAAACTCGGCGCAACGACGTTGCTCGCGCTCACCTTGGTGGGCCAAGTCACCGCGTCATTGATCCTCGACCATTTCGGCTGGCTAGGCTTCGCTCAACACGCGGTCTCTGTGACGCGCGTTCTGGGCGCAACATTGCTCGTTGCTGGCGTGCTCTTGATCGCCCGCTGAGCGACCTGACGATCCAAGCCTTCGTCGGTCTCACCGTGCGATGCCGAACAGCCTGCGCGCATTGCCTTCGCGGATCTTCGACTTCTCTTCCTCGGTCAGGTCGAGCCGCTCGAATGCCTCGATCGTTCGGGCAAGCGAAATCTGCGGGTAGTCCGAGCCTAGGATGATGTGATCGATGCCGACATTGCGCAGGGTCCAGATGAACTCTTCTTCGATCGGGCTGTCCGCCGCAAGCAGGGCCATCCCAGAGATGTCGAAGTAGACGTTCTCCATGCCGAACCCGTCGGCCGTGCGCGCCAGCGCAAGGATGTTCCAGAAGCGAAAGTTCAGCCCGCCGATGTGGGCGAACACGAACGTCGTCTTGGGCGCTTGCACCGCCAGATTGAACAGGTTCTCGCTGTCGCCGGGAAGGATGTTGGCATTGTCCATCAGCACGATGACGTTCAGCTCACCGGCCTTATTCACGAGGGACAGTACGCGCGGATCCGTCACGTCGAACTTCTGGGTATGCGCGTGGAGCTTGAGCACCTTCACGCCGCGAGCGGCGACACGCGCCAACTCGTTCAATGCAGCTTCGCCGTCGTAGGGGTGGACCGTAGCGATCGGCAGCACCTCGGTATGCTTCTGCGCCATTGCGATCAATGCGTCGTTGCGCCTCCGGATGTCTGTCGGATTGCCCGCCAATGCCTGGTACTGCCCGCCGAACCACATCGCACCCAGCCCGACCAAGTTGATGCCGTCGGATGCGACATCGGCCTTGTACTCGCGCAGCGAAGCTTCGCCTTCGCGCAGGTGTACGTGGAGATCGAACACAGGTGGTTTTGCGGATGTCCGATCGGCACCCTCGGCGACGGCGAGTGATGAGAGCAGCAACGACAGGGCGACGAGGATACGGGTCATAGCATCTGACACTCCGCTTTCGGGGCGCTGAGTCTAGCGCGCGTCGAGCGATGCGCACGCAAGAACTTCAACACACCCTTCGTGGGGCCACTCGTCCTCTTGCGCGCCAACGGCGTCGCAAGTAGCCTGCAGCTCTCGATCGTACTGACATCAACAGGAGGTCAAAAAGAACCTATGACTGCGCCAACCCCGAACTTCGCCGGGTTGATTCGTATCTAGTACAGACCGCAGCGCCCTGCGCTGTGTCCGATCCGTCTCGACCCCGGCTTTGCCCGCCTTCGCTCAGGGCGTGTTCGCCATCTATTTGTCGGGGTTAGTACAATGTCTTTCAATCGCTCTCGCTTGGTCGCGCTTGGCTGGCGCGCGAGTCATTCTCAACAGGTTTCGGTCGAAGAACTTTCTTCTCTCCTGCCGGCCCGCGTCACGAGCGTTCATCGAGATCGGCTCGATGTACTCGGAGAAGAAGGAGAACTGAGCATCCGAGTTCCTGCCGTGGACGGTAGGCTCTCGGAATCCATCGCAGTCGGCGATTGGCTCCTCATCGATCAGACGACCGCTCGTGTCGAGCGACGCCTCGAACCGTTCTCGTGTTTGCAGCGCGTCGCCGCAGGGATCGAAGCACGACGACAGCTCATCGCGAGCAATGTCGATACGCTTTTCATCGCGGTGTCCTGCAACGAGGACTTCAACCTCTCGCGCCTCGAGCGCTATCTAGCGATCGCACATCAAGCCGCGGTGGCGCCGGTCGTCGTGCTGACGAAGGCCGACGAGTGCGACGATCTCACACGGCGCATCGCCGACGCACAGGCGGTCGCGCCGCTCGCCGCAGTCATTGCGATCGACGCGCGCGATCGCGCGTCTGCCGACTCGCTCACGCCTTGGCTGGCCGTCGCGCAAACCGTTGCATTCGTCGGGTCGTCGGGCGTCGGTAAGTCGACATTGATCAACACGCTGCTGGGTATCGAGCGACAAACAACGGCGGCGATTCGAGAAGACGATTCGAAGGGCCGGCACACCACGACGGCGCGCCAACTCGTGCGCATGCCGGCTGGTGCGTGGCTCATCGACACGCCAGGCATGCGGGAGCTCAGGATCGGCGACGCAGCGATCGGTGTGCAAGCGACGTTCGAGGACATCGAGCAGCTCGCTGCACAGTGCAAGTTTCGCGACTGCCGTCATCAAACGGAAACGGGATGTGCCGTCATCGCCGCAGCATGCGAGGGGAGGTTGGATGCGCGCCGCATCGAGAATTATCGAAAGCTGCAGCGAGAAGCGGCGCATGCAAATGCGACGCTCGCGGAACGCCGCGAGCGCGAGCGGCGCTTCGGGCGTCTGCGGAATGAAGTGGAGAAGATGAGAAAGAAGACGCGGATGCCGCCTTCCTAAGCTGGATTACGAAATCACAAGGTGTGGGCATCCGCGAGCTCGAAAGCGGGCTCGACGGGTGCCCAGGATGTCGCGGTCGTGAGAGGGGACGAGGAAAGCCCCTTCGGGACACTGTGTGCGAGGCTTGGCAATTGTTGAGCGAGCCCTGTGTCGCATCGGGCTATGATGTGCCTTCCCACGTGAGTACGTGTCGATCAGAGTGCGGCCATGCTAGTTCGATTTCGCTTTCAGTTGATTTCGGTGCTTCTCGGCTTCAGCGCGGCGCTTCATGCTCAGCCCGTGCAAGTCACCGTTCATGCCGATCGCGTCGTCGGCGAGATTCGTCCCATCTGGAACTACTTCGGATATGACGAGGCGGGTACGACGCTCACGCCCGAAGGGCGTCATCTCTTGGGCAAGCTCAATGCGCTCAGCGAGGAGCCGATTCGCATTCGCGTGCATCACTTGTTGACGAGCGGCGATGGCACGCTTGCGTTGAAGTGGTCGAGCACGAACGTTTACACCGAGGATGCCGACGGTAATCCGCGCTACGACTGGACGCGGCTCGACGCGATCATGGACGAGCTCACGCGGCCGGGCATCGAGCCGTTCGTGCAGGCGAGCTTCATGCCGCAGGCGCTTTCGTCGCAGCCCGAACCGTACACACCGAAGCTCGTGAAAACCGGTGCGCCCGGAGAGATGGTGACCGGCGGCGCGTTCTATCCGCCGAAGGACTATCAGAAGTGGGAGGCGTTGATCGAGGCGTGGGCGCGTCATAGCGGCGAGCGGTACGGTGTCGATCGCGCATCGTCTTGGCTTTGGGAACTGTGGAACGAACCCGAATCGCCGTACTGGCGCGGAACGAAGGAAGAGTACTTCAAGCTGTACGATCACTTCGCCGCGGCGGTCAAACGAGCGTTGCCGCGTGCGCGAGTCGGCGGTCCGCACGTGACGGATCCGGGTTGGAAGAACGGCGATGTGTTCATGCGTGCATTTCTGGAGCACTGCCGTTCGGGCAAGAACTCGGCGACCGGCGGTATTGGAGCGCCGCTCGACTTCATCGCATTCCATGCAAAAGGCACGACGCGCATCGACGAGAAAGGACGCGTCGAGATGCACCTGCGCAATCAACTCAAGACGATCGACACGTACGGCCGCATCATCGCGAGCTTCCCTGAGTTCGCGCAGTTGCCGATCTACATCGGCGAGTCGGATCCGGAAGGCTGTGCGGGATGTCCCGCGACCGCAGATCCTGAGCGCGGCTATCGCCTCACGTCGCAGTTCGCGGCCTACACGGCCGCTTCGTTCATGCGCAAGCAGGATCTCCTCGCGCGTACGGGTGGAGATCTGCAAGGTGCGGTGTCTTGGGCCTTCACGTTCGCCGATCAACCCTGGTTCAACGGTCTACGCGCTCTGACGACGAACGAAGTCGCGCTCCCCGTGTTCAACACGTTCGAGCTGTTCGCGAAGCTCGCGCCCGAACGGGTCGCAGTGGATGCACCCGCGATGATTCCAGTCGATGCGATCATCGCGAACAGTGTGCGCGGAGAGCCTGACATCGGCGTCGTCGCCTCGACAGATGGCGCCCGCAAGCGTCTCACCGTGCTGTTGTGGAACTATCACGATGTGGCGGGCGGCTCAGAGGATCCACGCGATGTGCAGGTTACGCTGACTGGTCTTCCGAGCGGAAGCGATAAGCTGCGCGCGCTCGAGTATGCGATCGACGAGATTTCCGGAAATGCCTATTCGGCGTGGCTCGCCATGGGCTCGCCGCAGTCGCCCACGACGGAACAGATTGCAAAGCTCCACGCCGCCGCGACGATGCAGCCCGTGCAGCGCAGCCTAGTCGCGACGTCCAGCGGCGATGTGCGTCTGAAAGTTCTGCTCCCACGCCAATCGGTCAAGCTGATCGAGATCGCATTACCAGCGAATTGAGATCGCTCCGCGATTCGAGACACTCATCGATCAACTCACGAGTGCGTTCGAGCATCTGATCCTCATCAGGTGTCGCCGTTTCGCACCACCTCGTTACGTGCGTATTCAGCTTGCGTGACCTAGAATCCGCGCCGCCGGTGATGAGCCGGCCGCGCTGTTGTCGTTGCGCAAAGTGCGCGAATGCGACAGTCGTACGTTCAATTCTTGATGGAGACACTATGCGCAAGGGTTTGATCTTTGCATCGATCGCGGCCTTCGGTTTCGCCGGTACCGCGGTTGCTGAGAGCGCGTTCGACTACTCTTTCGTCGAGCTCGGATACATCAACACGGACTTGGATGATTTCAATGTCGACGGCGACGGCTTTCAGCTGCGCGGTTCCTTGGGCGTGACCGACAATGTTCACGTCTTCGCCAAGTACACCGATCTCGATTTCGATTTCAACATCGACACCAACACGTTCGAGGTCGGAGGCGGCTATGCGTGGCCGCTGCGCTCGAACTTGGATGTGATTGGCACGTTGTCGTACCTGAAGACGGAAGTCGACGTTCCTCGCGCGGGTGATTTCGACGATGACGGTTTCGGTCTCGGCGTGGGTCTGCGCGGTCGCGCGCTCGATCAGCTCGAGTGGACGGCAGGCTTGCAACACGTAGACTTCGATGAAGGTGGCGACGACACCATTTTCTCTGTGGGCGGCCGCTACTTCTTTACGCAGGCGTTTGCGGCGGGCGTCGATGTGACGTTCGACGACGACGGCACCGCTTGGTATCTCGGCGGTCGTTGGAGCTTCGGCGAGTAAAGGACGACATTCATCGAAGAGAGAAAGGCGCTCCTCGCGGGCGCCTTTTTCTTTAGGTGGGTCGCAGATCTTGCTCCCGCCCGTTGAGGAGGAGGGACACAACGCCACTGTCAGCTACAATGGCTCGCGCTCCTTCAGCGGTGAGTCGAATGTCGGCGTCCGAACTGCTCCCTGTCAATTCGTTCAGCGGTCCCGATCCGCGTGAAACGAAGATCGCGCTCACCGCATGGAGCGTGTTCTTGGTCGGCACATGCATCTATTGCTTGGTGCATCAAGCGATTGTCAGCTCTGTCACGCCCGATCTCGTTCGAACAGTGACGCTCGCATTGCGCGAATGGGGGATCTGGATCGTACTCACACCCTTCGTGTTCAACCGACTGAGAGCGTCGGAGACGGAGAGTGCTGCGGCTCGGCTGCGTAGCCGATGGCCCTTTGCAGCGTCAGTGTTGCTCATCGCGATCCTCGTCGAGCTCGGGATCGACCAAGCCACCGACACCCGAGCTGCGCCGTCGACGCTCGCAATCTTCTTGCCTCGCTACATGGCTGCGATGGTCGTGGTGTACCTCGTGTGGCACGCCTTCCTCCGGACATCGGATACGCGTGCCCTCCCTCGAGTCGATCCGGCGCAGACATCTTCTTCCCCCGCCACACTCCTCGTGAGCAAGGGAGCCGACGAGTGTCTGCTCCCGATCGAAGACATCCAGTATTTGAGCGCGGCGCGCAACTACATCGAGATTCGTGCGCGCAATCGATGCTACTTGCTTCGCCGTACGATGACGCAACTCGAGGAGGTCCTGCCCTCGCACCGCTTCGTCAGAATTCATCGCTCGCATATCGTGAACGTCAACGAGATCGACCACATCAAAACCCATCGCTCGGGAAGCGGCACCGTGCACCTGCGCTGCGGCGCCTCGCTCGGCTTGAGCAAGCGCTATCGCGCGCGGCTGCGGCAGTCAGTGCCTAGCGCGCTCACTCGTCCCTCATAGCCTCCATTCGGCCCTTCGCGATGGAAGGCCCGATCGGCGGCCGCAATCATTCCCTGCGTGTTCGTTGCGCAAGGTTGGTTGGACGCTATGGTTAAGCGAGTCTTCCTGTTATCGATTTCGTGTGCGCTGTCCACGGCCTACGGCGCTGCGCCTCCCTCGTCAGCAGCGCAGTACCAGGATCTCTGCGCCGGATGTCACGGAGCGAGCATTGCGACTGCTTTTCGTAATGCGCCTTCGGTGAAGGGCTCTACATCGAACGAGATCGTCGGCGTCATTCGTGACGGACGCCCGAGCCGCGGCATGCCGAGCTTCGGTCGTACCTTGAGCCGCGCGCAGATCGATTCGCTCGCGTCGCTGTTACGCGAGAGGGCAGGGCAGGCGGGAACGATGGTTGGCAAAACGATCGAGGCCGAGAACCTGAGGGCGGATCGTTCCTCGGGATACTGGATCACCGGCTCGGGCTCGAACCGCTATCTGCAGTATATCGATCGGGGGAGCCATCTCTGCTACGACGACCTCGACCTGACCGGGATCGCGAGTGTCGAGTATCACTATGCGAAAGGTGAGGGCGAGCCTCCGCGTCGCTTTGCACTCGTCGCGTATCAGGGGGAAGACTTCGATTCGTCGCAAAGCTTCAACCTGGGAGAAAAGACCACGGCGCTTACCGGAGGGTGGGACGAATTTCGGACCGAGCGTATCGGATTGTCGCGACGACTCGAGGGGCGCTATCGGCTCTGCTTCATGGGCTTGGAGGGCGGAGGAGTGTTCAACTTGGATCGCTTCACATTGAGCGATCAGCCGGGCACGAACGATGGAGTGACCGCGAGCTTCGAGAGCGAGAACACGACGCTGACGGCTGCAGGCCACACCTTCCGAATCGAGAAGGTCGCTGAAGTGTCGGGCGAGCTTTGGTCGATGGACTTCTTGAGCGACGGCACGATGATCGCGACGCAGAAGTCCGGCAGCTTGTGGCTGTTCAAGAACGGCGAACGCATCGGGCTCATCGAAGGAACGCCGAAAGTCTGGTTCGTCGGTCAGGGCGGATTGCACACGGTCAGGCTGCATCCCGATTACGCAAAGAACGGTTGGATTTATCTCAGCTACGCCGATCCCACGCCTTCGGGCTCGATGACCGCCATCGTTCGCGGCCGCATCCGTGCGGGGAAATGGGTCGACGAGGAGATCATCTATAAAGCGCCGGCTCGATTCTATCTGAGCTCCGAAGCGCACTACGGCTCACGGCTCGCATTCGATGGTGAGTATCTGTACTTCAGCGTCGGGGATCGAGGTCATCAAGACAAGGCACAGCAGCTCGACAATCCATACGGAAAGATCCATCGCATCTTTGCCGATGGTCGCATTCCCGCCGACAATCCGTTCGCGGATGACGAGAACGCGGTGCCGACGATCTGGAGCTACGGACACCGCAATCCACAAGGTTTGACCGTCGATCTCACGACGCACGCGCTGTGGTCAACAGAACACGGACCGCGCGGAGGAGACGAGCTCAATCTCATTGTCAAAGGAGCGAACTACGGATGGCCGGTCGTGACGTTCGGCACGAACTACGACGGCACGATCGTCAGCAATGAAACGCACAAGGATGGAATCGAGCCGCCGAAGCTGCACTGGACACCGTCGATCGGCGTATCCGCGCTGCGCGTTTACACAGGCAGCGACTTCCCTAAGTGGCGGGACCAGTTGCTCGTGAGCAGTCTCGCGAGGCAGGAGTTGCGTCTCATTCGATTAGACGCGGGCCGCGTCGTACAGGAGCAGGTCATTATCGAAAGCAGGGGGCGCATCCGGGATGTGAGTAGTGGACCGGATGGAAACCTGTATGTGGTTCTCAATCATCCCAACGGGCGCGTGATGCGACTGACGCGCGCGGATTAGGGCGCACTCCGATCTCGGGCGGAACACTCGTGCGATGACATCGATCAGCGTTGACTGAGACAGTCGCGAGCAGCGCCAATCGGCAGGTCGTAGAGCGCCAATTCCTCTTGCGTCGGGCGCTGGAATCGGTGCGACCATCTAAGAAGCGCCTCCCGCGGGATGCCGAACGTGCCAGGTGGCAGGTTGGCGTTGCGCTCGGAAAGTCGGTTCCAGAGCTGATTGATGGGTACGTCAAGTAAACACAAGACTACGTGCGCACCAAGCGCGCGTGCGTCGGTTCGGCAATGATCTCGTTCCTCCTTCGACCAAAGACCCCAATCGACAACGACATCGCAGCCGAGCTTCAAGGCGCGAAGCGTGATCTCCCATTGAAGAGTCTCAACGCGACTTCGGTTCGGGCCAGTCTCCGCTTCCACTGTTGAGATCCCCGGATAGAGGGTGTGCATCCACTCATCGCCTGTGAGGCGAAGCGCGGGCACCTTTTGCTCGAGCTGCTTGGCTAACGTCGTCTTTCCCGAGCCCGGAAGACCGCAGGTGAGATAAAGCGTAGGCATGGAGTCTCTCGGCGCGCGTCGTTCTCGAACATCGATTCGACCGCAAGAAGCGGAGTGTCGTTCGAACTGCGCTCGAATATCGTTGCGTGGACACCAGACACGGAAGGATACAGGCAGATGACTCTACTCGACGGAAAGGTTGCGCTCGTGACCGGCGCGTCTTCCGGCATTGGGCGCGCGATTGCGCTGATGTTCGCCGAACACGGCGCGGCGGTTGTCCTGACGGCGCGACGCCAGCGTCGGCTGGATGAGGTCGTGACAGAAATCCGCGACAAAGGCGGGCGCGCCCATGCGTGCGCTGGCGACATCGGCTTGCCCGAAACACACGAACGCCTCGTAGCAGAAGCGCGGCGCGAGTTTGGCGGACTCGACATCGCGATCAACAATGCCGGCACCGTCGGCGCGATACGGCCGCTCGCCGAGATCGAACTGGAAGACTGGGTGCGCACGCTAACCATCAATCTGACCGCCGCATACTTGGGGGCGCGCAGTCAGATACCGGCGATGCTCGAGCGCGGGGGCGGCTCGGTGGTGTTCACGTCCAGCTTCGTCGGCACCAGCGTCGGCATTCCCGGTATGGCTGCGTACGGCGCTTCGAAGGCCGCGTTGATGGGCTTGGTGAAAGGCATCGCTGCCGACTATGCCGTCCGCGGCATCAGAGCCAACGCGCTGCTGCCAGGCGGCGTGGATACGGAGTTGGCCGGCGATCAAGCACAAAAGGAATGGGCTGCGGGTCTCCATGCCATGAAGCGGATTGCTCAACCCGAGGAAATCGCATCCGCCGCTCTTTTTCTCGCGAGTCCAATGGCCAGCTTCGTGACTGGAGCAGCTCTGTTCGCCGATGGCGGTAATGCCGCGGTGAAGTGAACGAGTGCGAGCCGGTATCGAAGTCGCCGATCGGATCAAAACGCTAAGGCGAGTCGTTCCGCCTCCTCGATAGCCGCGGCGCGTCTGCTGGCCACGACCTCGGCATCGGCAAGCGTCGGTGCGATCTCGATCTCGGAGATCGAGTGCACGCCGATGAAGTGCAGCCAGCGGCGCAGGTACGGCTTCAGAAAATCGGATTCGTGGTTGCGATCGGCGTAATCGTTCGCGCTCGAATAAATGAGGAGGGCCTTCTTACCCGACAACATCGGCTCGTAGCCTCTTGGTTTCGACCACGTCCAATTCTCTCCGGGCAGCGTGACGACATCGATGAAGTGCTTCAGCGGGTACGGCACGCTGAAGTTCCACATCGGTACACTGAAGACATACTTGTCGGCCGCATTGAATCGGCGCGAGATCGAGCGCACCGCTTCCCATCGCTCCCATTGCTCGGGCGTGAACGATTGCGTTCTCAGGACCGCGAACTTCGCGCCGATCGTCTCAGCGTCGAACGGCGGCAAGTTGACGTCCCACAGATCGATCTTGAGGATATCGTCCGCTGGTCGAGCGCTTCGATATACGTGCAGGAAACGTTCAGCGACCCTGGTGGAGCTCGATCGCGTCTTGAGCGGTGAGGCTTCGATGTGGAGTAGGCGAGCCATGATTTCAGGTCTCCCGCGCAGCGCTTTCAGGTGCGGCCTTCGAGCAGGTGCAGTGCGATCATTCCGCCGAAGATCATCGACAGACACAGCAAGCGCAGGGGGTGGGCGCTTTCGCCGAAGACCGCAATGCCGATGAGCGAGACACCGACGGCACCGATGCCGGTCCAGATCGCATACGCAGTCGTCACAGGCAGGTTTTTTACTGCGAGCGTGAGAAGCAGTACGCTGACGAGCGCGGCCGCAAGGCCCGAGACGCTCGGCCATAGTCGAGTCCAACCATCGGCATATTTGAGTGAGATCGCCATCGCGATCTCGAAAGCACCTGCGGCGATGAGAGCGAGCCAAGCCATGTCGTGCCTCTTTCAGGATGAGCTCCGTCGTCGGAGCATTGTGCTGTCGCGGGCCGCGCGCGCAATTACGCATCGGTGCACGCCGTGTGTGCAGCGTTGCAAAGGGCATTGCTGATGCCAGCGAAACGCGAGCCGAGACGCCGTGCACGAATGGAATGGGACGATCTGCAGTACGTCCTCGCGGTCGCGGATATGGAGTCGCTCGCGGGTGCGGCGGTGTCGCTTGGCGTGAATCGAACGACCGTGCTGAGGCGAATCAACGCATTCGAGCGTCAGAACGGCGTGCGTGTGTTCGATCGGCTAGCGAGCGGTTATGTGCTCACACCGGAAGGGCAGGAGCTCTTCGCTGCTGCGCGCGCATTGGAGCACACGATCATGACGCTCGAGCGCAAGCTCGCGGGCCAGGATCAACGCGCTGAAGGCATTGTGCAGTTGACGACGACGGATACGCTGCTCGCGTCCGTCCTGCCGTCTCATCTCAGCGCATTCAGAAACGCTTACCCTGCCATCGTGCTCGACATCTCGACGTCGAACACCTTGCTCGATCTCGCGAAGCGCGATGCGGACGTTGCGATTAGGCCCGTCGTGAACCCGCCGGAAACGCTGATCGGGCGACGGCTCTCGGCCGTCGCGTTCGCGGTCTATGCGTCGCACGACTACCGTCGCGCAAACGATGTGAGCGCACCGCTCCACGAGCACGCATGGATTGCGCCAGGCGCAATCCTGGGCGGAACGAGCGTCGCGCGCTGGATGAGCGATGCGGTGCCGAAAGCCCGCAGAGCGGTGCAGCTCGATTCGCTGCTCGCGATGAGAGAGATGTGTGCCGCGGGCGCGGGGTTGAGTGCGCTGCCGTGTTACCTCGGCGACAGCGACCCGCGGCTCGCGCGTGTGCGCGAGCCCATCAAAGAGATGACCACGGCGCTATGGGTCCTCACGCACCCGGACCTCATGCGTACTGCGCGCGTCCGATTGTTCACGCAGTTCATGGCGCGAGCGCTTGCGAAGGAGCGTTCGCTCATCGAAGGGCGATCTAAGCACCTCGTGTGAAACGCTGAGCCGTCTCCTTCGCGTTACTCGTTCAGCGCCTCGGCCAAGCTGTTGACGAACTCCGAAATGGCAACGCCGCGGTTGTGGCTGTCGATCGCTTTGCTGAGCACGGCGAGATCGTTATTGAGACGTTCGATCTCGAAGTTGCGTACCCATGTAATCGGTTCTTCAGCGCCTGCCATGAGAGGTTCCACTTTGGTGAACACGGCATCTTGGATGCACTTGGACCGCTTCGGCATGTTCGAACAGCGAAGCACTTCAGCATCGTAGGCGAAGATGTTCTTCGCATCGTACAGGCGCTCTCCCGCGGCGACTTCGGCAGGAGTGAGGCTGTCGTAGATCTCGATTTCAGGAATCGAGACCCACTGACGGAGGCAGTCGCGATATCGGTTCAGGTCCGCATTGACGGCTTCCGTATCCAGATCCGGGCTGAATCGCGGCAGACGATAGTTGCTGCATTGGGAATGCAGATGCCGCGTGATGCCGCGTAGCGTGAGCGTACGATCGGCCTCGATCTGCGCGATGCCGGTGGGCGACAGCGTCTGATGAATCTCGATGAGTTTCTCGGCGCGCGCCTCCTCGTCGCTCGAGTCCCATCGCGGTTCGACTTCCTTGGCTAGCTTGATGTCGGTCAACGCCGCATCGCCGTCGCCGATTCCAAGATAGGCGGTCGCGCGGCTGTGCAGCGCATAGAAGTGGTTCGGATGATCCGCGAGTGCGGCGGTCGTGACGGCAATCGCTTCCTCGTAGCGGCCCAAGGCAATCAACGAGTCGGCGCGACTGACCTTCGGCTGCGGCTCCTTCGGGATCGCTTTCACGATCTGAGCGAACAAGCGCTCTGCTTTCGAGTGCTCACCCATGGACGCATACAGACTCGCCTTGATGGTCAGCGCTTTGGGATCCTTGGGAGCGCTCTTGATCGCTCGGTCGGCAGCCGCGAGCGCCTCTTTCTGTTTGCCGACCGCCAAGAGCAGCCGGGCATGCAGCGCGTGATTCAGGATGTCTTCCGGCTGCACTTTGACGAGCCGCTCGACGAACGGCAGGCCCGCTTGTGCAGTGGATGCTGTCGCGCCAGCGATGAACAGCATGTCAGTGTCTTCGGGCTCATGGTCGAGGTACGCCGCAGCGTCCTTGAACGCCGCCGCCTGTTTGTCGCTGTGGTAGTACTCAACGGCTCGACGCCGCAGCGCGGCGAGCGCCGTGTCATCGTATTCATTGGGATCGAAGCCTTCGAGCGCTTTGGAGTAATGCTCGATCGCACCTCTGACGTTCTCCTGGGACGAGAGAATGTCGCCGTACATCACGAGTCCCTCGCGCGATTCCTTTGCAGCGGCAGCGCACGCCGCGACCGCCTCGTCGACGACGTGATCGGCGTTCTCCATCAGTTCCATGCATCGATCGGTTGCGGAAGGCGCCTCGGCGAAAGCCATTTGCCAGGTCAAAGTCAGCGCGAGTGTTGCGGCGGTGGTGATCGTTCTAATTCTCATGTCGTCAGCGGTCTTCATCGATCCGGCTATCCCGGTGCTCGAGACCATGCCGTCATTCATGTGGCGTGTCATGCGTCGACGTCACAGCATTGAAGGTGAATCACTGAAGGCACTCACTGCGCGCGAGCGTGGTTATAAGCGCGAGATCTTTGCAGCGGTTCGGTGGGGAGAATCCTGAGGGTCGGCAGCGGGGTGGCCCTCTCGGAGGCGCGCGGGTTATTGGGTATTCTTCGATCCTTCATCGAGTTTCCATGGAGCACCGTGCAGTGACGATCGAAAGTGAAGCCGATATCGAAGGGTTGCAGCGCATCGGCAGCATCGTCTCGCGCGTGCTCGGCGAAATGCTGAACGCCGCGGAACCGGGGATGACGACGCGCGAGTTGGATGCGATCGGCGATCGACTGTTGGCGAGCTACGGTGCGCGTTCCGCGCCGCGCATCACCTATGACTTTCCGGGCGCGACCTGCATCAGCGTCAACGAGGAAGCTGCGCACGGGATTCCGGGAGATCGCGTGCTCGCGCCTGGCGATGTGCTGAACGTCGATGTCTCTGCCGAGCTGGATGGCTACTTCGCGGATACCGGTGGGACGACCGTCTTACCGCCGGCATCAGCGCAGAAGAAGCTGCTGTGCCACGCGGCGCAGACGGCGCTGACGAATGCGATGCAAGTCGCGCGTGCGGGCCAGCCGATGAACGCGATCGGCGCCGCGATCCAGAGAACGGCGAAGCGGTTCGGCTTCAAAGTCATCGAGAACCTCGGTAGCCACGGAGTAGGGCGGGCGCTTCACGAAGAACCGGCGCATATCGCGGGTTACTTCGACCCGTCCGACACGCGCATGCTGAAGGAAGGCATGGTGATCACGATCGAGCCATTCATGTCGACGAAGAGTCGCGTCGTCTCGGATGTGGGCGACGGTTGGACGCTCGTGGGCGCGAAAGGGAACTTGTCGGCCCAGTTCGAGCACACCCTGATCATCACGCGCGGCGAACCGATCGTCGTGACGACGCACTGAGAATCAGTGGAAAGTTTGCGCTGAGCGCGACCTTCACTGTTATCCGAGCTTGAGCGTATAGAAAGAAATACTCTCGCAGAGGCGCAGAGACGCAGAGATCGGAGAAAGACAAAACTTCCTTTTTAACTTCTTTCTCCCTTATCTTTCTGACCTCCGCGTCTCTGCGTCACTGCGAGAGTATTTTCTTACCCTAGGGTGGACTGGGCACTACGCCTCAACGGTTGTGGCTTCTATGTCCGCCCATGACGGCGGCTTCGCCGTGCAGGTGAGGGTTTGCTTTTGCCCCGGATGCCAGAACTTGATGCGCCATGCATGCAAGCACAACGGCGGATCGTTCACGCTCAACGTCTGGCTATCGCCGAGCTCATTCTCCAATAGGTACGTCTGATCGCCGCGGATCGGAAGTCCGAGGTGCCAGAGGTGCACGCGGATCTGATTCGTACGGCCGGTGAGCGGTCGCACCTCGAGTAGCGCGGTGCCGTCCTCGAAGCGATGAAGTACGCGGAACAGCGTGCGCGACGACAGACCCGCCTGCTCATCGACGACGCGCGCGCCAAGATGACCGGGCTCCGTGCTGATCGGCGCTTCGCAACTGAACTCGTCTTCTTTCGGATGGCCCTGCACGCGAGCGAGGTAGACCTTATCTACTTCGCCACGAGCGAACTGCGGTTGGATCAAGCTCGCGAAATGGCGTGTTCGCGCGACGACGATCACACCGGTCGTATTCGCGTCGAGACGATGACACGGCCTCGGCTTCTGCGGGCGATACAAAGCCTCGAGCACGTAGTGCAGTGTGTTTCGGTAGAACCGCCCGGCAGCGTGCATCGGCAGCGGCGCGGGCTTGTTCACGACGATCAGCGCCTCGTCTTCATGCACGATCTCGATCTGCATGTTGACGTCAGGCTCGATCACGCTTGGGAACTTGTGAAGGTAGCGTTCGCCTCGGTGCACGATCTTGCTCGAAGCGACGGGTTGATGCTGCTGATCTACAACCCTCCCGCTCGCGCACTTCTCTTCCCAGACCTCCGCCGGAATGTGTCGTACGACGCGGCAGAGCGCTTCGATCAGCGGACGGCCGTCGCACTCTTCCGGTACGTTGATTGGCTTGAATTGATCGTGCGGTTGACTACCGGGCAGCGGCGAGATGATCCGCTTCACGGCTTCGTGTCGACGCGCGATCGTCGCCCCCATCTGCTCGGCGGGCGTTCGATAGCAATACGGGCAGCTTCGCTCGGGGATGTAGTGCGCGTGTGCACGATCGTCCGCGGTCAGGGGCGTCAAACAATTGAAGCAGTAGGTCGACTGCGTCTCTTGCAATGTCTGGTCGAGTCCGGTGCGATGATCGAAGACGAAGCATTCACCGTCGTAGTGCGCGCCGCCGCACTCTTCGAAGTACTTGAGGATGCCGCCTTCGAGTTGAAAGACGTGCTTGAAGCCTTCACGTTCCATGAACGGGCCGGCTTTCTCGCAACGGATGCCGCCCGTGCAGAACATGACGATCGGTTGCTCTTTGAGCTCTGCGGGCAGCTTCTTCACCGCGTCTGGGAAGTCGCGAAAATGAGCGACGCCGATCGGCACGGAATCGCGAAACGTGCCGAGTTTGACTTCGTAGTCGTTGCGCGTATCGAGCAGCGTCAGCGGACGGCCTTCATCGAGCCAGCGTTTGAGCTCAGCCGGCGGCAGCTTCGGCGATGTGCGTCGTGCGGGATCGATCCCTTCGACACCGAACGCGATGATCTCTTTCTTGATTCGCACCAGCATCCGCCTGAAGGGTTGATGCTCGGTTCTGCTGAACTTTGCCCCGAGATCAGCCAATCCAGGCCAACTGCGCAGCTCCGCTAAGAGCCGATCGATCGCATCCTCCGCGCCGGCGACAAACAGGTTGATGCCCTCGGGGCTCAATAGGATCGTGCCTTTCAGTCCCCACTCACGGCAGCGTGCGAGCAGACCCGCGCGCTGGCGTTTGAGGTCGGAAAGTGGCAGAAACTTGTACGCGGCAATATTGACGACAGAGCTCATGCCGCTATTTTGCCCTGAACGAAAGCCGAGTGCTCGGATACGGCCCTAGGGTGTAAATGCGCACAGGAAAGATCTCTCGCGGCGAACGCGGAGAGCGTAAATCTAGAATGCACGGCGCCTGTCGAGCACGAGGCGCAGATCCACTTCTCACCTCCTCCTCCTCGCCGCCTCTGCGCGTGCTAACTCTTGTCCGGATGGATCCCCGCCTTCGCGGGGACGACGTATGTAGGTGACGCAGCGTCTCTTATCACCGGGCAGTAATGCGCCTAAGCGGGACGACGCACATCGAAAGCTCCGCTGCGCTCACTCTACTTCCGTGAGGTGCCTCGAATCCGCAGCGTGCCAAATTCGGTCGGCTCCGAGACGATGAGTTGCAGCGCCTGATCGGTCATCACCGCATCCATGATGAAGCGGTTGATGCGACTCAGGCGATTGAAGTCGATTCGGAGGCGTCCATCTTCGAACCATTCCGCGCGACCGCCGGATAGCGCCGCGTCACTCACTGTCGTGAGGTGATACTGGCCATTCATGCCGAGCGGTTGAACGAGCCGAGTGCCGTTCGCGAGCTCCAGCCGCAGCGCGGTGTTCGCGGGATCGGCGAAGTCGACCGCGAACGTGCGAATGCCCAACGGATTCTGTTCGAGCTCATACACGCGCCCCGAGAGCGCGATCGGCGCAGTGGGATTCGCAACGCCACGAGGCGACGGTGCCGCTGCGATTCGGCGTAGCACCTCGGCGAGCCGTTTCTGACCCGCTGGATCTTCCGGAAGCGGTTCATCCGAGCGCAGCGATTGCGCGACGAACTGCCCGATGTCGTAGGGCTCGAAGCCGCCGCCCGTCGAAACGAAGATGACGTCCTTCTCGGCGAACATGCTGATTCGCTGTCCGCCACGACCGGTCGCTTCGAACAGCCCTGGGATCGCATGAGGCATCCACCAGCCGAGTCCGTAGTCGTTACTGTCATTGGCCCAGAACTTCTTCCGCACCGATTGATCGACCCACGACTTCGGCAGGATCTGCCGGCCCTGCCATTGTCCGTCATACAGCATCAATAGGCCGAGCTTCGCCATATCGCGCGGCCGAAGCTGCAGATCGCCCCAGCCGTGCGTGATGCCCTTGGCATCTGCAGGCCAGTAGACATCCGTGATGCCGAGCGGCTCGAACAAGTGTTTGCGTGCGAGATCGAGCGCTGAAGTGCGCGTGCTCGATGAAATCGCCGCCGACAACAGGTGAAAGTTCGGGCTGCAGTAGCCGAAGTGCTTGCCAGGCTCGTCGATGACCGGCATCTGCAGCGCTCGAGCAACCCAATCCTCCGCGCTGCGCATTTGGTCGAGCTCGACTTCGCCGTGCTTGAACCCACAGTCGAAGCCCGAACGCATCGACAGCAGATCGCTCAGTCGAATGCGTGCGACCGCGTCGTTGACGTTGCTTGTATGTTGCTTCGCGAGCGCCGTCACGAGCGGTTGGTCTGGACCGCTCAGGTCGCCGCGCGCGATCGCGATACCGATCAATTGAGACACGACACTCTTCGTGACGGACGCTACATCGTGTCGAGTATCCGGCGCGAACGGATAGAAGTACGCGTCGAGAACGATGTGCCCGCGACGCA
>JBIQKP010000060.1:0-22095 GCA_044506405.1 Lysobacterales bacterium | reverse complement strand
CGATCTTATTCATGGGCTGCGGCGGTGTATCCGAGGTGACGAAGGAGCGCGTCGCGCGAAGCGAGACTGCCGTGAGGCAGGCGCAACAGAACGTAGGCAATGAGGAGAAGGGCGCCCTCGAGCTGCAAAAAGCTCGCGATCACCTCGAGCAAGCGCGGCGCGCGCTCAATGACAAGAAGGAAGAGCCTGCCCTGCGTCATGCGCAGCAAGCCGAGCTGTTCGCGGAGCTCGCGGTCGCGAGAACGCAGAGCGCCTCCGCCCGGCGCGCGGCGGATGAGCTGCAAGCGAGCATTCGCACCTTGAGACAAGAAGCCGAACGCGGTGATCGCGGCAGCACGACCGCGACCGACGCGCAGTGATTGAGACACGGAGGCGATCATGAATCAAATGAAGAGAATCATGCTGTCGGGTGCGATTGCTGCGATCTTCGCGGGATGTGCATCGGCGCCCGATACCATCGAAGAGCTGCAGACCGCGCGCGCTGTCGTCCCACAAGTGGAAGCATCGCCACGTGCCGGTGTGGCAGCGACCTATGTGTCGGAAGCCCGCAAGGCGTTGGATCGCGCCAATCGCATGGCCGAGGGCCGCGGGAGTCTGGACGACATCAAGCACGAAGCAACGGTCGCAACGCTCAACGCCCAGATCGCGAACGAACGCATTCTCGCGGCGCAAGCGCGTGAAGAGATCGAGAAGGGCACGGCGGAACGGCAAGCCGTTCTACTGGAATCCCGTGAGCGGGAAGCGGAGCGACGTGCGCGGCAAGCCGAGATGGAGCGCGAGCGTGCGTCCAGCCTGGAGCAAGAGCTCGCGGCGTTGAAAGCGAAACCCACGCCGCGCGGCATGGTGCTGACGCTTGGCGACGTGTTGTTCGATACGAACGAGGCGACGCTGAAGCCTGGCGCCTATCCGACGATCGAGCGAGTGGCCGAAGTGCTGAAAGGCGAGTCGGACCGACGCGTCACGATCGAAGGCCATACGGATAGCGTCGGGGCCGAGGACTATAATCTGCAGCTCTCGCAACGCCGCGCGGCGGCAGTCGAAAGCGCGCTGCTGGAACGCGGCGTCAATCGCGATCAGATCGTTTCCATCGGCAAGGGCGAAACGTTTCCCGTTGCGAGTAACGATAATGCCGGCGGTCGCCAGCAGAATCGGCGCGTGGAGCTGATCTTCGCGGATGCCAACTCGCGCTCGAGTGTCGCATCGGACGTTAACTAAGCGCGCAGCGCTCGATGAACGAACACCCTCTCCCGTGCGGGAGAGGGTTACACCGTCCAAACGAGCGCGACTTCCGAGACGTCGATATCGCTCTTGCGGGGCGCGATCTCCACTTCTTCCACTTCGATCGTTGCCGGATCGAATCCGCTCTGTAATTTCTGAATCTCGCCTTCGAGCTCGCGTGCGAGCTCTTCGCGCCGCTGCTCGATCACCTCGCGCGACGCTTCCGCGCGCGCCACGTCTTGCTGCTCGCGCCCGATGCGCCCGGCGCTCCGTGCCGCTGAGCCGACGCGGCCGATATTCGTTGCACTGATGCGTTTGCGCCCGAACAAAGCACCCAGAATCGAGGTTCCAACCGACAGCGCCGTATCCATGCGTCGATCAGAGAGCTGCGCGCGCTCACGCTCGATGCGCTCGCTCGCGCGTCGCAACTGATCGTCGAGCGACGTCATCTTCTGTGCGTATTTGCTTCGCAGCTTCTCGATCTCGGCATCGCGCTTCTCGCGCAGCGCGAGCACGAGCCGAGCGCGGAAGGTTGCCTCGTCTTCGCCGGGATCGCTCTGTTGTGCAACGGCGCGGCATCGGAAGACCTTCAATCGCTCTTCGCGGTAGATGTGATCTTGGATCTCGTTGCGCCATTGCTTGTAGCTCGGCGCATGCAGCAGCGATCCAGGAGGCTCGCGAAACTGCGCGCCAGCGATCGGCGCCGCATCGAGTGTCGCTTTGATGTTCTGGCGAATGCTCGCCCGAGCCCAGTCGAGCTCGCCTGCCTCGGTCGGCGGCACGAGGTATGTTCGCGACTCCCAGCGATCGAGATCGGCCTTCTTATCTATGAAGTGTACGCGCGCAGTTGCGAGCACACTCGCCGCATACACGGCCTCGCTCGCGGTCGCCTTCGTGAAGTACTCCGGGACGGTGCTCGGAACCATGGGTCTTGTGGCGCCTCCCGCGCGCGGCGCCCGCGGCGATGGATCCGCCGTTCTCTCGACCGTCTCTCGTGTACCGGCTGCTTGCGGTGTAAGTCGCGCGATCTCCTGGAGCGTAAGCGGGCCTCGCAAATACGAGAGTGCCCATCTCGTTCGAAACAACACCGGAGCGTCTTCGTGCACGTTGCGCATCAAGAACACTCGATTACCGAGATTCGCAAGCAGCTTCTCGAGCGTGCTGCGATCGAGCGTCTCATCGCCGGCGCCGATCAGGCCCTCCATCAAGCGCGCCTTATCCCGTTCGGTTTGCAAACGCCCGATGAACCACGTCCCTGCATTCGATAAGCCCTTGTAGTCGAGATCGACCGGATTCTGCGTCGCGAGCACGACGCCGACGCCGAATGCGCGCGCCTGTTTCATCAGCGTCAGGAGCGGCAACTTCGCAGGTGGCGTGGCGGTCGGCGGGAAGTAGCCGAAGATCTCGTCCATGTACACGATTGCTCGCAAGCTCGAGGTCCCGGATTGGCGGCGCATCCACGCGACGACCTCACTCAAGACAAGCGTGACGACGAACATGCGTTCTGCATCGTTGAGATGAGCGACCGAAACGATCGAGATCCGCGGTTTGCCATGGTCGTCATATAGGAGTCGCTGCACGTCGAGCGGCTCGCCCTGCATCCACGCCGAGAAGCCCGGCGAGGCAAGCAAGTTGTTGAGCCCCATCGCGAGCTGTAGGCGGTCCTTTGCTGGATAGAAGGTCTCGAGATCGAAGAGCCCGACTTTGTCGAACGGCGGCTTTTGCACGCCTTGAATGATCGCAGGCAAGTCGAGGTCTACGGCGCCGGACCAGGCATTCGCGAAGAGGCTGGACAGTAAAATGTGCTCGCGGCTCTGCACCGGATCGGCTTGGATGCCGATCATGCCGAGCAAACCGCTGACGGTCGCGCCGATACGCTCGCGCAGGGCCGTGGCGTCTTTCAGTGTCTCGGGCGGTGGCGCTCGGAACGACCGCAACACGGACAAGGGTCGGCCGCTCTCGCTGCCCGGCGTATAAATGCGGACCTCGGCAGCGTCGCGAAAACGACGGATCCGAGCGGCGTCTTGATCCCAATCGGCGAGTCCCTTGCGCCAGGTTTCTGCGGTCTTCGCGGCGAATGCGTCGACCGTCAGACCCTTGCGCGCGGCCTCCGCAGGATCCACCCACGGCGCGAAGCTTTCGGCTGCGAGATCCGGGAAGGTCAGGAGTAAGTTGCCGAGATCTCCCTTCGGATCGATCGCGATGATAGGCACCCCATCGATCGCGGCTTCTTCGAGCAACGACAGGCACAGGCCCGTCTTGCCGCTGCCGGTCATGCCCACGCACACCGCATGGGTCGTCAAATCGCGGGCGTCATAGAGCAGCGGCTCGGGTCGATCCGCGCCGGTTGCAGGATCTACCGGGCGGCCCAGGTAAAAGGCGCCCAAGGATTCGTAATCGGGCAAAGTCATGATCAGGCTTGCGGCGTCGTTGGAGTGATGACTTCAGAACCGCAGGTTATTTCCAATCTGCACGCGATGCCACCAGCATGTGCGGTTTGCAATAAGCGTCGGAACAATTCCCGCCCTGCATCGATGTAGGGAAGCTAGAGAGTCGGAATAAATTCCGACCTATAGGGTCGCTCGAGTTCGGCTGTAACCATTTTGTTACCGCTGAGCGACTGACCTTTATACCGTTCGGTGGCTAAAGTCCCGTCTATATGTCCATCACGCTCGATCAAGTCACCAAACGGTATCAAGGCGCGCCCGTCGTCAACGATGTTTCGTTGGAAGTCGCGGAAGGCGAGTTCTTCGTATTGCTCGGCCCGAGCGGCAGCGGCAAGTCCACATTGCTGCGCTCGATCGCGGGCTTGAGCGGCGTCGATCACGGTCGCATCAACCTGCACGGGCAGGACGTGACGCACGTGTCCGCGCGCCATCGCGGTGTCGGGCTCGTGTTTCAGAACTATGCGCTCTTCAAGCACATGACCGTCGGCGAGAACATTGAGTTCGCGCTGCGTGTGCGGCGCATGAAAGCCGCCGATCGCGTGAAGCGCCGCAAGGAGTTGCTGAGTCTCGTCGCGCTCGAAGGCATGGACGATCGATTGCCCACCCAGCTCTCCGGTGGACAGCAGCAGCGTGTCGCGGTTGCGCGGGCGCTCGCTCACAAACCGCAAGTGCTGCTCCTCGACGAGCCGTTCGGCGCGCTCGACGCGAAGATCCGCGAAGAGCTGCGCCGCACGATTCGCCAAGTGCAACGCGAGCTCAAGATCACGACGGTGCTCGTGACGCACGATCAGGAAGAAGCGTTCGCGCTCGCGGATCGCATCGGCGTCATGAACCTCGGCCGTCTGCTCGAGACGGGCAGGCCGGACGAGTTGTATGCGCGTCCTGCGACCCGCTTCGTTGCGACGTTCCTCGGTGCGGCAAACCTGCTCCTTGCGCGGCAAACTGCGCAAGGCATTCGTTTCGGCGCGATGCCCGTACGCGCGAATGCCACGGAGAAAGTGGACGATGCTCGCGAGCACGAAGTCGTCGCCGTGCTCCGCCCCGAAGAAGTCGAGATCGCGCCTACGCGCGATGCGCTGCGCACGAATTTCATTGCTAACGGTGTCGTCGAGGAGCTCATGTTCACCGGTGCGCTCGAACGGATGCGCGTGCGCATCACGAGCGGCGCCACCGATGCGCAACTCGTCTCCTCGAGCTCCGACGGTCAGTCGTCGAATGCGACGCTCGATGTCACGCGGACACAGCACGAGCAACGTGCCTTCCCCGTGACGCTGAACCAATCGGTCGCGATAGGTGTTCGGCGCATTCACGTGCTGCCGACGCCGTTGTCGAGTTATACCGCCTGTGCCCCGTCGAGCGACGCGGTACAGCGGCTCGCGCGCCATCCATTTCTCACCGAGCTCGCGAGCCGCATGAAGACGCGGATTGCCTCGCGCGTGGAGGAAAGTCTCGCGCAAGCCGAGGCGAGCGTGCCCGCCAAGGATCCGATCTCAGGCGTCGCGGTAGTTTCCGCGCAGGGCAACGTCGCGCCGCAAGTCGAGTGGCTCCTGCGCAATGGTGCTCAAGAGTTGCTCGTGCTGCCCGCGCAAAGCGCGGCGCCGCAACGGGTGTTGATCCATTGGACCGACGACCAAGCGCGCCGATCGACCTTGGCCGTCGCAGCCAGCTTGCTTCGCCATGTACCTGCCGAAGCGGTTTATCTAGGCATTCTGCCGGGCGCGGGCGATGACGTGCAGCGTCCGATCGGTGTGCGCACACTCCTCGATGCGCGTACCGAGGCGCAGGCCGTGCACGGGCTCGAGATGCGGACCGAGCTGCATTTCGGCAGCGCCGCGGAAGAGCTGCAGCGGCGCTTGGGCGAAATACCCGATCAGATGCTCATTCTCGGTATCTCGAGCCTCCAGCAGGTTCGAGACGAATTCAGTGCCTTGTTCCAAGGGCCGACCGCGCACTCGATCATGCTCGTGTATCGATCGTCGAAAGAGGCCGAGCCGGGCGCTCGAGCGGATTCCATTCGTGAAACGGTGGCGGTGGGTGAGCGTGCTGCGATCCATCGCTAATCCATTACGCCTACTGCCCTTCATCCTTCTCGCCGCGCTCACGGGTTGCGGCTCGTCGGATGACGCGCAGAGCACGGTCTCGATTCTCAACGTCAGCTACGACCCGACGCGTGAGCTGTATCGCGACGTGAACGAGCAGTTCGTTGCGCAGTGGCGACGCGACACGGGGCAAGCCATTACGGTCAAGCAATCGCACGCCGGTTCCGGCAGTCAGGCGCGCGCCGTGATCGACGGCCTCGAAGCGGACGTCGTGACGCTCGCGCTTGCCTACGATATCGATTCGATTCAGCAGAAGGGCAAGCGGCTCGGCGCGAACTGGCAAACGCGTTTCCCGCACGCGAGCTCGCCCTATACCTCGACCATCGTGTTCCTCGTGCGCAAAGGCAATCCGAAGAACATTCGCGATTGGCCCGATCTCGCGCGACCCGGCATCGAAGTCGTCACGCCGAACCCGAAAACCTCGGGCGGCGCGCGCTGGAATTACCTGGCCGCGTGGGGTGCAGAGCTTCATCGCCAGCTGGGCGGCGATTGGTCGAAGCTCGACGATCCTGCGGCAGCGGAGCAAGTCCGCGCGGCTCAAGCGGCGGCGGAGAAGTTCGTCGCCACGATCTTCGCCCATGCGCCTGTGCTCGACAGCGGCGCGCGCGGTTCGACGAACACATTCGTGCAACGAGACATCGGCGATGTGCTGCTCGCTTGGGAGAACGAGGCGTTGCTCGCCGTCAACGCGGTGGGCGCCGACAAGGTCGATATCGTCGTGCCGCCCACGAGCATTCTGGCGCAGCCGCCCGTCGCGGTCGTCGATACGGTCGTCGATCGGCGCGGCACCCGCCAGATCGCGGAAGCCTATCTCCGATTCCTCTATACCCCCGCGGGGCAGGCGATTGCCGCAAAACATCATTTCCGGCCCACGGATCCGGAAGTGCTCGCGCAGCATCGCGACCGGTTCGTAGAGCTCGAGTTGTTTACGATCGATCAGGTATTCGGCGGTTGGGCGAAGGCGCACGACGCACACTTCGCGGATGGCGCGGCATTCGACCGCATGACGGGAGCGAAGCGATGAGCTTTCGCGCACCGTCCATTCTGCCGGGCTTCGGCATCACGCTCGGATTCTCGACGTTCTTCTTGAGCGCCATCGTGTTGATTCCGCTCGCGGCTCTAGTCGCGAAGACGGGCACGATGGGCTGGCGTGAGTTCTTGGATGTGCTCGTCGATCCACGCGCGCTCGCGTCCTATCGTTTGAGCTTCGGCGCTTCCTTGGTCGCGGCCACCCTGAATGGCGTGTTCGGCTTCATCATCGCGTGGACGTTGGTGCGCTACGAGTTCCCGGGCCGAAAGATGATCGACGCGTTGATTGATATGCCCTTCGCGTTGCCGACCGCCGTGTCCGGCATCGCATTGACGGCGGTGTTCGCGGAGAACGGCTGGCTCGGTCAATATCTCGCGCCGTTCGGAATCAAGGTGGCGTACACGCCGATCGGCATCGTCGTCGCGCTCACGCTCATCGGATTGCCGTTCGTCGTGCGTTCCGTGCAACCGGCGTTGCTCGAAGTGCAGCGCGATTTGGAGGATGCAGCCGAGACGCTCGGGGCGGGGCGCTTCTATGTGTTCCGGCGCATCATCTTCCCGACCGTGATGCCCGCGCTGCTGACCGGTTTCACGATGGCCTTCGCGCGCGCGATCGGTGAGTACGGCTCCGTCATCTTCATCGCGGGTAACCTGCCGATGAAGACCGAGATCACGCCGCTCCTCATCGTCATCAAACTCGAACAGTTCGATTACGCGGGCGCCGCGGCGCTCGGCTTCATCATGCTCGTCATGTCCTTCATCATGTTGCTGTCGATCAATCTCTTGCAAGCTTGGGGGCGCCGACGACACGTCGCGGCGGGGCGCTGATGGCAGCCGGACCGACGAGAGAAATGCTCGCGGAGATCGCGAGCCGACCGGGGCGAGATACGATCGTCAGCACCCTCGCGAAGGGCGCGTTCATCACGGTCTCACTCGCGTTCCTGGCCGCGCTTCTGTTCGCGCCGCTCGTGACCGTCTTCGCGATGGCCTTCGAGAAGGGCTACGAGATGTATCTCGCGAGCTTCAAGGATTCCGACACGCTCGCGGCGATTCGCCTCACGCTGACTGTGGCCGCGATCGTCGTGCCGTTGAACACGATCTTCGGCATTGCGGCCGCCTGGGCGATCGGCAAGTTCGAGTTCCGCGGCAAGAGCATGCTCATCACCCTGATCGACTTGCCGATCGCGGTGTCGCCCGTCATCTCCGGCCTCATCTACGTCCTGCTCTTCGGTGCGCAGGGCTGGTTCGGATTGTGGCTGCAAGAGAACGACATCAGCATCATCTACGCCGTGCCCGGCATCGTGCTCGCGACCTTGTTCGTGACGTTCCCGTACGTCGCGCGCGAGCTGATCCCGCTCATGGAGCAGCTCGGCAACGACGAAGAGGAAGCCGCGATCACGCTCGGCGCGGGCGGCATCATGACGTTCTTCCACGTCACCCTGCCAAAGATCCGCTGGGGTCTCGTCTACGGCGTCATTCTCTGTAACGCGCGTGCGATGGGCGAATTCGGCGCGGTTTCCGTTGTCTCTGGACACATCCGTGGGCTAACGACCACGATGCCGTTGCACGTGGAAATCCTATATAACGAGTACAACTTCGTGAGCGCCTTCGCTGTGGCCTCACTTCTTACGCTGCTTGCGGTCGTGACACTGATCATCAAGACATTCGTCGAATGGCGCACTGGTTACCGGAAGCGGTGAAGGGTGAATGGTGAACAGTGAACGGTGATAAGAACTCCCTTGGGTCGTTTCAGGCAAACAGATGAGGTGAGCGGAGTGTCTGGTATGAGGGTGCAACGTCTTCTCTCGATCCCGACCATTCACCATTCACCGTTCGCAGTTCACCTCAAGACATGATTTCTCGCCTCGACATGATCTCGCGACTCCAAGAATTCTTGGATCGGTTGCGGCTCGACATGTCTCGGGCGAGCCTCGGGGTGTGGATCGCGATCATCAATGTCGCGATCGTCGTGCTCGTCGTTGGCGGCATCTCGATCTCCGCGATCGACTCCCTGCGTGATCTCGCCGACCAGCAAGGCAAATCGCGCGTACAGCTTGCCGGTGCGATGGCGCGCGAGGATCTGCGCCGCTTCGTCGAAGACGCGCTGACGGAGGCCCGCAGCATCGCCGAGCGGCAGACGCTGCAGCGCCTGATGAACGATCGTAATCAGGCGATGATCGAGCCCTTTTTGACGCGCGCGTGCACGTCCGAGACGATCGCTGCGTGTGCGATCTTCGACGGTTCCACGCTCTTGGTTAAAGCCGGCGTCGAGCTGCCGTGGGATGACATCGCGACGACCGCAAGCGAGCAGGGCGAGCGCTTCATGGCGGTACCGGCCGCAACGCCGTACGCCGTGTTAGGCGCATCGGCATCGCTCGGTGACAGCACGACGCGGCGTCTATATGTCGTGCGCCAACTCGACGAGCGGATGAGCGGTCTGCTATCAGAGCGCGTCGGACTCAATGTCCGTCTGATCAACTATCGATTGTTCATCGAAGAGCGCAACGTCGATGAGTTCACGCGGCTTCATTCCGCTGGCTTGTCCGACGGCCGTTCCGCGGTGATGAGAATCGATGAACCGGATCTCTACGCCGCCAGCTTCCCCGTGTTTGCATCCACCGGCGAAGCGATCGCGTTGCTCGAAGCGCGCTTGCCGACTCGAGAGCTCGATGCCGCTGCAGGCAGTCTCATCAAACGGCTGCTCACGACCGCGATCGTTCTCGCGGCACTTGCGGTGCTCGCAGGCATTTTGCTGGGTCAGCAGGTCACCGGACCGCTCGGCACATTGACCGGGGCGGCCGAGCGATTGGGTCAAGGCGATTTCTCGACGTCGATACCGGTCGAAGGCACGAAGGAAGTCGGCAAGCTCGCACGCACGATGGAGGATATGCGCAACAACCTCATCGAGTTGACCGGGACACTGCGCCGAAGCGAAGTCGAAGCGCAAGCCGTACTGAGTGGCATCGTCGAGGGGGTTTACGCCGTCGACCGCTCGCGAGTGATTCGCTATCTCAATCCACAGGCCGCGCGCCTGCTCGGCGTCGATGCGCACGATGCGATCGGTCGATTCTGCGGCGACGTGCTCAAGCCGTGCGTGGAGAATGGCCAGCGTCCTTGCGAAACGCGCTGCCCGATTTTGCGTGCGCGCGCCGAAGGTAATGCGCAAGCCACTGAACAGTTGCAGCTCGAGGGCGGCACGGTTCGCACCACTGTCATCACGAGCGCCGCACCGGTCGACGAGTGGCAAGTCCAAGTGATCCGGGACGAGACGGAGCTCGAAGGCGTGCGTCGTGCGCGCGACTCGGTGCTCGCGAACATCTCGCATGAGTTCCGCACGCCCCTCGCGGCGCAGCTCGCGTCGATCGAGCTCCTGCGCGAAGGCCTCGAGTCGATGCCGAAAGAGGAACAGAAGCAACTCGTGTTCTCGCTCGAGCGCGGCACGCTGCGCTTGACGCGTCTGATCGATAATTTGCTCGAGAGCGTGCGCATCGAATCCGGACAACTCGGTATTCGTCGCCAAAGCGTCGCGATCGACGAGCTCATCGAAGATGCCGATGTGCTCATCGGTGCGCTATTGCTTCAGCGCCGTCAGCAGCTCGTCGTCGAGCTTCCGGAATCGCTGCCGCGCATCGACGGCGACGGTCCGCGTCTCACGCAGGTGTTCGTGAACCTGCTCGCGAACGCGAGCAAGTTCGCGCCCGAGGGCAGCGCGATACGCGTCGGCGCGAAAGAAGACGGCGATCAGGTGACGTTCTGGGTCGAAGACGAAGGTCCGGGCGTACCTGAGATCGATGCAGGCTCGATCTTCGAACGGTTCCATCGCGGCCAGGACGAGGAACCCGAGCCCGGTGGTCTCGGATTGGGCCTTTGGATCGTCAAATCCATCATCGATCGGCACGGCGGCACGATCACCGCCCGCCGAACGGCGGAGGAGAAGACGAGATTCGAGGTGTCGCTGCCCCTGACCAGTCACGTATTAATGGGTTGATCGATGAAGCTCCTCACGGCTGACGACGACAAAGACTTGCTCGCGCTGATCGCGTTCACGCTATCGCAGGCGGGCTATCTCGTCGTGAAAGCAAGCGATGGCCCGAGCGCGATTCGTGCGTTCGATGCGGAAGCGCCGGACCTCGTCATTCTCGATATCAACATGCCGGGTGCGAGCGGCTTCCAAGTGTGCGAGGCGATTCGCTCCAAGTCGCGCGTGCCGGTGATGATGCTCACCGTCAGAGGAGAAGAGGAAGATCTCGTGCGTGCGCTCGAGCTGGGTGCAGACGACTATCTGACGAAGCCTTTCAGCCCGCGCACCTTGCTTGCGCGCGTGAAGGCACTGTTGCGTCGAGCGGGAATGGAGAACACATCGCCGCTCGCTGCGGGACGGATCGCGCTCGACGTCGACGAGCACACGGTTCAGGTGGGTTCGAGCTCACCCGTGCGCTTGACGAAGCTCGAGCTGAGACTCCTGCAGATGTTGATCGCCAATGCAGGCCACACCGTGAGCTCCGATCGCTTGTTGATGCAGGTGTGGGGTCACAAAGGATCGGGCGATCGCCAACTGCTCAAGCAGCTCGTCCATCGCTTGCGGCACAAGATCGAAGTCGACCCCGCCAATCCGCAGATGCTGCAAACCGCCCCCGGCGCGGGCTACAAACTCGTCGTCGATTGAGGACGCAGTCGACTCGCTAAGTGCGGCCGACATTCGGTCCGCGAAAGGGCGCGACGGACGCAGCGGCGCGGCTGAGCTGCAGATGCCATTTGCCGCGCGCAGGCGTGTCCTGCCACAGCATCTTGTTCGTGCCGGTGCGAGCGTTCAGGTGTCGCGCAGCGAATGTCAGGCGCGGCGCGGGAAGCGAGCGTTGGAATCGATTGAGCATCGAAGTATCCGCATCCTTAAGGTTTGACGACGGAAGCATCGTCTCTCTTTGATCTTGCGAGGACATTATCGTTTCATGACGGGAAGATGTCGGTACTCCCGCGGTTAGAACTGAGTGACATCTGAGATCGTCGATACTACCGGCCGCTCGCACGCATTTCTCTTCCCGTCACGTCACCCGAGTGTTACTTACTTGCTACCGCGCTTCGCCTAGTCTGTGCAGCTCTACTGACGCGTAGACCCTCATCTCTCGGGGCGCGATCGCCCTCGCGGTCGAGATCGCGCGTCGGATCTTCGAAAGGAGGAGCTTTGCCGACGTTGTTGCGGACGATCGTGATCGTGGGCGGTGGTTTCAGCGGTGTCACCGTCGCGACGAACATTCTGAGAAAGTCGAACGGCGTTCCGACGCGACTCGTCCTCATCGAGCGAAGCGCTGAGATCGGGCGCGGCGTGGCATACGCCGAGCACCGCTTTCCGTACTTGCTCAATGTGCCCGCAAGTCGCATGTCGGCGCGCTCCGATGCACCGACCGAGTTCTTGGAGTTCGCGCAGCGTCGCATCCCCCAAGCCTCCGGCAAGGACTTCTTGCCGCGCTCACTCTACGGCGAGTATCTGCAAGAGGGATTGCTCTCGGCAGAGTTGAGCTCGCCGCGGAACATCCGCTTGGAGCGCGTGAGCGGCACGGTTGTGAACGTGCGTCGCATCGATCGCAAGATGCCGCTGCGCGTGGAATTGCAGGATGGTCGCAAGTTCACCGCCGATGACGTCGTGCTCGCGCTCGGCAATCCATCGCCGGCGCACTTGCCCGCGGCTGCGGACGTGCTCGAGCATCCTGCTTACTTCAACGATGCGTGGAGCTCGGAATGCACGTTCGATCGAGGACAGACGATTCTCTTGATCGGCACCGGATTGACGAGCGCCGATGTCATCAATCGCGCATCGACAGAGCCGCTCTTCACACCGACGATGGTGGCGATCTCGCGCCACGGCCTCGTGCCACCGCAGCAAACCGGCTTTCGGCCTGACGCGTTCCGCGGTGACGGCGATGCGCTATTGCTCGCGGCTTCTCGATCGCTCCGCAGTCTCGTCAGCGCGGTCAGATTGCTCGCAAGAGAATCCGAGCGCTGCGGCGGGGATTGGCGCGAGGCGATCACGTTCGTGCGCAACATGGCGCCGACGATCTGGCAACGATTGCCGGAACGCGACCGCATTCGCTTCCTGCGTCACCTGCGCGCGCAGTGGGAGGTGCATCGCCATCGCTTGCCGCCGCAGATTCTGAATCGCATCGACGGATTGCGTGCCTCAGGGCGACTTCGAATCGATGCCGGCTACTTGGAGCGCATGGTTCCGCGAGGCGAGCGAATCGAAGTGCACTGGCGCGCTCGGCGCAGCGGAGAGCGCAAGACGGAAGTGTTCGATCGCGTGCTCAACTGTACGGGGCCCGACTACAACATTCAGCGCTCGAAAGACCCACTGTGGCGCAGCCTGCTGCAATGTGGACTCTGTGTCCCCGATGCGCTGGGACTTGGCGTACGCACAGGTCCGAAGGGTGCGGTCATCGACGCTGAAGGTTGGCCCGGTCCGCACTTGTTCTACGTCGGACCCATGCTTCGCGCAGATCACTGGGAGGCCACCGCCGTCGGCGAGTTGCGTGGGCATTGTGAGCGACTCGCGAACGCACTGACCGAGCGCGGTCAATGACACGTGCACGAGGCAAGGAGAAGGAACGATTTTCATGAGAGTGATGATTGCGGGCACCGACGCTTCACTCAAAGCATCCACGGGATTCACGCTGACACAGGAAGGCTATGAAGTCTTCGACGCGCGGGACTACGACGACGCGCTCGAGGTGTTCAAGCGCGAGTCGATCGAGCTTGCGTTGCTCGATGTGAATCTCACGGCGCCGGGTGCGCTACAGCTCTGCCGCGACCTGCGGCGTACCTCGCGGGTGCCGATCGTGATTCTGTCGGCGCGAGATTCCGAAGACGACCTCGTCGAGGCGTTCGAATCGGGCGCCGACGACTACGTGCGCAAACCCTTTAGTCCGCGTGCACTCGTTGCACGCGTGCGCGCGCTCGCACGTCGTGCGCAACCGGACCTCGGCCAATCGATTCAGGCGGGTGAGCTGCAACTCGATCTCGAGGCGCACGTGCTGCGAATCGGCGCGAAAGCCGAGGTTCGCTTGACGCCCATGGAGCTCAAAGCCCTCCATGTGCTCGTCGGCAATCGCGGCCGGACGGTCAGCTCTGAAAAGTTACTTGCGCATTTGTGGGGAAATGAAAGTGACCGCGAACGTCACACACTCAAGCAATTGATCTATCGATTGCGTGGCAAACTCGAGACAGCCGGTGTGGCCGAGCTGCTCCAAACCACGCCAGGCTCGGGATATAAGCTTGTTGTCGAGTAAACAGCACCGTTTCAATCCCGCAACAAGTCGCGAGACAGCTTCTCTAAAACGCTTTTCGCAACGCGATGGAGGGCGGCTTCGCCGCAAGGGAAATACGCGTTAAACCTTAATGTTCTTGTCACGACCAGAACGTAACCTTGGGTCGACTGACACGTCACATCTGTCGTCCTAACATTCTCGACGCTGTTCCTCGAATCCCCAGGGACAGATTCATTCCCCCACGCTTGCGGTGGGGGAACTTTCAAACAGGACGCGGAGAGTCGGAGGGATCCAAGCGGGTGAGGCATCGAATGTAACCCCGCGCTTCAACGGAACTGCTCGAAGTCTGGTTGCGTTAGTGAGCCCGCTGGGAATTTAGATCTTGAAGCTGAGCAAACGAATCGTGAAACAGAACGTCCTTTCCCATCCAAATTCGGATGACGCCATCAGCACCAATGATCGTTGGAACGAGTGGCAGCACGAAGTGTTGTCGGTGATCGATTCCAATTTTCGCAATGTGCTCGACACGGTCGAGTGGGATGACATTGATTGGGATGCGTGGCGCCCGTTGTTCGACCAAGGCTGTTCCGCAAAGGATGCGGTTCGCAACGCATTCGGCCGGGTGGCATGATCGGGTAGCACGGTCGGCGCGGACCTCGCGCCGATGGTCCACAGGCTCGCTCAAAGAAAAACCCTCCCTCGCGGATGCAAGGGAGGGTTTTTACTTTTATGCCCCAGTGGGGCTCTCGCGTTACGTTCCCGATTCGGGCGTGCCGGCTCCACCGACGCGCTTCTGGACTTCCGCGGAGACGCGCGAACGCAGCTCCGTATCGGCCGCCATGCTTGCGACGATCTGATTGAACTCCTCGACCTTCAACCCGCTGCGCTCGACGGCAGCGATCATGTCCGATTGTGCAGTGGTCTTGAGCTGATCCGCTTGCGCAGGGTCAGTCGCCGATTCGAGATCGGCATTCGCTCGCTGCTGAATCGTCTGTACCTCGACATAGGCATCCGCGAACTGCTCGACCTTCTTCTGGTCGATCTGTGCGGGAGCCATTGCCGCTGCGCTCTCATCGGTTGTCGATCCGGCCGCTTCACCTGGTGTTGCATAGGGACCGGTGGAAGATTCGCTAGGATACTGACTCGACTCCTGCGGTGCGGGACCTTGTGTCGAGCTCGGCGGTGCCGTTTCCTGAGCTTGGGAGAAAGCAACCGAGCAAACCATCGTGCTGGCAGCGATGGCGGCGGTTAACATCTTCGAACGCATAAGAAACTCCTCGTCGAATGGTTTGCGCATGATCTGAATTCCGTCGCGCTGGACTCGGTTCCGCACTCATCGAGAACTATCGAATTTCCACGGTGAAGCTCCACGGTGAAGCGTCGCTTCAACCCGACACGAAGCCCGCTTTTGTGGGAATCGAGGACGAGTCAACGAGAGGAACTAACTGACGCATGCTCATCACTCGAAGCGCTCATTTCGCGGGCGCGCCCGATACTCCGCGCGACTCAGATAGCCGTCTTGATCTGCATCGACACCGTCGAAGCGATCGCGAATGACTTCCGCTCGCGCACCTTCGCGCTTGCTGATGCGATCGTCGCCGTCACGATCGATGGACTCGAAAACGCGTTCGACTTGCTCTTTGGTGCGCGGCTCTTCGCTCGCGTGCACCTGCGAGATGATGGCGATGCATGCGATCGCAGTCGCTGTGATCTGACTCCGCATCGTTCTCTCCTTTCTTCGCAACACATGAGATCAACCGTCGCGCGCAAGCGCCTGTTCCGGCCCGCGCGGTAGTCTTCGCTGGACATCGAGTACCCCGATGGCTGTCGTTCGTTTGCCGTCATGGAGCAGGGCGGCTAAGCTCGTGTTCGTGGGGCGAGCTCGTAAGAACAGGAAAGAGGGAGAACCCCGGTGCGAGAGATTGTCTATCTAGAGGGCGCGCAGCGGCTCGCCGATGGTGCGCTATTGGCGCTTCGGATCATGGTCGGCGCGTTCTTGGTGTGGGGCGTCTGGGACAACATCATTAGCGCAGAGCGCATGCAGGAGTTCGTGGATTTCCTCACCAAGTTCAATTTCCCGCTGCCCGAAGTCATGGCGCGTCTATCGGTGTGGATTCAGTTCATCATCGGCTTGAGCTTCATCACGGGGTTTCTGACGCGTTGGGCCGGTATCCTCTGCATCATCAATTTCATCGTCGCGATCTGGATGGTCGATCGATTTGCCGGTGTACGCGGGGCATTCTCATCCGCGTGTCTGGTCGCGATCGGGCTGTATCTTGCGACTTACGGCGCCGGGCGATTCTCGTTCGACGCGTTCATTACACGCCGCAGCACAGCGACATGACGAAGCGCGGTTGGATTCCGTTACGACAACGAAACACTTCTGAATGAACAGCCGCGACGATTCGCTTCAGCAGGACATCCGCGCTCACATCGAGACGCACCTGGGCCCGATCGAGAATGTCTATCAGGGGAGCGCCGAAGGCGCGCTCGACCTTCGCATCGTGCACGTGCCGCCGATCGACAGCCGTCCGGTCCACACACTCATCACCGCGGGAATGAGTGCACGGCCGATGAAGGTGACGAAGCCCGACGCACCCGCCCATTTAGAGCTCATGATCACGTTGCCCCGCGAGTGGCAATTGGGTGCGGAGCTGCCGAAGGACGAACGATGGTCGTGGCCCGTGCAGCTGCTCCAAACGCTCGCCCGAGGCGCGCACGAAGAGGGCGGTTGGCTCGGGTGGGGTCACTTGATTCCGAATCCGAATGCAGGTTTGCCGTATGCGCCGACGACGAAGCAGTGTGCCGCGCTCATCGTGCCTTCGCTGCTAGTGCCCACCGATTTCTACGAGCTCGCATTGGTCGAGAGAACGATCGTGTTCTACGCCGTGGTGCCGCTCTACAAGGAAGAGTACGAATTAGGTCGGCGCAAAGGGACCGATGAACTCTTCACTCGCCTCATCGATGGCGATGTCACCGATGTCGTCGAGCCCAGTCGAAGGAACGTGGGGCGCAAGCGCTTCTGGTTCTTCGGCTGAACGCGCCGGCACGTCACGGCTCCTGATAGCCGCCTGCTCGAATATCGAGCCGATACTTCCGAGGGTCTTCCCGCAAATAGAAGCCGCCCTTGCGCGACGATTCGCCCGGCAGGAAATCGATCTGCCCGTCGACTCGTTCGAGCTCGGTATCGCCGTCGAACACTCGTGCGCTGACGTTCAGGTCGACGAGCGTCAGCGTTCCTGGGTTGTGAGCGCGATAGCGCACTAAGAAGGCGTCCCCGACTGCGATGACGTCGTCGATACGGATCTCGACCTCAGCCGGCCGATCGTGTCCTTGCATGCCTTCATAGAGCAGGAACGCAATGGCACCGACGAAGAGAACGACACCGATACCGCCGAGAAGCCACTCTAGCAGGGGCGTGGTGTCGCGCTGCCTGCGCGCTTTCGAGGTCTTCGGCGACACGTGCGCGCTCCTATAGAACGAGCCGCGCAGAGGCTGCACCGACCGCCGCGGGGAATCCGAGCACGATGATGTGCTGCAGCGCTTGTTCGAGCGAAAGCTCATCGAGCCGTCCGAACGTCCAGCAGGTGAACGCGCTGATTGCGAGTGCCAGCACATAACCGACGACGCTGAACTTTACGAACACGGCAGCGAAGGATCGATCCTGCGGACGCTCGTGTTGCCCGCGAAATCCCGCCGCATAGACGAACGTGTGCATCAACGCAAGCGACAGGAGCGCGAGCACGACGGATCGCCACGGCGACATCTGCTGTGCGATGACAATGACCTCGTCGGTCGGCGCGATGTTCGCGGCGAGGAACAGCGCGCCCGCACACATTAGAAAGTACTCCCCGAAATGGGTCTCGCGGCGTCTGCCATCGCTCTCCTTCCTCTGCCCGAATTGGCTCTGCGCGAGCAGCGCACCGATGCTTCCTGGCACGGCTTGCAGAGCGATCTTGCCGATCCATTCGTTGAGGCTCGCGCCTGCTTCGATGACTCCGAACAGCAGCAGAACGAGCGTCGCCATGATGCTCGTGACCGCAATCGCGGCGAAAGCGTCGAGAATCGAATCGCCAAGATGCGTCGATTCCTCGAACCCGGAGTAATAGGCGAGGCCGACGAGGATGGGTAGCAAGGCCACCATCAACACGACGAGTCGATACCGATCCATCGTGAAACCCAGAAACCAGGTTTCCATCGTCATCAAGATCGGCAGCGCGAACAGCAGCGCGCCGCCAAAGGCGCGCGCGAGCCCAATCGCGTACTCGCGATTGGCCGCGGCATCGAGCGTTCCGGACGCGTTGTCTATGGCAGCACCTCGAACTCTGCTCGTCCGAAGAATGCCGCGGGCACGGCAAAGTTCCTACGGTGCTTGGCGGGAGGTATTCCTATTCTCGGCGATCGATCAGATCGCCTGTCTCGATTCGCGTCGCTTCATCCATCGGCCGAGCGCATTCCAGAACCATCGCAAGAAGATCAGACCTGGGAGGATGATGATGAGCCAGGGCACGAGATACGCAACGAACGTAATCACTGTTGCGATCGCGTCGCGGAAGTTCGCGCCGAACGCATGCAGCGCCTCGCCAATCGTCGTCCGGTGACCGTAGATCTGTGCGTTCGGTACTTGGAAGCGAATCGTCAGGAGGTCGGTGTCGATTCTGCGCCGAAGGGTGGCGTCGGTGCGAGCGAGCTCTTCGATCTGCGTTTGTACGCCGGCAAGCTCTCTCGACACAGTAATGAGCTGTTCGACGCCGATGTCCTTGCGTTGCATGAACTCCGAGAGGCGCTCGCGGTGCAGTGTCAGCAGTTCGAGCTGGCGCTTGGTGTCCGCCAGCGGCTGCGCCAAGTCCTCGGCATGCGACGTTCTTTGCAGGACTTCGCCTGCGTCGCTCGCAAGCGCGATCAGTGCATCGACGCCGCCGGGTGCTAGGCGCACGCTGATCGTCCCCTCCGGTACATCGCCACGCACGCTCGTGGAGACGTTGAGAATCGTGCAGTCGTGCTGTTCGTCGGCGGCGCACGCGGATCGAACTGCTTCGACGCGAGCGGCAAGCACTTCTTCGTCGAGCTCGATTGTGACCGTATGTTCGTACGCGAGCGTACTGCCTTCGCGACGCGCCACTTCCATCGCGGCGACACCGCCCATCTCAGCATTGAGTGCCATCGGCACCGGCGCTCGATCGCATCCGCCCGCCATGAGGAGCGCGGCGATGCAAGCGATCCCGGAGACCCGTCTAGCGACCCCGGGCGCAGTATTCATGCGATGACCTCATGCAGAATGATTGTCGCTTCGAGCGCGAGACTCATAAAATGCACCATGACCGTTCGAGCGCTCTTCCCCACGCTTGTTTATTCTCGTCGCCTGCAGGCAGGCGACTGGCGCACATTCAATCATCGTTTACTGCGTGAGTGCCAGCAACTCGAGCAAGATGACGCGGCGGGGAAGCGCTGGTCCGCGAAGAATTACCCCGGCGGTTACACATCCTACGGCTCAGTGAGCCGCATGCACGAGATCTCGCCGACGTTCGACTCGCTTCGCCGCAAGCTCGATCGCCACGTCGCGGCCTTCGCGCGTGCGCTCGAGCTCGATCTGACCGGTCGCGAGCTCACGATGACGGATTGTTGGGTGAACATCATGCCGCAAGGCGTCGTTCACGGGCTGCACCTTCACCCGCTCGCGACGATCAGCGGCACCTACTACGTGCAAACGCCGAAGGGCAGTTCCGCATTGAAGTTCGAAGACCCGCGGCTCGATCGCTTCATGGCGGCGCCGCCTCGCCGGGCCGATGCGCATACGGATCATCGTCCGTGGGTGAGCTTCCCTGCGGAAGCCGGCAACGTCCTGCTGTTCGAGAGTTGGCTGCGCCACGAGGTTGCACCCAACCCATCGAAGAAAGTGCGCATCAGCGTCAGCTTCAATTACAACTGGTTCTGAACTTGTAGGTCGGGTTTTGACCCGACGCACCGCGACTCCAAACTACTCGCACGAACATCGAGTGATTCACTGAAGCAATCGCCTCACGGCGCGATTGTGAGACAGCTTGCCCGTAAGCGAGCGCCGCGTATTCTCGCGCGATCGTTGATGGGGATTCGCGCGATGAAAAAATCACTGCTCGCTCTCGTTCTCGTGTGCTTCATCGGCACAGCGACGAACGATCTGAATGCGGCGATCACTCCGCCGCAAGGCGCGGTGCCATCCGGTCTCCCGTCGCGCATGTTGGTGGGATTGTTCGAGCAGTGGGGTGGCACCTGGCTACGCGATAGCGCAGTGCCGTGGGATGTGCGCTACGCCTACTTCGTCAAAGGCTGGGCGAACAACTGGGGTTGGGGCTCGCACGACGGCTCCATGGCGACGAGCTTCTTCAACGAATGCGCCGCAGGCGGTTTCATCCCAGCGGTTCAGTTCTATCAGATGAATGGCGAGCCGGGCGGCGGCGAAGGGCAGTTCTTGCAGAAGGCGCAGAGCGCCAGCACGATGGCCACGTACTTCGGCGACTTCAAGCTGCTCATGCAGCGTGCGAAAGAGTTCAATCGCCCCGTCATCGTGATGCTCGAAGCGGACGGATTCGCATTCTTGCAGCAGCAATCGAACCAGAATCCGAACGCCTACGCGGCCGTCGCGGCATCCGGAGTGCCGGAGCTTGCCGGATTGCCGAACACTGTCGCCGGTTGGGGTCTCGCATTCCTGCAACTCCGCAAGGCAATTGGCGCCAACAACGTCGTGCTGGGCGTGCACATCTCCGGTTGGGCGAGCGGCAAGGACATCGCTCATTACTCCGTGACGGATCCGCTGCAACCTGAAGTCGACAAGGTCTACAGCTTTCTTGCCCCGCTCGGCTTGGCGGCGAATCAGACCGGCGCGACGTTCGATTTTCTCGTCGGCGATCCGCTCGATCGCGACGCGGATTTCTATCGGCTCAATCAAGGCGTCGATCGGTGGTGGGACGCCTCCGACTCCGCTTCGATCAACTCGAAGAGCTTCAATCGCTACGCCGAGTGGCTGCGCTTATGGAACGTGAAGTCCTCGAAGCGTTGGCTGCTGTGGCAGATCCCGCTCGGCAACTCGAACCACTTGAACGTCTACAACAACGGCGGGCCGCGCGAAGGCTACAAAGACAATCGGCCCGAGTACTTCTTCGGCACGAATCACATCGCACACCTCGAGAAGTTTGCGTCGAGCGGCGTATTCGGCCTGCTGTTCGGTGCGGGCACGGGCGGGCAAAGCTCGTACGGCAATGATGTCTACACGGATGGACAGCTCTTCATGAAAAGCCGCGCGGGCGCATTTTTGCGGGCGGGTGGACTTGCGATTCCTTCCGGTTCGGGATCGACACCGCCGCCGACCACGCCGCCGCCGCCGGCGGATGCGACGGACTACAACTTCGAGGCCGACGCGCAGGGCTGGGAGCGGTCCGGCGCGCCGATCGCGAGCGTCTCACGCTCGACGGCGCAGAAGTATGCGGGCGCGAGCTCACTCGCGGTTCGCATCAACGGCTCAGGTTCCGCAATGGCGCGCGTGGCGAATCCGGCGGCAAAGGCCGGCGATACGGTGACCTTCAGGATCTTCATCCCTAGCGGTGCGCGCCTCGCGTCGATTCAACCGTTCGTGCTGCAAGGTGCGGCAGGCGGTTGGCGATGGACAGGCCATTGGCAGGCGGCGAGCGCGCTTCGTCAGAACGCATGGAACACGATCACCGTGCAAGTGCCCACGAACGCCGCGCTCCTGTCATCGCTCGGCGTCGAGATCACGACCTCCGGCAGCTACAACGGAACGATCTATATCGACAGCGTGAACTTCTAGGACCGGACGAGCAGTTCGGTCGGCTGAGCACGCTTGAGTTTCGCCCCTCGTCCCCACGAAGGCGATGCGTGAGCGAGGGTCCATCCGACGTTGGATGGATCCTCGCTTCTCGCAGTATCAGTATCAATAAGAAGACCCGCCATCGCGTAGGTCTCGCTTCCGAGAGCAGTGCGCGTTCCGGCGAGGATCCGATGGAACGGAGAGCGGGTCGTGCGTGTTATCTTCGTCTGATAAGCAATGCA
>JBIQKP010000172.1:0-3248 GCA_044506405.1 Lysobacterales bacterium | reverse complement strand
GCGCGATCGAGAAGGCGTGCGCCGATTGGACGAAGGAAGCGGTCGCGTTCAAGGAGAAGGCGTCGAAGCTCATGTACGCCGGCGAGTCCGAGGCCGCACACAAGCTGCAAGGCGCGTCATCTTCGAAGGTATCGGCGATCAACTCGGCGTTGGAATCCGCGCTCAACGCGCAATCACCGGCGGGCAACTACAATGCCGCGATGATGGACGCGATGCAGAATCCCAAGCGCGTGAAATGATCGCGCTCGCCGCGTTCTCCGAGACAGCATTGTGCGTCGTCCCCGCGTAGGCGGGGATCCATCCGAACCTTCGCATCGACGAGAAATGCTCTCGCGGAGAGGCAGTGGCGCGAAGGCGCGGAGATCGGAAGAGAAAGAGATCCTTTTTCTTTCTATTCTGACCTCAGCGTCTCTGCCCTTCTGCGTGGAAATCTTTTTGTTCTCGAAGCGCCGCGACGCAAGCAACGTCACGCGTCGAAGCGCGCGAGCGCGCGCTCCAGTGCTTGGAGCGTCTCGCGGGCTTTGCGCGCTTTGGCAGCCTCGTTGATTGCGTGCCACTGCGCTGGCGGGAGGCCCGTGTGGAGTTTCGCGCCGACGAATTCACGGAGCAGTTGTTCGACGTCCGCCCACTCCGGTGAATCGGCAGCGAGCAGCCCTTCGACACGTTCTCGATAGCGAGCGTAGTCGTCGTAGTGTTGCTGGATAAAGTGCGAGCGAACGGCGGCTTCTCGAGACTGCGCTTTACGCCGCTTCGCGACGGCTCGCGCACCGAGCGCGATGACGATGATCGCCAGGATCGCAAGGACCGCGATTCTCGTCGTGCTGTGCCGATCGACGACGTGCACCGTGAGCGGGATCTGCTGTCGCAGCCCGCCTTCACTCGAAACATTGGCGGCCACCGTATGCTCGCCAGGCTTCCATGCATTCGGGATCTGCACCCGAAACGGCACTTCGAATTGCGCGCCGCCGGGCACGCTCCTGTAGCTCACTTCGCGTGTGCCATCCGCGTCCTTGCCGAAGGTCAGCTCCGCATGCGCGCTCTCGATTTGCACATCGCGAACTTCGACCCCCGTGCCGCCGATCGCGAGTGCAAGCGAACCGCCAATGGACTTGTCCCCGCCGGCGACGAAATCGAAGGGGCCACGCTCGAGCGTCAATGCGTCCGCACGAACGACCGTGAGCGTCGGCGTGAATTGCTGTACACCGTCGATGCGAAGGCTCGCGAGCGGCGTAGCGACTCCCTGCGTCTCGTCTTTGAAGAATGCGAGAACATGAGGGCCGCGCAATGGATAGTAGAGGCTGAGCGCTGTCGGCTCAGTTGGATTCGCATCGAGTGCGATCTCGGTCCCGCGGCCGATCGCAGGCGGCGAGACCGGCCTGCCGTCCGCAGTCAGGGAGAACAGATCCGATCCCGTAAAACCGCCTTCCCTGCGGATCGTTGCGCCTGCCGATTGGAAATGCAGCGCATCGGAGTGGAAGGCGAGTTGCGCTCCGCCTTGGACCGTTGCGTGCGCGACGTCCGTCACTCTGATCGGTCGAGTGCGCTTGTTCTGATCGAAGATCGTCAGATCGACCGGAGGATCGAACCGAATCTCAACGGGTGCGACGGTCGCGGTGTAGCGGACCTTCTTCGTACCGATTGATTCATCGGCCTCAGGGTGCCACGTGATGGCCGTCGGCCCGGCGAAGACGAGCTCCGTGCGATAGCGCTCGGCCTTGCAGGTTCTGACTTCGATGATCTTGGAGGGTCCGGCAGTGCCGATCGCGGCGCCCCTAGCGCTGCGAAGCTCGATCTTCGCGGTGGGTGTGCCGGGGAGGAACGAGAGGTCGAAGTTGTTGCAGCCGCGCGCATCGAGCGGGAGCAACGAATCTGTGGTCCGAACGTCGAGCTCGAAGTTTTCGTCGCCGAAGCGTATCGAGCCGCTGACATCGGCGGGCAGCGCATCGTGCCAGGCGAGCGAGGACGCAGCGGCGCAGGCCGCGACGAACGATAGACGCCAGGAGCTCAGAGAGCGAGCGTGCCGATTCCGTTGTTCGATAGTCACGTCGTGATGAGTCCTTCTCCACTCCCCAGTCATCTTTATACCTTACTCGCTGACGCGGCCGTGAGCGCGATGAAACGTACATTCACCGCGCCGAGAACCGGGGCGAAGCGCCTGGAGCCGTCGAACCGCAACGCCTACTGCGCGCTAAAGGGGTTGCTGCTGGGGAGTCTCGTTTACGCTGTCTTCTGAGGCAGATTCTCTGACGTGACCCGCTGCGCCGCGCCCGGGTACATCCGACCACCCCGGTTCATCGCGCCGAAGTCGGCGTCGGGTGCCCGAACGACGGGATGAGGGTGTTGTCGTATCATCAGCACCCAACCAGCAACGAGGGACCCTCCTTTGCGCGGTGTAGCTTTCCTCAGCGTGATGGCGACTGATGCCCGACGCCCTCTTGCACGATGGGCTCTGTGCCTCACGCCCGTCGCGTGCGTCGTCGCAATCCTCTGCGTGCTCGCCGTCGGTCCCGTCAGCGCGCAAAGCCTCAGCCTCTCCCCGACGCAAGCCGCGGCGCTCGATCTCATCATCGACGACATCAAGAAGGCGAGCCGCGAGGGGTTCGCGACGGGCGACTGGTCGCTCATGGCGGATGTCTATCCTGAAGGCACGTTCGCCTGTTGGAACGCCTCGGGCGAGGACCATCGCTATGCGTTCTTGTCGATGGACGGAATTCCCGAGAAGGCATGGTATGACGTGGTGCCATTGCCGAAGAACTATGTGTTCGGCGACGTCGATCCATCGAAGATGGAGGCCACGCACATCCTGACGATCGCGTACGAACAGGCGCTGCCGAACAGCTGCGGTCTCGGCATGTTCAGGCGTTGGGTGCAGCGCGACTTTTACATGAGGCTCGAGGGCGAATGGTTTCAGCTCGCTCATCCCTGTCCCACGCGTGAGCAGATCGCGAACAAACGGATCGCGCGCCAATGGCCCATGATCGATAAGCAGTACGCGACGAAGTTCGTCGATCGGCTTGGTGCCAGCGAGCGGGCGACCTTGCGCAAGTTGATCAGACGAGATGAGTATCCGCTCGCTGCGCTCGCGGCTCTTCAGGCGCGGCACAACGTGGATGAGAACGTCGGCATCTCGATTCTCGGCGAGATCTGCAAGCGCACCGAATAACCTGATGCAGCGTCCGCTGCAGCCTCGAGCGTCAGTGCTCGAGCGACCTTTCTAAGTCCGCGCCAGTCGACGGCGCTGCCCACGC
>JBIQKP010000008.1:0-98746 GCA_044506405.1 Lysobacterales bacterium | reverse complement strand
TCGCATAGTTACCGGCGCCGAACGAGCCGCCGATGATGACGGTGAACTTCGGGACGCGCGAACAGGCGACGGCAGTGACCATCTTCGCGCCATCCTTGGCGATGCCGCCGTGCTCGAACTTCTTGCCGACCATGAAGCCGGTGATGTTCTGCAAGAAGACGAGCGGCACGCCGCGACGATTCGCGAGCTGAACGAAGTGCGCGCCTTTGAGCGCGGACTCGGAGAAGAGGATGCCGTTGTTCGCGACGATCGCGACCGGGTAGCCGTCGATGTGCGCGAACCCGCAGACGAGTGTCTTGCCGTAGAGCGCTTTGAATTCGTGAAAGTCGGAGCCGTCGACGATGCGCGCGATGATCTCGCGCACGTCGAATGGATAACGTGTGTCGCGCGGTACGATCCCGTACAGCTCCTGCGGGTCGTGCGCCGGTGGACGGCTCTCCATGCGATCGAGCCAAGGTTGGTGCGGGCGCGCGAGATGTCGCATCGCTTCGCGCGCGAGCTTCAACGCGTGCGCGTCGTCGTCGGCGAGATGATCCGCGACGCCGGAGATTCGAGTGTGCACGTCGCCGCCGCCGAGCGACTCCGCATCGACGATCTCTCCGGTTGCTGCTCTGACGAGCGGCGGCCCGCCAAGAAAGATCGTGCCCTGGCGTTTGACGATGATGGCTTCGTCGCACATTGCCGGCACGTACGCACCGCCAGCCGTGCACGAACCCATGACGACGGCGACTTGCGGGATGCCGTCGGCGGATAAGCGTGCCTGGTTGTAGAAGATGCGGCCGAAATGATCGCGATCTGGGAACACCTCGTCCTGCATCGGCAGGAACGCGCCGCCGGAGTCGACCAAATAGACGCAGGGCAGGCGATTCTCCGCCGCAATTTCTTGTGCGCGCAGGTGCTTCTTCACCGTGATGGGAAAGTAAGTGCCGCCCTTCACTGTGGCGTCGTTCGCTACGACGATGACGCGCGAGCCATGAATCTCGCCGATGCCTGTGATGATGCCCGCAGAGGGCGCACTGCCATCGTACATGTCCTCCGCTGCGAGCGGCGAGAGCTCGAGAAACGGCGTGCCGGGATCGAGGAGCGACGCGACGCGATCCCGCGGCAGGAGCTTGCCGCGCTCGGTGTGCTTACGTCGCGCGTCCTCGCCGCCACCGCGTGCAGCGATCTCCACACGCTGACGCAGCTCATCCGCAAGCGCGCGCATGTACGAAGCATTGAGATGAAAGCTCTCGGAGCTTGGGTCGATGCGCGTCGGAATCATGCAATCGCCTCGAAGAGCTCACGGCCGATCAGCATGCGGCGAACTTCGTTCGTGCCTGCGCCGATCTCATACAGCTTTGCATCGCGCAGCAGCCGACCGGTCGGGTACTCGTTGATATAGCCGTTTCCGCCGAGCGCCTGGATAGCCTGGAGGGACATCAACGTGGCGTGTTCCGAAGCGTAGAGAATGCATCCGGCCGCATCGAAGCGCGTCACGCGGCCGCGATCGCATGCGGTCGCGACGGAGTACACGTAGGCTCGACAGGCATTCATCGTCGTGTACATGTCGGCGATCTTGCCTTGCATGAGCTGAAACGTCCCGATCGGTTGATTGAACTGCTTACGCTCGCGCACGTAGGGCAGTACGTTGTCTAGACACGCGCGCATGATGCCGAGCGGTCCGCCCGCAAGCACGACACGCTCGTAGTCGAGCCCGCTCATCAGGACCTCCGCGCCGAGCCCTTCTTTGTGCAGGACGTTCTCGATGGGTACTTTGCAGTTCTCGAAGACGAGCTCGCACGTGTCTGAACCGCGCATGCCGAGCTTGTCGAGCTTTTGCGCGGAGCTGAACCCCGGCATCCCGCGTTCGATGATGAAAGCCGTGATGCCGCGCGCCCTGAGCTCGGGATTCACCGTCGCATAGACGACTACGACGTCCGCTTCAGGACCGTTCGTGATCCACATCTTCGTGCCGTTCAGCACGTAGTGATCGCCGCGAGGATCCGCGCGCGTGCGCATGCTGATCACGTCCGAGCCGGAGCCGGGCTCGCTCATCGCGAGCGCACCGACGTGCTCGCCCGAAATGAGCTTGGGCAGAAAGCGCTGCTTCTGAGTCTCGGTTCCCCAGCGACGAATTTGATTCACGCACAGATTCGAATGCGCACCGTAAGAGAGACCAACTGAGCCCGATGCGCGGCTGATTTCTTCCATCGCGACGACGTGCGCGAGATAGCCGAGCCCGGCGCCGCCGAACGATTCCTCGACGGTGATGCCGAGCAAGCCGAGCTCGCCCATCTGCGGCCAGAGCTCGCGAGGAAAGCGATTGTCTCTGTCGATGTCGGCCGCGAGTGGTGCGATGCGATCGCTCGCGAACTGCGCGACACTCGCGCGAAGTGCATCGATGTCTTCGCCCAATCCGAAGTCGAAATCTTCCATAGGAAGCTCCAGCGATGAGGGCAGGGCGCTGGTCGAGCCCTGCCTCGATGGCTTGTTAAAGTTGGCCTATTGTCCGACAATCCGACCAAGTGTCAACGAGAGAAAAATCCGTGGTTCAAGCCCGCTCGCGCCGCGCCGCGGCGGCTCCGTCTGCGACTGCGATGCAGCAGAACGCACCCGCTCCACCGTTGTTCGAGCCAGTCGATCGCGAACCCGCGTATACCCGCGTTGCGGCGGCGATCGAGTCGAAGATCCTCGCGCGAGAGTTACGCGCGGGCGAGCCTTTGCCGCCCGAGACGGAGCTTGCTCAGCAGTTTCGAGTGCATCGCTCTACCGTGCGGGAAGCATTGCGGCGGCTCGAGAGCGCGGGCTTGATCAAACGCCCGCCAGGTGCGAAACGAATGGTCGTGAGTCGCCCGGCCGCCTCCCAGGTGGCGTCCGGCATGCGTCACGCGCTCGTGCTGCACGACGTCACGTTCGTTGCGGTGTGGGAAGCGATGATGGTGATCGAGCCCGAAGTCGCGGCGCTTGCAGCCGTGCGTCGCACGCAAGCCGACTTGAATGCGCTCATCGGCGCACACGAAGCGTTCAAGGCATCACCGAAAGGCGATCCGCATGCGGTGGAAATCGTCGGTCGCTTCTTCGAGTTGCTCGGGGCGGCAGCGCGGAACCAAGTGTTGGTGCTCGCGAAGCAGTCGCTCACGCGCGCGCTCGCGCCTTCGTTGGCGCGCATGATCGACACGGTACCGCAAGCGCGCTCACGCATCACGGATGCGCAAAGAAGAATCATCGCGTCGGTACGCGAGAAGAATGCGGATGAGGCGCGCCGATGGATGTCGAAGCACGTCCGCGACTTCAAACGTGGCTATGAGGTCGCGGGTATCTCGCCTGATACGCCCATCAGCGCTTGAGCGCTAGTCACACCAGTTCCACGGCCATCGCCGTCGCTTCCCCGCCACCGATGCAGAGGGATGCGACGCCGCGCTTTAGATTACGTTTCTTGAGGGCATGAAGGAGTGTGGTCATGATGCGCGCACCTGTCGCGCCGATCGGATGACCGAGCGCGCACGCGCCGCCATTGACGTTCACCTTCGCGTGATCGAGCTCGAGATCGTGAATCGCTGCCATCGCGACACAGGCAAACGCTTCGTTGATCTCGAAAAGATCCACCTGCGATGCGCGCCATCCCGCACGATCGAGCACCGAACGCATCGCGCCGACGGGCGCCGTTGTAAACCATTCGGGTGCTTGTGCATGGCTCGTATACGCGACGACGCGGGCCAAGGGTTTGAGACCGTGCTCTTTGACAGCGCGCTCGCTCGCGAGAATGGCGACCGCCGCACCGTCTGAGATCGACGATGAGCTCGCGGCCGTGACAGTGCCGTCCTTATTGAAGGCCGGCTTGAGCTTCGGGATCTTCGCGATGTCGCACGTGAACGGCGTTTCGTCCTTCGTGATGACCTTGTCGCCTTTCCGCTCCTTGACCGTGACAGGCGCGATCTCGGTTTCGAATGCGCCGGATTCGACTGCGCTCAGCGCACGGCGTACCGATTCGGCGGCAAACGTGTCTTGCTGCTCGCGCGTAAAGCCGTATTTCTTCGCGGTGGCATCGGCGAAGAAACCCATGAGCTGCCCATCGAAAGGACTCTGCAGGCCGTCGAAGAACATGTGATCGAGCAGCTCGGCGTGGCCCATTCGTAGGCCGCTGCGCGCCTTCGGCAGTAAGTACGGCGCATTCGACATGGATTCGATGCCGCCTGCGAGGATGATGTCCGCTGAGCGCGCGCGAATCTCATCGCTCGCCATCATCAACGCTTTCAACGCTGATCCGCACATCTTGTTGACCGTGGTAGCGGGCACTTGTTGAGGTACACCCGCACCGAGCGCTGCTTGTCGGGCAGGCGCTTGACCGATGCCGGCCATCAGGACGCAACCGAGGATCGTCTCTTGGATTCGATCCGCGGCCACGCCGCTTGCATCGATCGCTGCGCGCGCGGCCGCAGCGCCGAGTTGTGGTGCCGTCGCACCGTTCAGCGCGCCTTGGAACGCGCCGATTGGTGTGCGGCGGGCTGCAACGATGTAGACGTCTTCGCTCATGACTGGTCCTGCCTATGCTCGCATCGCGACGGTCGCGCGGAATGCGATGATTCGATTCGGTGCCGCTCGATTAGTTTCCAGGCGCGCCCACGTAAGAGAGCTTCGTCTGGCTGATCGAGGTGAGACGCGCCTCTGCAAGCTTCTGTGCCGCCTGCCACGTAGGAATCTTCTCTCGACCGGCGAGCTCTAGAATGCGCGAAATAATCTCGTAGATCCGCACGACATAGCGCTGCGCGCGCGCTTCGCTCACGCCCTGCAGCGCGAGCGCGCTGCTCATGAGCCCTCCGGCATTGATCGCGTAGTCCGGTGCATACAGGATGCCGCGCCGGTCGAGCTCCGTTCCCAACTCGTCGGATTCGAGCTGGTTGTTAGCGCCACCCGCGACGATCTTGCATCTGAGGCGCGGGAGCGTGTCTTCGTTGATGACTGCACCGAGCGCGCAGGGCGAGAACACTGTCGCATCCACGTCATAGATCTGTGACATCGGCACCGGCTCGGCGCCGAACTCTTTCACGACATGCTCGACGCGATCTTCCGCGATGTCGGTGACGAAGACCTTCGCATTCTCGCCGCGCAGGAGCTTCACCAAGTGAAATCCGACTTGGCCCGCGCCTTGAACGGCGAAGCTGACGCGGCTCAACTCAGAATGCCCGTACTTGAACTCGAGACATGCGCGAATGCCGTGCAACGTGCCGAGCGCCGTCGCGTAGGAAGGATCCGCGCTGCCGTCGTTACCTTCGTGTGCGCCGACGACGTATGGCGTCTCGAGCCCGATCAGCTCCATGTCATCGGCATTCGTGCCGACATCTTCGCTCGCGATGTACCGCCCCCCGAGCGAATGAATGAAGCGTCCGAGTGCGCGAAAGAGCGCCTCGCTCTTGTCGGTTTCCGGATTGCCGAGCAACACTGCCTTCGCGCCGCCGACATCGAGTCCTGCGATGGCGGCTTTGTATGTCATCCCGCGCGAATGGCGTAGCACATCGCGCACCGCGTCGGCTTCGCTGACATAAGGCCACATTCTGAGACCGCCGAACGCGGGGCCGAGCAATGTGCTGTGAATCGCGATGACGCAGCGTAAGCCCGACTCGCGGTGATGGAAGAAGACGACTTGTTCGTGTCCGAGCTTGTCGACCGTTTCGAACAAATTCATAGGTCCTCTCTATCACCTCCGTACTGCGACGAGTATAGGAAGGCGCTTCGAGCATCGCCACTGGTGCACACGTTCTCAGGTCCGCTGTATGCAACGGCTCGGTGCCGTTCGTTCGCGATCAAGAATGACTGTCGCGCGAAATTGCGGTGAACGCGGCGCCAGAGCAGAAGTGCGAGCGCAATGATCCAAATAGAACTGGGACTTCTTTCGCCGCGAGAACGTTCTGGGTCGCGAGGAGATCGCTCCGAGCTACGGCCCGCGAACTTCGAGCGCGCTCACATCCTCTTTGGCACTAAGGTCAGGCTCGTCGAGCACGGCAAGGATGCGGGCGCGGGCGAGATCGCGTGCGGCCGCGACGGCTTCAGCGCTCGCGCTGTCCTCCATCGAGATGGGGGGGAGGACTTGGATGTCGATCCGACCAGGGCGGGGGATGTAGCGCGTGCTCGGAAGGATATCGCGCGTGCCGCGGATACAGACCGGCACAACCGGAAGCTTCGTTCGCGCGGCGATTGCGAAAGCACCCGTATGGAATTTGCCTACGCCCGGTTCCGCAATAAAGGTGCCTTCTGGAAAGAACGCGAGGGCCTGGCCGGCGTCGGCAGCCTTGAGCAGACGCCGCGCATCCATGCCGCCCGCGTGCCGGTTGAATCGATCGACGAACTCCGAACCGATTCGGCGAAGCAGCATCCCGGCGATCGGAATCCGGCTCACTTCCTTTTTGATCACGAAGCAAAAGCGCGCCGGCAACGACGCCTTGAGCACCACGCCGTCCAGGTAGCTAGCGTGGTTCGCGACGACGACGCAGGGGCCGGAAGGCAAGAGTTGCGCATCCAGAAGCCGAACGCGAATGCCGGCGATCTTGAAGAAGAGATGGCCGGTGACATGAGCGATCTGCCGGCGCGTCTCGATGCGAAAGGGCAGGAGCACGAGCGGAAACGCGAGCAAACTCAGCACGATGAACACGACAACGGCGTAGAGGCCGTAGCAGATGTGCACGATCTCGCGGAGCAAGTGCTTCAGGAATAGGGGCATTGATGAACAGTTTTTAGCTGAATGCGATGTGCGAAGAACAAGCAGCGGGCCATTTTCTGTGAACTGGTTCTCTTTATGTAATGCCCGGCGGGGTTCTGTGATAACTGTCACGCCCGGCTTCGGACCCCCTCCGCATACTTCCGACACTCGCGCATGGGGTGGGTGCGGCGAAGCCGAACCGACACCACGCAGAACAGCACACGATGAGCACCGTTACTAAAGCGACAGTTTACTCGAGGACGAACGATGACACGCCGGAGACCCCGTCTCTGGCCGCAATCGACCGTTTTCTCGACGCAGTATGGATGGAACGCGGTCTTTCGCCGAACACCTTGTCGGCGTACCGCGCGGACCTGACCGCGCTCGACCGTTGGCTACAAGCCCGCGGCGGCTCGAGCGTCGCCGCGAAGCGAGCGGACCTGCTCGCCTTCATTGCATGGCGCGTCGAATCGGGCGCTCGCCCGAGATCGACGGCTCGACAACTCTCCAGCTTCCGCCGCTTCTATCGCTATCTCCTGCGAGATGGTGCCCTCAAAGAAGATCCGACCGCGCAGATTGCGATGCCGAAGATCGGCCGTTCGCTGCCGAAGTCGTTGACGGAAGAAGAAGTCGAGGCGCTCTTGAATGCGCCTCAGATCGAAGATCCGCTCGGCCATCGCGATCGCACGATGCTCGAAGTCCTGTACGCAACGGGGCTGCGTGTATCGGAGCTCGTGAACCTGAAGTCGAATCAGCTGAACATGAATCAGGGCGTGCTGCGCATCGTCGGCAAAGGCGATCGCGAACGCTTGATTCCGCTTGGAGAAGAGGCGCTCGAGTGGCTGCACAAGTTCATGAGCGGCCCGAGGCTCGAGATTCTGCTGGAGCGCCAGACCGATTACCTGTTCCCGACTCGCCGCGGCGATCGCATGACGCGCCAGGCGTTCTGGCACATCATCAAGCGCTACGCGCAGAAGGCAGGCGTACAAAAGGCGCTGTCGCCCCACACGCTGCGGCACGCGTTCGCGACGCATCTGCTCAACCACGGTGCGGACTTGCGCGTCGTGCAGATGCTGCTCGGACACAGCGATCTGTCCACCACGCAGATCTACACGCACGTGGCGCGTGAGCGCATGAAGGAACTTCACGCGCAGCATCATCCCCGAGGTTAGCGGGTCGTCGAAGCGCGCGTGCGCTCGTTCTTTCTTTAGCGGACGCCCCACGCCCCTTGACCGCTATCCGCTTCCGCTTGCGTTAGACTGCGCGGACTGAACCGTTGGGCCGCTCGAGCGTCCAATGGCTCGCAGTCTCGCGAATCCGCCCTGGGAGTGTCGATGAACCGCCTGTTCTTGTCCGCTGTGCTCGTCTTGGCGAGCGTGTCCGCTTACGCCGCCGAACCGGCCACAACGACCGATCCGCGAGCAGCGATCGCGGCGAAGTTCCCGGACCTCAAGGTTGAGGACGTGCGCCCGTCGAAGATCAAGGGGATCTACGAAATCCGGATCGGCGCCGAGAGCGCCTACGTGAGCGCGGACGGCAAGTACGTGATCACGGGCGACATGTATGAGATCGATACCCGGGTCAATGTCACAGAGCAAGCGCGTGCGGCGGAGCGGCGAGTGGCGCTCGCGAAACTCGATGAGCGCGACATGATCGTGTTCTCGCCGACGAGCACTCCGAAGCACACGATCACAGTCTTCACCGACGTCGACTGCGGCTATTGCCGCAAGCTCCATAGCGAGATCGAACAGCTCACGAAACTCGGCGTGCGCGTGCGGTACATGGCCTATCCGCGTGCGGGGCCGGACACGCAGGATTGGCGCAAGATGGAAGCTGTATGGTGCTCGCAGGACCGCAAGGCGGCGATTACAAAGGCGAAGCGCGGCGAGAACGTGACGGCGCCGAGTTGCAAGACGCCGGTCGCGAAGCAGTTTGCGTTAGGCGAGCAGCTTGGGGTCCGCGGCACGCCTGCCATCTTCACGATGAATGGCGACTACATCGGCGGCTATCTGCCGCCCGGTGAGATGAAGCAGCAGCTCGATGAGCTGCGAGCTCAGGCGAGTGCCAACTAGAGGCGAGCCGTTCGCGGTTAGTTGGGCCGGTTAACCGCGATCCCTTGAGCGCTGCTCGCTACTTCTCGAGCAGCTTCAATTTATCCGACTTGCCTTCCCATTCTTTCGCGTCTTCCGGAGCAGGCTTCTTCTCCGTAATGACGGGCCACGACTTCGCGAGCTCCGCGTTGATCTGCTTGAACTGCTCCTGGCCTGCCGGTAGCTCTTCCTCCGAATAGATCGCTTCGACCGGGCACTCCGGTTCGCACAGCGTGCAATCGATGCACTCATCGGGATCGATGACGAGGAAGTTCGGACCTTCATGGAAGCAGTCGACCGGACAGACCTCTACGCAGTCGGTGTATTTGCACTTGATACAGTTTTCGGTGACGACGAAGGTCATCGGCAAGCTCCGGAAGGTCGAATGTAGGTGGCGGTCGAAGGGGCCGCAGAGTCAATCATTGTGGGTCTGTAATTGTGCCAAACCACGGGTGGAGAAGCGAGGCGCGGCTCGAGTCACGGTGACAGTTTTGCGAATCCCCGCACGGCTCAGTCCGAGCTCTGCGCTCGCGCGTCGATGTCCTTGAAATGCATCCGCTCGCGACCCTCGCGTCGATCCTCGAGGTACCGCCGTAGCGCGAACTCCACGCTCAAGAAGGCGATCTCCGACCAGGGGATGTCGCGCTCTTCGTAGAGCGCCGTCTCCAAGCTCTCGGGCCCGACGCCGAAGGCGGGGCTCAAGAGCGTGGCGCGAAACATGATGTGCACTTGGTTCGCGTGGAGCACGTTGACGATCGCAAGCAACGAGCCGATCTGCACATGCGCGAGCGCTTCCTCGATGGCCTCTCGGGCCGCGGCGTTTTGCACCGACTCGCCGTTCTCCATGAACCCCGCGGGGATCGTCCAGTAGCCGAGGCGGGGCTCGATCGCCCGCTTGCATAACAAGATCTTGCCTTCCGTCTCGATCACGCAGCCCGCGATGATCCGAGGATTCTCGTAGTGGATCGTGCCGCACGCTGTGCAAACGAAACGCGGTAGATGGTCGCCATCCGGGACCTTGATCGTGACGGGCTGACCGCAAACAGAGCAGAACTTCATTTGAGAGGAAGAGGTCGCTGTTGGCGGTTAGCGGTTAGGAAGACATCGACTGCAAATTGCAGGGCCAACGGCAGCGCTTCTGAACCAACCGCTAACCGCCGACCGCTAACCGCTTCTTAAAGAATGGTGCCGGTGGAGGGAATCGAACCCACACTCTGTTGCCAGAACCGGATTTTGAGTCCGGCGCGTCTACCAGTTCCGCCACACCGGCGAGGGGGCGCAAGTATAGACGGCGGAATCGTCTCGCGTAAGTCCACTTGTAGCGCGTCGGCTCCCAACTGATCTGATCCGGCGAACAGGTGTAAGGTGTTACGTAAGGGTCAGATGGGTCGCGGGTACGGAGAGATTCATGAATTTCCAGTTGAGCGACGAGCAGCAGATGATGCAGTCCGCCGCGCGCGAATTCGCTCAGGGAGAGGTCGCGCCGATCGCTGCGCAATTCGATGCGTCGGGTGAGTTCCCCTTCGAGACGATCCGCAAGGCCGGCGAGCTTGGCTTCATGGGCGTCGAGGTGCCGGAGGAATACGGCGGGGCCGGATTGGATGCGATCAGTTATGCCTTGCTGATGGAGGAGATCGCAGCGGCCGATGCGGCTCACTCGACGATCGTCTCTGTGAACAATTCGCTTTACTGCGGCGGCATTCTCCGCTTCGGGACCGAAGCGCAGAAGCAGAAGTTCGTTCGACCGATCGCCTCCGGTGCAGCGATCGGCGCGTATGGACTCACGGAGCCTCAGTCCGGCTCCGATGCCGCGAACATGCGCATGCGGGCCGTGCGTTCCTCCGACGGCACGCACTATGTCATCAACGGCAAGAAGTCCTGGATCACCTCGGGACCGGTCGCGGATTTCCTGCTGCTCTTCGCGGTCACGGATCCCGAGAAGAAGTCGCGGGGCATTTCTGCGTTCGTGATCGACGCACGCGCACCGGGATTCGTGCGCGGCAAGACCGAGCCGAAGCTCGGCATCCGTGCTTCCGCGACGTGTGAGATCGAGCTCACGGATTATCGTTGCTCGGCCGAGAATCGCTTGGGGGAAGAGGGTGAAGGCTTTGCGATTGCGATGCAGGTGCTCGACTCGGGACGCATCGGCATCGCGGCACAAGCCGTAGGCATCGCACGCGCAGCCTACGAAGCGTCCTTGAGCTACGTGAAGGAGCGCAAGGCGTTCGGGGCCCCGATCGGCAGCTTCCAAATGATCCAGCAGAAGCTCGCCGATATGAAATGCCGCCTCGACGCGGCCCGCTTGTTGACGCTGCGAGCCGCGTGGGCGAAAGAGCAGTCGAAGCTAGACGGTCGGCGCTACACGCTCGAGGGCTCGATCGCGAAGCTCACCGCTTCCGAGACCGCGATGTTCTGCGCGCACGCCGCCGTTCAAATCCATGCCGGGATGGGGTACTCCAAGGAACTGCCGGTCGAGCGTTACTTCCGCGACGCGAAGATCACCGAGATCTACGAAGGGACGAGCGAGATCCAGCGGATGGTGATCGCCAGGCAGGAGACCGGGCTGAGATAGGCTCCTCGGCGCAACGGGCTTGCTCATCGCTGGGGTCGGGCCTCGGACTCGCTTGCTGCGACCTTTTTGCCCGCTGCCGCATCTAACGAACCACGATGTCGCAGTTCCACGCCCTCAACGTTCCTGCCGATGTCATCCGAGCGGCCAGTGCCGGGGATGCACAAGCGCACGAAGCGATTTTTCGAGCGTGCCGCCAGCCCGTGTACACGCTCATACGGCGGCTCATCTCTCGCGCAGCCGTAGCTGACGACCTATTTCAGGACACGTTCGTGGAGATCCTGCGGAGCATCCGGAGCTATTCGGGTGACGGATCGTTCGCCGGCTGGGTGCGGAGCATCGCGGTCAGCAAATGCTTGATGTACCTGCGCTCGCCGTGGCACCGGAGCTTGCTGTCGCTCGACGATGATTCGGCGGCAGCGGCCCCGATCGCGCTGCAAGCGAGCATCGATTCGGAGATCGAGTTCGACAAGGACCTCGAACGAGCGCTCGCCGACTTGCCTGCGCTCACTCGCAGCGTGGTGTGGCTGTATGACGTCGAGGGATACACGCACGCGGAAATCGCGCGCATGTTGGGCCGCACGATCAGCTTCTCGAAATCCCAGTTGGCGCGCGCGCACGCACGATTGCGAGACGCGCTGGGTCCCGAAGTTGGTCTGCGTTCGGACGATGAGGAAGAGGTCGCAAGCGAGCCGGCGGGCAGGGCATCGCCGATGGCACGGCTGGCGGCGCTCGGAGAATGAAGCGGATCGTAGTCATGCATCTTCGAACCGAGGAATTATTGTCTATTCGCGACGGCGTCTTCGACGCCGAGTGGCGAGCGCATCTCGAGGGTTGCGCCGAATGTGCCGCGCAGCTCGAATCGCTCGAGCGGACGCGTCAACGGTTGCGTGAGTTGCCGCTGCTCGAGCCGACCGTTTCGTGGTCGGACATTCAACGGCGCGCGAGCGCGGCGGGGCCCGCATCGAACGCATCCATCGCATCGGGCGCTCGACGAGCGCGGGCGCTCATCGGAATCGCGGTGGCGGCGAGCGTCGCGATGATGACGCTCCTGATCGCAACGCATCGCGATAACACGACGGGAACTGAAGTGCCGGAGGCGCTCGCCTCGATGGCGAACGAGCGCGAGGCGTCGACGACCGTCGATCTCGCGAGTCTCATCGAAAGGTCACGGCGGCTCGATGCGCTGTTGCAGACGATGCCGGCGCGGCCGCACGTCGAGCGCGTGAGCATGGCGGCGACGCTCGACACGATGGAGGAGCGAGTTCAGTGGCTCGATTATCAGCTTGCGTATGCAGGCGGCGAGCTCGACCCGAGTCAATCGCAGCGGCTTTGGCAAGAACGGGTCGAGCTCATGGATTCGCTCGTAAAGGTGCGCTATGCGCAGGCGCGGACAGCGTTTTAGCGTTGAGGTGAGAAGCATGAGAACGAACGTTTCGAAAGTGTTGCGTACGACGGCTTGTCTATTCCTTGCGGCCTACGCAGGCCATGCGCTCAGCGCAGACGACAAGAAGGCGACGGAATCGAACGCGACGGAATCGCGAGAGGCGCTCGAGCGCAAGCTCGATCAAGCGCAGAACCGATTGAGCGAGGCAGCGCGGGAGGTTGCGGAGCTCAGCATGTCGCTGTCGGACGGTCTGATACCGCCGCCTCCGCTGCCGCCGATGCCTCCAACGCATGGCTTCTTAGGGATCGCCTTGTCCGCGGATCCCGAGCGACACAAGGACGGCGTCGAGATCATGAGCGTCAGCCCCGGCGGTGCGGCGGCCGAAGCGGGATTGAAGCCGGGCGATGTGCTCGTCGAGATTGACGGCAACAAGCTTGCGCGCGACGGCGGCGAGGAGCCGCATGCGAAGCTGTTGGGCCATATGCGTACGGTGAAGCCCGACCAGAAAGTTCGGGTCCGCTATCGTCGCGATGGCAAAACGCTTGATGCTGAGCTCGTCGCGCGTCCCGTCCGAGATCATATGATTGCGTTCGGAACGGTGGGACCGCGTGCACGCGCGTTGATCGGACGGGGGCCGGAGTTCGCGGAGTTCGCGTTCTTTCGCGCAGACGGTGTGTTCGGTAGCGCAGAGCTCGTCGGGATGACGCCGAAGCTCGGGCAGTATTTCGGTACGGACAAGGGCTTGCTCGTCGTGCGCGCGCCGAACGACAGTCGCCTGAAGCTCGAAGACGGCGACGTCATTCTCGACATCGATGGGCGCGTGCCGTCGAGCCCTTCGCACGCATTTCAGATCCTGAGCTCCTATCAAGGCGGCGAGAAGTTGAAGCTGAATGTCATGCGTCAGAAAAAGCGGCTGACGTTCGACATCGTCGTGCCGGAAGATTCGCCCGACCGACGCGAGTTTCGGCGGGCACTCCCGGAGGCCGGCGTATCAGCGGTGCCTGGACGAGGTATTCCCGGAGGCCCTACGCTGTAAGCACGCGCTCGCGCGCGTGCGCGACTCCTGATACCGTGCGCGCCCGATGCGGCGCGCCGATTTTCATTACGACCTCCCGAGCGAGTTGATTGCCCAGCGGCCTGCGCCGACACGCGCGGGCAGCCGGTTGCTCCATCTGAACGGCCCGACAGCGGCGCTGCGCGATCTCGCGTTCGCGGAGTTGCCCTCGCTGCTTCGAAGCGGCGATTTGCTCGTCTTCAACGACACGCGCGTCATTCCGGCGCGGGTCGTCGGTGCAAAGCCGACGGGCGGGCAGGTCGAGATCTTGCTCGAGCGAGTCTTGGGTGAGCGGCGCATCTTGGCGCACGTGCATGCGAGCAAACCCCTCCGACCTGACGTACCGATCGCGTTGCCGGGCGGATCGACTGCGCGCTTCATCCAACGCCACGACGATCTGTTCGAGCTCGAGCTGAGCGAGGACCCGCTCGCTTATTTCGAACGTCACGGGTCAATGCCGCTGCCGCCTTACATCGAGCGGGCGAGCGAAGAGGCTGATGCGGCGCGCTATCAGACCGTCTACGCGCGAGATCCCGGTGCCGTCGCAGCGCCGACGGCGGGCTTACATTTCGATGAGGCGATGTTGGCGCGCTGTGCGGCGATGGGGGTGCGCTTAGCCTTCGTGACGCTGCACGTCGGCGCCGGCACGTTCCAGCCCGTGCGCGTCGATGATCTCGATCGACATCGCATGCACTCGGAACGTGTGCGAGTCGATGCGGCCACGTGCGAGCTGATCGAGCAAACGCGGGCGGGCGGTGGACGCGTCGTTGCTGTCGGCACAACCGTGGTGCGGAGCTTGGAGTCGGCCGTGCAGGATGGACGATTGCAGCCTTACTCGGGCGATACTCAGCTATTCATTCGCCCAGGCTATCGATTCTCCGCAGTCGACGCGCTGCTCACCAACTTTCATTTGCCCGAATCGACGCTCCTGATGCTGGTCTGCGCCTTTGCCGGCTATGACGCGGTCATGGGGGCCTATCGCCATGCCGTGCGGGAGCGCTATCGGTTTTTCAGCTATGGAGATGCCATGTTTGTGGAAGGCTGTAGACCGTAGGCTGTAGGCTGTAGCCAGAATAAAGGACCCGAACCTTCGATTTCGCGGCGCATCGTCTTGCCTGGTGGAGACTCCGCCTCTGTGCTTGGCGTCACGCGTCGTCTCTTGTTTCATACCTACAGTCCACAGCCCACAGCCTTAAATGCAGTTCCAACTCCTCTCCACCGATGATCGCGCGCGCCGCGGCCGTCTCGTGTTCGAACGCGGGGTGGTTGAGACGCCCGCCTTCATGCCTGTCGGCACGTACGGCACCGTCAAGGCGATGCTGCCCGAAGAGCTCGTCGGGCTCGGCGCGCAGATCATTCTCGGTAATACATTCCATTTGATGCTGCGTCCGGGAATGGACGTCATGCGGGCGCACGGCGGGCTGCACGGCTTCATGAACTGGAAAGGACCGATTCTCACGGACTCGGGCGGCTTCCAAGTGTTCAGCCTCGCGACGCTGCGCAAGATCACGGAGGAGGGCGTGAGCTTTCGCTCGCCGGTCAATGGCGACCTCGTGATGCTCACGCCCGAGCGCTCGATGGAGGTACAGAAGGACCTCGACTCGGACATCGTGATGATCTTCGACGAATGCACGCCGTATCCGGCGACGGAAGCGCAGGCACGCACCTCGATGGAAATGTCGCTGCGCTGGGCGGCACGCAGCCGCGCTCACTTCGATCGGCTCGAGAACGCGAACGCGCTCTTCGGGATCGTGCAGGGCGGGATGTACGTGCCGTTGCGCGAAGCGTCGATCGCCGGGCTCACTGACATCGGCTTCGACGGCTATGCCATCGGCGGTCTCGCCGTCGGAGAGCCGAAGGAAGAGCGCGAGCGCGTGATCGATGCGATCGAACCGTCGCTTCCGCGCGATCGGCCGCGCTACCTGATGGGCGTCGGCACGCCGGAGGATCTCGTGGAGGCGGTACGCCGCGGCGTCGACATGTTCGATTGCGTGATGCCGACACGACATGCACGTAACGGCCACCTGTTCACGAGCACAGGTGTGATCAAGATCCGCAATGCGCGCTACGAATCGGATACGCGGCCGCTCGATGAAGCGTGCGCGTGCTACACCTGCAGCCATTACAGCCGGGCTTATCTTCGACATTTGGACAAATGTGGAGAAATTTTGGCCGCTCGGCTCGGCACGATTCATAATCTGCACCACTATCTTTCCCTGATGCAGTCGATGCGCACCGCAATCGAAGAACGACGACTGAATGCGTTCGCGACCGACTTCTACGCGCGCCGCCGCGAAAGCGAATGAGATCGTCATCGTCAATGCTCGCTGATTTACCGACCGCCCCCTGGTTCCGGAGGCTACTCGTCGCGGCTCTGATCACAGGCATCGTGCTGCTGACGTTCAGTGTCCTGCAGCCGTTTCTCGTGCCGCTCATCTGGGGTGCGATCCTCGCGTACGTGAGTTGGCCGGCGAATCAGCGAGTGCTGCGCTGGGTCGGCGGACGGCCAGGTGTCGCCGCGTTAGTGACAACGCTGCTCGTGACCTTGGCGATCATCATTCCTTTGATCTGGCTCGTGCTGTTGTTGCGTGTCGAAGCGCTCTCCGCGTACGCCGAGGTGCAGGCATTCCTCGCGGCCGATCCGCAGTTGCCGCCCGCGCTGCTCGATCTGCCCTGGATCGGCCCCTGGGCCGATCAGATGCTCGACGAGATCACAGCGAACCCCGGCGCCTTGCGCGAGCAATTTGTCTTCTTGATGGAAGAGTCTTCCGTCGAGGTCTCCCGCGTCATCGGCGGTGTGGGCCGCAACGTCGCGAAGCTCTTCTTCGCGGTGCTGTCGATGTTCTTCTTGCTTCGCGACGGTCCGCGCGTCCTGCGCGAAGTGCGTGCCATCCTCGAAGGTATCTTGGGGCCGCGCGTCAGCGACTATCTCGACTCGATCGGTTCAACGACGCAAGCGGTCGTCTACGCGCTCATCTTGGGTGCCATCGCACAAGGCGCGGTCGCGGGCATCGGTTACTGGATTTTCGGATTGCAAGCGCCTGTGCTGCTCGGAGCAATCACGGTGCTGATTGCGTTGATTCCGTTCGGTGCGCCTGTCGTATGGGGCAGCTTGTCCATTTGGATGCTCGTCACCGGCAATGTCGGTGGCGGTATCGGCCTGTTGTTGTGGGGATTGTTGCTCGTGAGCTGGATGGACAACATCGTCCGCCCGCTCGTGATCTCGAATGCGACACGCATGCCGTTCTTGCTCGTCGTCTTCGGCGTCCTCGGGGGCGTGCTCGCGTTCGGCCTCGTCGGGCTATTCATCGGCCCAGTGCTGCTCGCCGTGTCGCTCGCGATTTGGCGCGAGTGGTTAGAGGAGCATCGCCCTCGCGAAGCCGTCGCGGTACGTGAGCCGCCGTCGCGGCCGGACGCTGTGTAACGTGTAGCGTGTAACGTCAGGTGTGGCTACTAGGCCCTCCGGCGATACACCTTACACTTCACACGTTACACGTCCTCCCGAGCGCGCTTATCGGTGCGCGTGAGCAGAATCTTGTCGATGCGCATGCCATCCATGTCCATGATCTCGATGCGCAGATCGCGCCATGTGAGCGTGTCGCCGGCTTTCGGAATGCGTCCGAGGCGCGCGAGGACGAATCCCGCCACGGTGTGATAGTCGCGCCCGACCATGTCGCGGCGATTGAGACGGCGTTGCAGCTCTTCGATCGGCAAGTGTCCGTCGACGAGCCATGTCCCGTCCGCGCGAGCGAGGGCTTCAGGCCGTTCGCGACTGCCGAGCTCGGGTAGCTCGCCCGCGATGGCTTTGAGAATATCGATCGGCGTCGTGATGCCTTCGATCTCTCCATATTCGTCCGTCACGACCGCGAGGTGCGTGCTCGAGCGCTGAAACTGATCGAGAAGCTGCAGCGCCGAAATCGATTCGGGCACGTGGAGCGCGGGGAGGATGTCTCTACTCGCATCGATGTGACCGCGATGCACCGCTTCGCTCAAGTTCGCGAGCGTGATGACGCCGAGCAGGTTGTCGAGCTTGCCGCGTGCGAGCAGAAAACGCGCGTGACCGCTGTCCTTCGCTTGTTGCCAGAGCGAGTCGCAGGGCTCGTCGATGTCGAGCCACACGACGTCCTGCCGCGGAATCATGATCGAAGCGACTTTGCGATCGGCCAGCGCCAAGACCCCTTCGACGAGCCGACGCTCGGATGCGAGGAAGACACCCGCGCGCGTGCCTTCCGCAATGAGTGCGCGCACGTCATCTTCCGTGACCGCCGCCTGCGGTGCGGCAGACAGCGGTAGAAGTTTCAAAACGCCGTTCACCGACACGCGCAACAACCAGACGAGAGGCGCCATGATCGTCGCGAACCCTCGCATGATCGGCGCGACGAAAATCGCGAGCGTCTCCGCATGCAGGAGCGCGAGCCGCTTCGGCACGAGCTCACCGAGAATGAGCGAAACGAACGTGACGACGAGCACGACCCCACCGAAGGCGAGCCGTTCGGCGTATGCGGTTGGGATCCCGAGCTCGATCAATATATGTCCCAAGCGGCCGGCGAATGCCGCGCCGGAATAGACGCCGGTCAGGATGCTGATCAGCGTGATACCGATCTGGATGGACGATAAGAGCGTCGTCGGATCTTCGATCAGCGCGAGCGCCGATTTCGCACCTCGCTTGCCTTGCTCCACAGCAGCCTGAATACGGGCTCGTTTCGAGGCGACCAATGCCATCTCGGACAAGGCAAAGAAGCCGTTGAGCAAGATAAGCAAAAGGATGACCAGAATTTCGCCGGTGGGCATGAAGCAGCTGCGGTTACCTTGGGATTTCGAGTGTAGCGCGCTTTGGGGGGAACACTCGTTGTCGGAACCGACCGGCGGCTCCCGACGCTCGCGAGCCTCATCGAGTCGCCAAATCCGAGCGCGGAGGAGGGCGCCGCTGCACTCAGACTGCCGCCCTCATTGAGCCGCCAGTACGCGCTCCGCGCCTGTGTATAATGCGCCGCTCATTTTCGGGCCGGAAACGGTCCGGTGTTCTTCACCGCCTCCTCGAGAGGTCTTTTTGGGAGCCCATCCGATATGGACTGGCTGATTTCGACCGCCGCAGCGCAGGCACAAGGCGCCGCCGGGCAACCGAGCGCGCTCACGAGCTTCTTACCGCTCATCCTCATCTTCGTCGTCTTCTACTTCCTGCTGATCCGGCCGCAGACGAAGCGAGCGAAGGAACACCGCGCGATGATCGCGGCGCTCGAAGTCGGCGCCGAAGTCGTCACGAACGGCGGCATTCTCGGCAAAGTGACCGAAATCGGCGACCAGATCATCACGCTCGAGATCGCTGACGGTGTGCGCGTCAAAGTGCAGCGCCACACGGTCTCGCAAGTTCTCCCGAAAGGCACGATCAAGAGCGCCTGAGCGGCGCATTCCGCATGTACCAGATACCGGCTTGGCGATATTGGCTCGTTGGCATCGTCTTGGCAGTCGGGCTGTTGCTCGCCTTGCCGAACTTCTTCGGTGACGAGCCTGCCATACAGGTGGTGCGCGACGACCGTGCAGCGATGGATGCGCGCGGCGAGGAGCGTATCGTCGGATTCCTCAAAGCGGCGAACGTCGCCTATGGCAATGCCTATCTGGAAGAAGATCGTCTCGTCGTGCGCTTTAGTGACGTCGATTCGCAGATCAAGGCGCGCGATGCCATCAGCGAAGCGGCTCCAGGCGAGTACATCGTCGCGCTGACGAGCGCATCTCGAAGTCCGGCATGGCTGCGCGCGCTCGGGCTCAAGCCGATGAGCCTAGGCCTCGACCTCCGCGGCGGCGTGCATTTCATGTACGAGGTCGACGTGCGTGCCGCGCTCGATCAGGCGTTACAGCGGCTCGCTCAAGATGTTCGGACCGGACTTCGCAGGGAGCGCATCCAGTATCAAGCGGTCGCTGTTCGCGGCGACACCGTCGAGGTCTTGCTGCGCCCCGGCGCCAACGTGGATGCCGCTCGCAAGCTCGTCAAAGGCGACGATCCGGGCATTACGCTCGTCGAGAATCAAGTGGATGGGGCGACCCAGCTCGTGGCCTCGTTCACGCCCGAGCGGATGAAGCAGCGGCAGGATCTCGCGATCGAGCAGAACGTCACGACGCTGCGCAACCGCGTCAACGAGCTCGGTGTGTCCGAACCGATCGTTGCGCGACAAGGCCTGGATCGCATCATCGTGCAGCTGCCTGGCGTGCAGGATCCGAACCAGGCCATTCGTGTGCTCGGCGCAACCGCGACCGTCGAGTTCCGGCTCGTCGATGAGTCGAACAATCCGTATGAGGCAATGGAGAGCAAGCGGGTGCCGATCGGCTCGAAGCTTTACATGACTCGCCAGGGCGCACCGGTCCTGTTGAAGCGCGATCTGATCGCATCCGGCGATCAGTTGACCGATGCAACCTCCGGCTTTTCAGAGGGCACCCCGGCCGTGCACGTCAATCTCGACTCGCGTGCTGGCCAGCAGATGCTCAAGGCAACAACCGAGAATCTCGGTCGTCGCATGGCTGTCGTGTACATCGAGAAGAAGCGCCTCGCGGAAGGCGAGCACTGCAAAGGCATCCGTTCAGCCAACGAGTGCACGGAAGAAGAAGCGATCAGTGTCGCGACGATCCAAGGTGTGTTCTCGAATCGCTTTCAGATTACGGGGCTGATGGCCGCCGAAGCCCAGGAGCTCGCATTGCTGTTGCGCGCCGGCTCGCTCGCGACACCGATCTTCCTCGTCGAGCAGCGCACGATCGGACCGACGCTCGGTCAAGACAATATCGACAACGGCGTCAAAGCGCTCGCGCTCGGCGCGATGCTGACCTTCATCTTCCTCGCGGTGTACTACAGCCGATTCGGAATGGTCGCGAATATCGTGCTCATCACGAACGTCGTGCTGCTCGTTGCGCTCATGTCGTTACTGCAGGCCTCGCTGTCGTTGCCGGGTATCGCGGGTATCGTGCTCACGGTCGGTATGGCGGCTGACGCGAACATTCTGATCTACGAACGTATTCGCGAGGAGCTGCGAAACGGCAACTCACCGCAAGCTGCGATCCACGCCGGCTTCGACAAGGCCTTCTCCGCGATCGCGGACTCGAACATCACGACGATGGTCGCGGGTCTCGCCTTGTTCGTGTTCGGCACGGGCCCGATCAAAGGCTTCGCGGTCACGCTCATTCTCGGGATCTTCACGACGCTGTTCTCGGCGATTTTGTGCAGCCGCGTGTTCATCGATTTGATTTGGGGTCGACGCAAGCGCATTGCGTCGTTACCCGTCTAAGCGTTGGAGACCGACGCACATGGAATTTTTCAAGCGAACGCCGACCATCGATTTCATCTCGAAGCGGATGGTCACCTATGTGATCTCCGTCGTGCTGATCGTCGGCTCGGCGCTGCTGCTCGCATTCAAGGGGCTGAATCTCGGCATCGATTTCACCGGCGGCGTGGTGATCGAGGTCAACTATCCGCAAGCGGCCGATCACGAGCGTGCGCGCCAGGCGCTTGAAGCGGCGGGATTCCCGGAAGCACAAGTTCAGTCGTTCGGAAGCTCGCGCGACCTCATGGTGCGCGTGATGGTTCCGGAAGGTGAGAACATCAACGAGATCGGTGCGCGGATCCAGGAGGTCTTGCGCACGACCGATCCGGGCGCGGAGGTGCGCAGAACGGAAGTCGTCGGCCCTCAAGTCGGCCGCGATTTGACGGAGCAGGGCGGCCTCGCGCTGTTGTTCACGTTCATCGGCATCATGATCTATCTCGCGTTCCGATTCGAGAAGAAGATGGCGCTCGGGACCGTGATCGCGGCAATCCACGACCCGGTTGTGATCCTCGGAATCTTCGCGCTCGCGGAGATTCCGTTCGACCTCTCTGTGCTGGCTGCCGTGCTCGCCGTGATCGGCTACTCGATCAACGACACGGTGGTCATCTTCGATCGCGTGCGCGAGATCTTCTTGGGCACTCGCAAGGGTGCATCGAACAAGGAGATGCTCAATCGAGCGGTGAACGAAACGCTTTCTCGTACCTTGATGACGACCTTCTCGGTCCTGTTCGTCGTGGTGTCGCTGTACCTGTTCGGCGGCGAAACGCTCAAAGGCTTCTCCGCGGCGATCATCGCGGGTGTGTTCGTCGGTACTTATTCCTCCATCTTCATCGGCGTCGCGCTTGCCTACGACATGAAGCTGAAGCCGGCGGACCTCTTGGAAATCAAAAAGAGCGATCCCGAACTCGATGCGCTTCCTTGAAGATGGCTGTGGGCTGTAGACCAGAGACCAGAGAATTAAAGAGCCGCTAGCCGGTACCGTGTCGACTGCGACGAAGTTTCTGCCGGTTCATGTTGTTCGCTCGGTCGCGGCCGCTGAGCGCGCTGGCTTCGTGCATTCATTTTCGTTCTCGCAGCTGAGCGGCCGCTGGCTTCGCTTCCTGCCTACAGCCTACAGCCTACAGCCCACAGCCTAAACCTCATGTCCCTCCTCATCTGGATCGCTTTCTTCGTCTTGTTCATCGCGGTGCTCGCGCTCGACTTGGGTGTATTGCATCGCGAATCGCGCGAGATGAGCGTGCGTCAGGCGCTCGGTTGGACGACCGTGTGGATCCTCACCGCGCTTTCTTTCAGCGGCCTCGTATACGGGGTATACGAGCACCATTGGCTCGGCTGGCGCGTCGGCGAGAGCTCGATGTCCGGCTCGGAAGCGATGATCCAGTACATCACGGGCTATCTGCTCGAGTGGTCGCTGTCGGTCGACAACATCTTCGTGATCGCCGTGATCTTCACGTTCATGAAGATCCCGCCGCAGTTTCAATACCGCGTTCTTTTCTGGGGCATCGTCGGCGCAATCGTTCTGCGCGGTGCGATGATTGCGATGGGTGCGGCGCTCATTCACGCGTTCGATTGGATGTTCTACGTCTTCGGCGCGATCTTGCTGTTGTCCGCGGCGCGCATGCTGAAGAGCGAAGAGGAGCAGTTCGACCCGAGCAAGAGTGTGCTCGTGCGCATCGCTCGGCGCGTTTATCCGGTGACTGATCGGTTGGACGGCGATCGCTTCTTCACGATGGAGCAGGGCAAGCGCGCCGCGACGCCGCTCTTCGTGACCTTGCTCTTGGTCGATTTCGCCGACGTGGTGTTCGCGGTGGATTCGATCCCCGCGATCTTCGCGGTCACGCAGGATCCTTTCATCGTCTTCACATCCAACGCTTTCGCGATTCTGGGGCTACGCTCGCTTTACTTCGCGATCGCCGGCCTGATGATGATGTTCAAGTACATCAAGTTCAGCTTGATCTTCATCCTCGCGTTCGTCGGCGTGAAGATGATGCTGCACCATCACTTGCAGATCTCGCACGCAATTTCGCTCGGCGTGATCGTCGGCTTCTTGGTCATCGGTATCGTGGCCTCGCTGATGAGCTCTAGGAGAGAACGCGCGGGCTAATATCATGCGTCCGCGCCGTAAGTGTTTCGGCAAGAACAAGAAATATTCTCGCGGCGGCGCGGCGAATAAAGAAAACAGGTTTAGAGAGTTCGCGCCTTGAGACTAAGGGTGCGGCAGCGCACGCTGCGCGACCCTACTCCGATCGTCAGCTCTTCTCCGCGGCCGCCGCGAGAGAATATTTTCTCTGCGAGATCGCCCAGACGTGATTGGGCCGTGTCCGAGAACACGGCCGGTGGCCGTCATTTCAGCATGTTGAGGGCGCTGTGTCGCACGCCGTAGCTGAAGTAGATGACGAAGCCGATCAATGTCCAGCCGGCAAGCAACACCCAGTTGTACCAGCCCATGAAGCCGATCAATGCGAGGCAGCACACGACACCGAGCGGGCTGATGAGCCACACGGCAGGAACGCGGAACGGACGCTGCAGGTCAGGGCGCGTACGCCGCAGGACGAATACGCCCGCGGATACCGTCGCGAAGGCGAGCAGAGTGCCCATCGAAACGAGGTCGCCGAGCACACCCAACGGAAAGAAGGCGGCTAGGATCGCCGCAATCACCGCGACGATGACGGTCGCTTTATGCGGCGTGCGGTACTTGGGATGAACCTTGCCGAAAAGCGGCGGCAACAAGCCATCGCGCGACATGGCGAAGAAGATTCGCGGCTGCCCCATCATCATCACGAGGATGACGGAGGTGAGTCCGGCCGTCGCGCCGATCTCGACGGCGAACTTCAGCCAGCTTAGCTGCGGATAAGCCTCGAGCGCGGTCGCAACCGGCTTCGCGGTGCCCAGCATGTCGTACGGCATGATGCCGGTCAGCACGGCGGCGACGACGACATACAACACGGTGCAGATTGCGAGCGAAGCCAGGATGCCGATCGGCATGTCGCGCTGCGGGTTCTTCGCTTCCTGCGCAGCCGTAGAGATGGCATCGAACCCGATGTAGGCGAAGAACACGATCGATGCAGCACGCAGGACGCCTGACCAGCCGAAGCGATCGCCGCCTTCGTTCGCCGGAATGAAAGGCTCCCAGTTCGAGGGGTCTACGTACCGAGATGCGAATCCGATCAGCGCGAGGATGACGGTGACCTTGATCGCGACGACGATTGCGTTCGCCGTCGCGGACTGACGGATGCCGACGTAGCAGAGGGCACCCACTGCGCAGACGATCAGCACCGCCGGTAAATTGAACAGCGCACCGGTCGGTTGAAACTCGCCGTTCGCGTAGGTCACGGGCGCGGAAGCGAACGCGGCAGGGAAGTCCCAGCTCGCGCCGAACATCTGCGCGATGGATTCCAGCAGACTGATCGTGTACGCGGACCAGCCCACCGCGACCGCCGACGCAGCAAACAGATACTCGAGCACGAGGCTCCAGCCCACGAACCAGGCGACGGCTTCGCCGAGCGTTGCATACGTATAGCTGTAGGCGCTACCGGAGACGGGAATCATCGCCGCGAATTCCGCGTAGCAGAGTCCGGCGAACGCGCACGCCGTTCCGGCGAGCAGGAAACTCACCACGACCGCGGGGCCCGCGTGATTGGCGGCCGCCTGACCGGTCATCACGAAGATGCCCGCGCCGATGATCGCACCGATTCCGAGCAGAACGAGATGGCGTGCCGTGAGCACGCGCTTCAGCGTGGCTTCGCCTTTGAGATCGCCTTCGACAGGTTCCCCCGCGTCGACGTGAGGAGCAGGGGCGACGGGTTTTGTTCTGAAAAGATCCACGCGATCGATCCTCCCGCAGTCTGCTGGCGTTGCGCAGACCGTTGCTTATTGTGCGGCCGACTCTACAGAACGCCCTCTAGAAAATCGAGAAGCAGCCTCGTTCGTCGCTCGGGAGTTGTGATCAGGGACTCAGCAGCATGCGTTGCGCGGTTTTCGGCGATCCGATTGTGACCATTCACGTCTCACGCAACTCTTCCGGGACGAAGGGGCGCAGCGTTTCGATGAGTGCTGCATACACTTTCGGTGTGCCCGCCACGATGTGTCCTTGATGCTGATACTCGCCGCCGGAGATCGTGCCGACCATTCCGCCGGCTTCAGTGATCAAGAGCATGCCCGCTGCCGTGTCCCACGGCGAAAGGCCGAGCTCCCAAAAGCCATCCAGCCGTCCGGCGGCAACGTAGGCCAAGTCGAGCGCGGCAGCGCCGGGCCTGCGAATCCCGGAGGTCTGCATCGTGACGGCTCTGAACATCCCCATGTAATTGTCGAGCCAGTGCAAGTTCGACCGATACGGAAAGCCCGTGCCGATCAAGGCACGTTCGAGCCCGTTGTGCCCGCTCACGCGGATGCGTTTGCCGTCGAGTTGCGCGCCTTCTCCGCGCGAGGTCGTGAAGAGCTCTTGGCGCAGCGGATCGTACACAACGCCGTGCTCCATTCGGCCGCGACGCTGTACACCGATCGATACCGCGAACTGCGGGAATCCATGCATGAAGTTCGTCGTGCCATCGAGCGGGTCGATGATCCATACGAACTCGGCTTCCCCGCTCTGGCCGCTTTCCTCCGCGAGAAAGGCGTGATCGGGGTAGCTCTTGCGAACGGTTTCGATGATCTCTCGCTCCGCCTGCATGTCGATTTCGGTCACGAAGTCGTTTTGACCTTTTGCGCGCACGTCCAATCGATGCACTCGATTCATGCCGCGTACGATGATTTCCCCAGCTCGGCGAGCGGCGCGAATTGCGATGTTCAATAACGGTTGCATGCGTGGAGATCCTCGGACACTGCGCAGGGGAGGGTTAAAGAGCGGGCCGCAAAGCGGCGAGAGGACGGTAGAATACCAGCAACCGTGCCCCGCACGTGTGGGTGCTTCCGCACATGTCCACTCGCATCGTTCTCGTCGACACCAATCACCCTGGCAACATCGGGGCGAGCGCCCGTGCGATGAAGAACATGGGCCTCTCTGAATTGTACTTGGTGCGGCCCAAACTGTTTCCGCACGCCGAGGCCACTGCGCGCGCGTCGGGCGCCGACGATATTCTGGAAAGTGCACGCATCTTCGCGACGCTCGAGGAGGCAATCGCGGACTGCGGCCTCGTCGTCGGCACGAGCGCCCGGCAGCGTCACCTACCTTGGGAGATCGTCGAGCCGCGCGAATGCGCTTCGATGATCGCGCGCGACGGGCTTACGGGACATGCGGCTGTCGTGTTCGGGTCCGAGCGTTACGGGCTCACGAACGAAGAGCTCGCTCGATGCAACGCGCTCGTGACGATCCCGACGAGCGGCGAATACAGCTCACTCAACATCGCGATGGCGGTGCAAGTCATTGCGTACGAGATCTGGATGGCGAGCCGGCCCGGGGCTCCGGCAGCGCCGCCTCGCGACGTGCCGCTTGCAACCGCCGAGGAGATGGTGCGGCTGTATGCGCACATCGAAGAAGTGCTCGAGGAGATCGATTTCCGCGATCGCACCGGAGGCGGGCACCTGATGGCGCGCATTCGCCGCTTGTTCAATCGCGCGCATCTGGATCAGAACGAGATGAATATCCTGCGGGGCATTCTCACGGCCGTGCAGGCGCGTCGACGTCCTGCAGGGAAGGCGATCGCCCGATGAACACGCGCTCACCCATTTATCTCGACTACGCCGCGACGACACCGATCGATCCGCGTGTTGCGGACGCGATGATCGAGTGCCTGCGCGAGAACACGCTTCAAGGCAATCCGTCGTCGATGGGACACGACTACGGGCGCCGCGCACGCGCCTGTGTCGAGAAGGCGCGGGCACAAGTTGCAGCGGCCATCAAGGCGCGCCCGGACTGCATCGTATGGACATCGGGTGCCACCGAATCGAACAACCTCGCGTTGCTCGGAGCTGCGCGCTTCCACGCGGATCGGGGTCAGCACATCGTCTCATCGCGCACGGAGCACAAAGCGGTGCTCGATGCCCTGAAGCAGCTCGAGACGGAAGGATTTTCCGTGACCTACCTCAAGCCGGGATCCGACGGCCTCGTCACCGTCGACCACGTGAAGGACGCGCTTCGCGATGACACGCAGCTCGTCTCGTTGATGCACGTCAACAACGAGATCGGTGTGATCCAGGACATCGCCGCCGTCGGTACGCTGTGCCGCGAACGAGGCATTCTTTTCCACGTCGATGCGGCGCAGAGCGTCGGTAAGGTGCCGATCGACGTGCAGGCGATGTGCCTCGATTTGCTGTCACTCACCGCACACAAGGTGTACGGCCCGAAAGGCATCGGTGCGCTCTACACGCGCCGCACTCCGCCGGTCGGTCTGCGCCCGCTCATGTTTGGCGGCGGGCAGGAGCTCGGGCTTCGTTCGGGCACGCTCCCGACCCATCAGATCGTCGGCATGGGACTCGCCTTCGAGCTTGCGGAGCGCGAGCGCGAAGCGGACGTCGCGCGCATTCACGCGCTTCGCGAGCGCTTGTGGGAGGGCATCTCGAAGCTGAGCGATGTCGAGCTGAACGGCCATCCCGAGCGCCGTGTGTGCAGCGTGCTCAACGTGAGCTTTCATGGCGTCGAAGGCGAAAGCCTGCAGTTCGCGCTCGGCGATCTCGCGGTGTCGACCGGTTCGGCGTGCGCATCCGCGTCCGAGACGCCTTCGTACGTCTTGCGCGCGCTTGGGCGCAGCGACCAGCTCGCGCAAAGCTCGTTGCGGTTCAGTCTTGGCCGCTTCACGACAGAGACCGAGATCGACGCGGCCGCTGCCGCGGTCGTGCGCGAGGTCGAACGGCTGCGATCGATCGCGCCGGCGGAGAACGCCAGAACGTGAGTACGGCGATGAGCTATTCGCCGCTGGTGGAACGCCATTTCAGGGCACCGCGTAACGTGGGGCACTTCGAGCCCACCGCGGACGTGCTCGTGGGGAAGTCGGGCTCGAGAGATCAAGGCGTCGAGATCGTCCTGAGCGCAAGACTCGACAACGAGCGGATCGTTGCTCTGAATCAGCGCGTTTACGGCTGCCCGCACACGGTGGCCGCTGCCTCTTGGCTCACCGAGCGCCTCGTCGGCGCGACAGTCGACGATTTGGGGCGCTGGCGCTGGCGAGAGGCGTCCGCGGCACTCGAAGTGCCACCTGAGAAGTGGGGGCGCCTGCTCGTGTTAGAGGATGCCGTACGCGCGCTCGAGCGGTCTTGGCGCGATCGTCGATCAAGTCATGCACAAACGGCATGACGCGTGCCCTTGACTGTGCGGCTTTCGGCCGCAATTCTCCCAGGGCGTTCAATTGGAAAGGAGCTCAGTGAACTTCTCATGTCGATCTCGCTCACTCCTGCTGCTGCCGATCGCGTCCGGACCTTCCTCGGTCGCCGAGGCCACGGTCTCGGGCTGCGTCTCGGCGTGAAGAAAACCGGGTGCTCCGGTTTCGCCTACGTCGTGAACTATGCCGATGAAATCGGCTCGAACGATCTCGTCTACGAGGATCAAGGCGTCAAGGTCATTGTGGACCGCGAGAGCCTCGGCTTTCTCGAGGGCACCGAGATCGATTTCGTGAAACAAGGCTTGAACGAGGCTTTCCGATTCCGCAATCCGAACGTGAAAGGCGAGTGCGGCTGCGGCGAGAGCTTCACGATTTGAGGTCAGGCTGGGCCCTAGGCCGGAGTTCTGGGCTTGAGGCTCTGGAACACTTCTGCGAGCGCCTTTTCTACCTACAGCCTACAGCCTACAGCCCACAGCCTGCTGTAACCCCTCGTCTTACCAGGGTTTCTTGCCGCTCACAGGTCCGGCGGGTAGACTGCGCGCGCGCAAAAAGGGGAACGGCGGCGAAGGGTCGCAGCCGAGTCCGACAACCGATGCCGCGGCGAATCCCAACCCTTTGATTGCGCACATGATTTGAAATTCGGCTGGCGCCGAGTACTTGACCTGTGAGGCGCTACTGGCGTCCGCGTGTCACCCTCGCCAGCTGCAACCGCTCACTTTCCACATCGAGGTCGATGATTCCATGGCGCTAGAACGCACTCTTTCCATCGTGAAGCCCGACGGCGTGCAGAAGAACCTGATCGGCGAGGTCTACCGCCGCTTCGAGCAGGCTGGGCTCAAGATCATCGCCGCGCGCATGATGCACCTCACGCAGGCGCAGGCCGAAGGCTTCTACGCCGTTCATCGCGAACGCCCGTTTTTCAAGGATCTCGTGCAGTACATGATTTCCGGTCCCGTGATCGTGCAAGTGCTCGAGGGCGAGAATGCGGTCGCGAAGAACCGCGAGCTCATGGGTGCGACCGACCCGAAGAAGGCCGACAAGGGCACGATCCGCGCTGACCTCGCCGCCAGCATCGAAGAGAACGTCGTGCACGGCTCCGACAGCGTGGAGAATGCGAAGAACGAGATCGCGTACTTCTTTGCCGCCGCGGATCTCTGCCCGCGCACACGCTGAGTCGTCATGCTCTCTGCCCAGCTCAAGACCAACCTGCTCGGCCTCACGCGGGCCGAGTTGGAAGCGTTCGTCGAAGGGATGGGCGAGAAGCCGTTTCGCGCGCGTCAGCTTCTCAAGTGGCTGTACAAGCGCAACGTGAGCGACTTCGATGAGATGACCGATCTCGCGAAGTCGTTTCGCGCGAAGCTCAAGGATGTCGCCGAAGTTCGAGTGCCGCAGATCACGCTGACGCAAGTGTCGGCGGATGGCACTCGCAAGTGGCTCTTGGCAATGGATGCGGTGAATGGCGGACGGCGCACAGCGCAGGGTGAGGGAACGACCGCGCACGGCGCGTCTGACCTACAGCCTACCCCCTACAGCCTACAGCCTGATCCCCAAGCGATCGAAATGGTATTCATCCCGGAGCCCGATCGCGGCACGCTCTGCATCTCGAGCCAAGTTGGCTGCGCAATGGATTGCTCCTTTTGCTCGACTGCGCAGCAGGGCTTCAATCGCAATCTCACTGCAGCGGAAATCGTCGGCCAAGTCTGGCTCGCGAATCGCGAGCTCGGGTTTCAGCCCGGCGGCGACCGCGTGATCACGAACGTCGTGTTCATGGGCATGGGCGAGCCGCTTGCGAACTATCGCAACGTGGTGCCGGCCGCCGAGATTCTCATGGACGATCTCGGTTTCGATATTTCTCGTCGCCGCGTCACCGTGAGTACATCCGGCTTGGTTCCGCAGATGCGCCGTCTGGCCGAGGAGACGAATTGCGCGCTCGCCGTGTCGTTGCACGCACCGAACGATGCCCTGCGCGATGAGCTCGTACCGATCAACCGCAAGCACAAGATCGCGGAGCTGCTCGATGCGTGCTGGCACTACGTAGAGAAGCAGAACGCGCGCAGTATCACGTTCGAATACGTGATGCTCGATGGAGTGAACGACAAGCCCGAGCACGCGCACGAGCTCGTGCGGTTGCTGAAGGGGCGGCCTGCGAAGCTCAATCTGATTCCGTTCAATCCATTCCCGCAAACGCGTTACCGCCGTTCGAGCGCAGCAGCGATCGAGCGCTTCAGAGACATCCTCAACGCGAACGGCGTGATCGCGACGACGCGGCGCACGCGTGGCGATGACATCGACGCCGCGTGCGGTCAGCTCGTCGGCAGGGTGAACGATCGAACGACCGTCCGTCTCGGCTCCAAACTCATCTCAGTAGCGGTGCAATCGTGAGACCAACAACAATTATCTTGCTCGCGACGATCGCAGTCGGCTTCGCTGGGTGCGCAGGGAATACTTCGCGAGGCAATCCGGAACGCGCTTCCGAGCTCAATCTCAATCTCGCGGTCGATTACTTGCGCAAGGGCAATCTCGCGCAAGCAAAGGAAAAGCTGGACCGGGCGCTCGAACAGAATCCGCGCAACGCAGGTGCGCACTCAGTCGCCGGAATGCTCTACACCCGGCTGAAGGACATGGACAAAGCCGACTCGCACTATCAGCGCGCGGTATCGCTCGACTCGGAAAATCCCGACTACAAGAACAACTACGCCGTGTTCCTCTGCCAGAGGAATCGTTTCGAACGAGGCGAGAAGCTCGCGCTGCAGGCTGCGGACAACCTGTTGTACAAGACTCGCGAGGTCGCGTTCTTGAATGCCGGCACGTGCGCTCGAAGCCGAGGCGACCTCGTCAGCGCGGAGAAACACTTCCGTGAAGCGCTGAAGCTGCGGCCTCGCTTTGCCGAGGCGCTCTATCAGCTCGCCGAGATCGAGTTCGAGCAGAAGAACTATATGTCCGCGCGCGGATTCATCGAGCGCTACATGGAAGTAGGCCGGACGACGCCGGCGACCTTGTGGCTCGGCGTGCAGATCGAGCGAGGGCTCGGCAATAGCGCCGTTGCACAGCACTATGCGAACCGCTTGCGAACCGAGTACCCCAACTCGCACCAGGCGAAGGCGCTCGTCGAATCCGAACGGAATCCAGGATGAGCGAAGCGCCGAGCGTACAACTCGCATCGGACGATGCGGACGCAACGCCCGGTGCGCTCCTGAAGCGTGAGCGGGAGCGTGCCGCGCTCACGGTGCAGCAGGCGGCGGAAGATCTGCATCTCGATCCTTGGATCATCCAAGCGATCGAAGACAATCGATTTCTCGCCTTGGGTGCGCCTGTCTACGCCCGAGGCCACCTGCGCAAGTACGCGACGCGCCTCGGGCTGCCGGTCGATGACATCGTCAGCCGCTACGAGGCACTTCAAGATCGTCCACAGGAGACCGACCCGATTCCTGCCGCCGTCGCAGCGCCGATCCGCCCGCCGCGACGTTCGCTCAAAGGGCCTGCTTGGATTGCGTTCGCGATTGCGGTCATCGCAGGTGTCGCGTATTTCGCCTTCGAGTTTTTCCTCTCCCATCGAGACGCTGCTTCTTCGAGGGCGCTGACGCCTTCATCGACCTCAACGATCGTCGAAGCGCCCGCGTCGCCCACGCCGACGGCAGAGCGCGCGGAGCCTGATTCGACACTGCCGGCGGAAGACAGCTTGGCGCAGCCGCAATCAACGACGTCTGACGACGCGCCGAGCGTGCCCGAAGCCGCTGCTTCAGAGCGCGCAGCGCCGGAGCTCGCGACAAACGAGCCAAATGCCACGGCCGCATCCGTTCGCGTGCGTATCGAGTTCACCGGCGAATCTTGGGCGGAAGTCTACGATGCGACCGGCGCGCGCCTGTTGTTCGGTATGGGCACGCCGCAACGCGTGCATACGCTCGTGGGCGTTCCGCCGATTCAAGTCAACCTGGGCGCGGTGTCTGCCGTGAGATTGCAAGTCAATGGAGAATCGGCCGTGATTCCGCGTCGCGACGGACGCGAATCCGCGCGATTTACGATCGATTCCGATGGCAATCTGAGATGATGCGCGCGGAGCGCTGGCAGGAGCGAGCGCTCGCGCCGCTTTAGATAGACGGGATTTTCGTTGGACACTTCCACTACACAGCAGATCCAGCCACCACGGGGCATGAACGACGTGCTGCCGAGCGAGATCGCCGCTTGGCAGAAGCTCGAGCGCATTGCTCGCGAGCTATTCGCAGCGTACGCGTATCGCGAGATTCGTGTGCCGGTCGTCGAGCACACGGCGCTGTTCAAGCGTTCGATCGGCGAGCTCACCGATATCGTTCAGAAAGAGATGTTCACGTTCCAAGATCCGGGCGGGGACTCGTTGACGCTGCGCCCGGAGGCGACCGCCGGCATCGTTCGCGCGATGATTACGAACGGGCTGTTGCACAACCAAAAACAGCGCGTGTGGTGCGCGGGACCGATGTTCCGGCACGAGAAGCCGCAGCGCGGACGTTTTCGCCAGTTCTATCAACTCGACGTCGAGGCCTTCGGCTACGCGGGCCCGGACATCGATGCCGAGCTGATCATGTTGAGCGCGCGCTTGCTGCGAGATTTCGGACTCGAGCGGCTCGAGCTCAACCTGAATTCTCTCGGCACGCCGGAATCGCGACGCGCGTACCGGGAACAGCTCGTGTCGTACTTCACGGCCCACAAGTCGCGCCTGGATGCCGACAGCTTGAAGCGCTTGGAGGGCAATCCGCTTCGCATCCTCGACAGCAAGAATCCGGATCTTCAGGAGATCATCGCGGGGGCGCCGCTGCTGACCGAGTACCTCGATGAGCCTTCACGCCAGCATTTCGATGGACTGTGCCGGCACCTGGATGCGGTCGGGATTCGATACATCGTCAATCCGCGCCTCGTGCGTGGGCTCGACTACTACACCCACACGGTGTTCGAGTGGGTCACGAACGAACTTGGCTCGCAGAACGCTGTCTGTTCCGGAGGGCGTTACGACGGTTTGGTCGCACAGCTCGGCGGCAAGAGCACGCCGGCGGTCGGTTGGGCGCTCGGACAGGAGCGGCTGGTCGAGCTCCTGAAGGTCCAGCGAGGTGAAGTGCCGGGCGAATCGCCGGATGTATATTTCGTCATCGCTGGCGCGCGTGCCGAAGCCGTTGGACTCACGCTCGCGGAGAAGCTGCGCGATGAGGTGCCGGGCGTTCGTATCGAAACCCATTGCGGCGGCGGAAGCTTCAAATCGCAGATGAAGCGTGCAGATGGCAGCGGTGCTTCGTTTGCGCTCGTGCTCGGCGATTCCGAAGCCGAGCAACGTGTCGTGGGGTTCAAATCGCTTCGGGTCGAAGCACCGCAGATCGAGCTTCCGTGGGATGCGGTTGGCGCAGAATTGAAGAAGAGATTGGCGGAACGTTAGCGGCCACCGGCTTCATCACTTACATCATTTAATCACTACATCACTTCTCCCTATGGTTGACGATTATCTTTCCGATCGCGAACAGGAAGAGGCGCTCAAGAACTGGTGGCGCGAGAACTGGCGTTGGATCTTCGGCGGCGTCGTTCTCGGTCTCGCATTGCTCGCGGGATGGCGTTACTGGCTGACGCACACGACTCAACGCGCCGAACGGGCGGCAGCGGCCTACGCGGAGTACGAAGCCGCGGGCAGCGATGCCGAAAAATCTGGGGCGGCGTTCGATCGGCTGACGAGCGAGTTCGCACGCTCTCCATACACGTTGCACGCGCGGCTTCTGAAAGCGAAGTCGCACGTCGAATCCGGCGAGTTCGACGAGGCGGCCGCGCAACTGCGCGCCGTCGTGAGCGACTCGAAGGATGACGAGCTTCGACGCGTCGCGCAGCTCCGTCTTGCGCGCGTGCTCATCCAACAGCAGAAGCACGACGAGGCGCTGGGTCTGCTCAAGGCGCAGGACGCCGGTGCGTTCACCGCTCAAGTACGCGAAGTGCGTGGAGACGCGCTCTTCGCGAAAGGCGATCTCGCCGGTGCTCGCGCGGAGTACGCGGCGGCGTTGGCGGCAAACGCCGAAACGACGACGGATCGCACGATGCTCGAAATGAAGCTGCAACAAGCCGGAGGCGGCCCCGCCAGCGCTGCGCCCACTGCTGCGCCCCCGCCTTCGAGCGAACCTGAATCCGACGCAGCTGCACCCGCAGCGGAAGGCCAACCATGATGAAGCGAGCGACCACTACTTCGCGTGTTGTGCGCACGGTCCTCGCGTCGATTTGCATCGCCTCGCTCGCGGTGATCGCGGGCTGCGGTGACAAAGACGTCGAGAAGCCGGCCGAGCTCGTCAATTTCGACGCCACTCGTAAAGTGGATCGACTCTGGAGCGTCGGGCTTGGCGGCGCGGAGCATCTGCGTCTCGCGCTACGTCCGACCGTCGAGGACGATGTGCTCTACACGGCATCGCACAAGGGCGAGGTCACTGCGCTGTCGGCGAACAATGGTCGACGTTTGTGGCTGACCAAAACGAAGCTCGCGCTCTCCGCGGGGCCTGAAGTCGCGAACGGGATGGTCGTGGTCGGATCGAGCGATGGTGATGTTGTCGCCTTGTCGGCGGAGAACGGCGCCGAGTTGTGGCGTCAATCGATCGCCGCCGAGATTCTTGCGCGGCCTCTCGTCGTGAACGATGTCGTCATCGTGCGCACCGTGAATGGTCGCTTGGAAGCGCTCTCGGTCACTGACGGCGCAATCCGCTGGTCGTTGGACGAAACCGTTCCGCGCTTGACGTTGCGAGGTACGGCGCCGCCCGTGCTCGCGGGTGATCGCATCATCGCGGGTTTCGACAACGGTCGCGTGCTCGCTGTCGATCCTCGGTCCGGTGAAGTCTTGTGGGACACCGTCGTGAACGCGCCGAGCGGACGCACTGAGCTCGAGCGTCTCGCCGATATCGATGCGCCGCCGCGTGTCTCGGGGAGCGATGTGTTCGTCGTCGGTTTCCAAGGTCGAATGGCGATGCTCGCGCTCGATTCCGGACAGATCTGGTGGGCGCGCGATGCGTCGAGCTATCGCGGCTTTGCGATGGACGCGAGCGCCTTGTATCTGTCGAATGCGGACGGTGTCGTCGTTGCGATGCGTCGTGCGGATGGCGCTGTGCTGTGGGAACAGGATGCGCTCAAGCGTCGCGGCATCACCGCGCCGGCCATCGATGGCGATGCCATCGTCGTTGCGGACTTCGAGGGCTTCGTTCACTGGTTGGATAAATCGACGGGCGAGTTCATCGCGCGTCATAAGACGGACGGCGACCGCGTGACGAATGCGCCGGTGAGCAACGATGCGGGCGTGTTCGTGCAGACCGACGCCGGTCGACTCGTCGCGTTCAAGAGCCGCACGCCGGAGCCCACGGTCGCCGACGCAAACGAGGCCCCCAGAGCGCGATAGTCGCGAGGACACCGTGCCTCGCCGCGCAATATAGCCATGCTGCCCGTCATCGCGCTCGTCGGTCGACCGAACGTTGGTAAGTCGACCCTGTTCAACGTTCTTACAGGCACGCGCGATGCGCTCGTGGCGGACATGCCGGGCCTGACGCGCGATCGCAAGTACGGTTTCGGCAAGGTCGGGCCCGTTCCCTATCTCGTCGTCGATACAGGCGGGCTCGTCGCGGGTGCGGACGGGATCGAAGAGCTGATGGCGCGCCAAACGCTGCGCGCGATCGAAGAGGCGGATCGGGTGCTCTTTCTCGTCGATGTTCGCGAAGGACTGACGCCCTCCGATTCTTTTGTGGCCCAAACGCTGCGCAAGCTCGGCAAGGATGTCGTGCTCGTCGCGAACAAGGCGGAGGGGCTCGATACGGTAACCGCCGCGTCCGACTTCTATCAGATGGGACTGGGCGAGCCGCAAGCCATTTCATCTGCGCACGGCAGCGGCATCCGGCCCTTGATGGAACGTGTGCTCGCCGGCTTCGAAGCGCCGCCAGCCGCAGAGGACGTTCCCGCAGGCGACGACATCCGAGTGGCGGTGATCGGGCGTCCGAACGTCGGCAAATCGACGCTGATCAACCGTCTACTGGGCGAAGAACGCCTGATCGCATTCGATCAGCCGGGCACGACGCGCGATGCGGTGTTCGTACCCTTCGAACGCGAAGGACGCAAATATACGTTGATCGATACGGCGGGCGTGCGCCGGCGTGCGCGCGTCGAAGAGGCGATCGAGAAGTTCAGCGTCATCAAGGCGCTGCAAGCGGTCGACTCCGCGCACGTCGTCATCGGTGTAATCGATGCCCACGACACGGTCGCGGAGCAGGATGCGAGCTTGTTCGGCATGGTCGCGGAGCGCGGGCGAGCGTTGCTCATTGCAGTGAACAAATGGGACGGCATCCCGACGGATAAGCGCGACGAGATTCGCACCGGCCTCGATTTGCGACTGCCGTTCCTCGAATTCGCGCCGATCCATTTCATTTCGGCGTTGCATGGAACGGGCGTCGGCGAGCTGATCCGTGCGGTCGCAAACGCGTACGACGCAGCGATGCGCGAGATGCCGACACCGGAACTCACGCGTGTACTGGAAACAGCGGTGCAGCAACATCAGCCGCCGCTCGTGCGGGGTCGGCGCATCAAGCTCAGATATGCGCATCAGGGCGGGCGCAATCCGCCGATCATCGTCGTGCACGGCAACCAAGTCGAGCACGTGCCCGATGCCTACCGACGGTACTTGAGCAATACCTTCCGGAAGAACTTCCACCTGGAAGGAACCCCTGTACGGGTCGAATTCCGATCGGACGAGAATCCGTTCAAGGGCAAGCGCAATCCGCTCACGCCGCGGCAGCGGCGAAGCCGCCAAAGGTTGATGAGGCGAGTGAAGAAGAGGTGAACGGCGGACGGCGGACGGGGGACAGTGCAGAGGCTCGCGTGGTTGCCTGCGCGCGCGGCTAGAATTAACTGTTCTCACAACACAACTTCTTAGTCTCCCTCGCGCCGCTCTAGGCACTACAATCTAGGCACCGTCCGCTGTCCGCCGTCCGCCACTCACCAATCCATGCCTTCCGCCCGCAAAATCCTGAAGCTGGATCACCCGTTCGAGATGAGGCGGGGTGGGGCGCTGCAGGACGTCGAGATCGCGTACGAAACCTGGGGCGATCTGGCGTTCTGCTACGACAATGCGATCCTGATCTTCACGGGCTTGTCGCCGTCCGCGCACGCGGCGTCGTCGACTGAAGATCCGTCGCCCGGTTGGTGGGAAGACATGATTGGGCCGGGTCGCCCAATCGATACGCGTCGCTACTTCGTGATCTGCGTGAATTCGCTCGGGAGCCCGTTCGGTTCCACCTCGCCAGCGTCGATTAATCCCGCGACCGGCAAGCCTTATCGACTCACGTTCCCCGTGCTGACGGTCGAGGATATCGCGCGCGCCGGCTATGAAGTCGCTCAGTCGCTCGGCGTAAAGCAGCTTGCGTCGGTCGTGGGACCCTCTCTCGGCGGCATGACGGTGCTCGCGTTCTGCGCGCTGTTTCCGAACGCGGCGCGCACCGTCATCTCGATTTCGGCCTCGGCGCGCTCTGCGCCGTTTTCGATCGCGCTCAGATCGTTGCAGCGCGAGATCATTCGTCGCGATCCGAACTGGCGCGAAGGAAACTACGACGCGGATTCGATGCCTGTCTCCGGCATGCGCCTCGCGCGTAAGCTTGGCATGATCACGTATCGCTCCGCGAAGGAATGGTTGCTCCGGTTCGGCCGCGAACGCGCCGATGCGGAGCGCAAGCCGGGCGATCCGTTCGGGATCGATTTTGAAGTCGAGTCGTACCTCGAGAACCACGCCGCGAAGTTCACGGGACAGTTCGATCCGAATTGTTACCTCTATCTCTCGCGTGCGATGGATCTGTTCGACCTTGCCGATCATGGCGGCTCCGTCGCCGAAGCCTTGCGTCGGTTCACGGTCGAACGCGCGCTAGTCATGGGCGTCGAAACCGACCTCTTGTTCCCGATCGAGCAGCAGCAAGAGCTCGCCGACGGCCTCAGCGCGGGTGGACGCGACGTGACGTTCGCGCGACTGCCTTCGCTGCAGGGCCACGATTCGTTCCTCGTCGACATGGATCGATTTCGCCCGGCGATCGCCGATTTCTTGAACGCGCGCTGACCGCGCGCAACGTCGTTCGTATCCTTTGAGAAGATGACATCCGATCTACATCCTTCCTGGGCCGAGCGTGATGCTGCGGTCGTCTGGCACGGCTTCACGCAGATGTCGTGCTACACCGAGAACGCGCCCGTCATCGTCGAACGGGCCGAAGGCCGCGAGCTGATCGATGTCGAAGGACGGCGCTATCTCGATGCGATTTCATCGTTATGGCTGACGACACTCGGTCACCGCGTTCCGGAATTGGATGCGGCGATTCGTGAGCAGCTCGATCGAGTCGCGCACTCGACGCTCCTCGGCAACGGCAATCGGATCGTCATAGAGCTCGCCGAAGCGCTCGCGAAAGTCGTACCGGTGGACAATCCGCACTTTGTGTTCGCATCCGACGGTGCGTCCGCGGTCGAGCAAGCGCTGAAGATCGCGTTTCAGTTCTGGGCCAATCAAGGCGTGCGAGGGCGTCACACCTATCTCGCCTTCGGCGATGCCTATCACGGCGATACGATCGGCGGCCTCTCGCTCGGCGGCGGGGGGTTCGGTACGGACGTCTTCGATCCGCTGCGATTCAATGTGCTGCGCGCGCCCTCGTTTCGAGAGGCGGATGCGATCGAGGCCGCGGCAAAGCTCGTCGAGCAGCATGCCGAAGTGCTCGCCGCCGTGGTGGTCGAACCGCTCGTGCAAGGCGCTGCGGGCATGCTCGTCGCCGACGCGTCACGATTCGCGCCGCTTCAGGCTGTGTGTCGCAGGACTGGCGTCCTCCTCATTTGCGACGAGGTCGCGACCGGATTCGGGCGGACGGGAACGTTGTTCGCCTCCGAGCAATGCGCGCTTCAGCCGGATCTGATGTGCTTAGGCAAGGGCATCACGGGCGGCTATCTGCCGATGTCGGCGACCGTTGCAAGCGAGCGGGTTTACCGCGCGTTTCTCGGCCCGGACCTGAGCGAGAAAACGTTCTATCACGGACACTCCTACGGCGGTAATGCATTGGCTGCCGCAGTCGCGCTTCGCCACCTCGAGCTCTTTCAGCGCTGGAACGTGCTCGACAACGTTCGCGCGCGCGCCGCGCAATTGCGGGACGCGCTGTTTGAGCACGTGCGCTCGAAGCGCGGTGTGCGCGAGATTCGATACTGCGGTCTCATGGCCGCCATCGAACTGGAGAACCCATCGGCCGAACTGCGTCTTGCGCGGCGTACGTGCGCGGCGATGGTTCGCCGCGGCGTGCTTGCTCGCTCGCTCGGCAGCAACATCATCCTCGTGCCGCCATTGACGACGACAGCCGAGGAGATCGATCGGATCGTCGCGACGCTGCGCACCTCCCTAGATGAGGTGTTGGTGTGAGCGAGTGGGACGACTGGATTCGCGGCGAGCTGGACGGGATCCGGCAGGCGAATCGTTGGCGTCGCACGGTCGCGTTCGACGGCGATGGGCCGCAAGGCCTAGTCGGCGATCGGCAGCTCGTGAGCTTTGCATCGAATGACTATCTCGGACTCGCCTCGCATCCCGCAGTCCGTCGCGCTGCAATCGAAGCGCTCGAACGCTGGGGTTCGGGGGCGAGCGCCTCGCGCCTCGTGACCGGCACGCGGACGCTCCATCACGAGCTCGAGCAGGCGATTGCGGGTTGGAAAGCGACCGAAGCCGCGCTCGTGTTCCCGACAGGCTACGCCGCGAACCTCGGCGTGCTGCAGGTGTTCGGCAGCGCCGATGCCACGATCTTCAGCGACGAGCTGAATCACGCTTCGATCATCGATGGATGTCGGCTCGCGAAAGCGCGCAAAACCGTCTTCCGACACAACGACGTCGACCATTTGCGCACACTCATGCGCGCCGCACCCGGCAAGAAGCTCGTCGTCACCGAAGCGGTGTTCTCGATGGATGGCGATGCAGCGCCGTTGGAGGCGCTGCTGCAAGCATGCATCGACGAGGACGCACTGCTCGTCGTGGATGAAGCGCACGCTGTGCTGAGTCCAAAAGTCGAGAGCAGCTATCCCGGCTACGTTCGCGTGGGCACGTTGTCGAAGACGCTCGGCGCGCTCGGGGGATGGGTGGCGGCATCCCGCGCGATCGTCGATCTGCTCATCAACCGTGCGCGAACGTTCATCTTCACGACCGCGCTCACGCCCGCCGATGCGGCTTCGGCGCACGCGGCGTTGGCGATCTACACGAGCGAGGAGGGCGACCGGCTACGTGCGACATTGCGCGAGTCGGTCAATACGATTCGCCCTGGGCATGGATCGCCGATCATTCCGGTCGTCATGGGTTCCGAAGCGGCTGCCATCGCCGCTTCAGCGGCGCTGCTCGATCGAGGATTCTATGTGCCGGCGATTCGACCGCCGACCGTGCCGCCGGGAACATCGAGGCTGCGCGTCGCGCTGTCGGCCTCGCACACGCCGCCCATGATCGAGGGCCTCCGCGATGCGTTGCTCGACTTGCAAGGCGCATCTGCGCGATCGGAGCAACGAGCCGCGCTGTGAGTACGAGGCGCATCGTTGTCGTCGGTACCGGCACTGAGGTCGGCAAGACCTGGACTGCGGTCAAGCTGATCGAGCACGCCCGCGCGCGCGGCTTGTGCGTCGTCGCCAGAAAGCCTGCACAATCGTATGCGAGCGACGATCGCACGACGGATGCGGATCTGCTTGCGGAGGCGAGCGGAGAAACAGCGCACGAGGTGTGTCCCGCGCACCGATGGTATCCCGTGCCGATGGCACCGCCGATGGCGGCGGACGTGCTGGGTTGCTCGCGCATTCTGTTGGATGAGCTCACTGCGGAGCTGACGTGGCCCGAGCGTGCGGATCTCGCGCTCATCGAAACGGCAGGCGGTTTGTGCTCGCCGATTGCGCACGACGCGGACAATCTCCAGCTCATCGAGCGGCTCGCGCCTTCACACGTTCTACTCGTTGCCGACGCAGGCCTCGGCACGCTCAATTCCGTTCGCCTGTGCTTGCGTGCACTCGGCGCGATCCCGACGCTCGTTTTTCTGAACCGTTTCGACGAGCGCAGCGAGCTGCATCGACGAAATGAGCAGTGGCTCAGGGAAGAAGGGATGCAGCTGGCTTTGGATGTAGAGAGCGTGATGCAAGGGATTCAAGTGATGTAAGTGATGAAGGTGATGAGGGTCAGAACTCCGTCCTTCTTTCCTTCGTCACTTGCATCACTTGTGTCACTTCGATCACTCGGCGAGGAGCAACGCCGGATCCACCATCGTGCCGTTCAACGACACGCCCCAATGCAGATGCGGCCCGGTCACGCGTCCGGTCGCGCCGACCGAACCCAGCGTGTCGCCTGCTTTCACACGATCGCCGGCTTTCACATCGATACGCTCGAGATGGCAGTACATCGTCACGAGTCCCGCTCCGTGGTCGATGAAGACGGTATTGCCGTTGAAGAAGAACTCGCCAACCTCTACGACCTCACCGGCCGCGGGCGCGCTGATCGGCGTGCCCTTGCTGGCGGCGATGTCCATACCGGAATGTGGCCTGCGCGGTTGCCCGTTGAAGAAGCGGCGCGAGCCGTACGAATCGGATTTCGTCCCGGGGACGGGCGTTGCAAGGGCGAAGACCGGCGAAGCCGTCTCCGTGAATCGTTGCAACGCAGCTCGAGAACGCCGCTGCTCGGCTGCGATCCGCTTCAGATCGTCGGGATTCGGCGTGACCTGACGCTCGTTCTTGATCGTCAGGTGCTGCGTTCGGTAACTCTTGTCGGTGATGCGAAAGGGCACCTCAACCGCGCCTTCACCGGTGTCGACGACGAGCTTGTGCTCGCCCGCCGGGGTGTCGAGCGAAATGCCGACGATCGCGACCCACTTTTCGTCTTGCTTCACGACGGCCACGCGGTTGCCATCGATCGTCGCAATCGGCGGTGTCTGCGCGGCGGGCAAGGGCACGAGCGCGACGCCGCCGGGAACGCGGCTTTCGCGCGGTAGGGACGCTGCGTTGGCCATCGCGACGAGCGCACAAGACAGCACGGAGAGCAAACCAGCGCGAGCGATCATCCGTTTCATCTAGCTCAGTACCTCACTCATTCGAGTCGTTGCCGTCATCGAGCAACGTGAGTTGTCTATTCTCACCGGTCGTGACGGATTCGACGCGGGCTTGGATCTCACCTTTCGCGAGCCGCGCGCGAATCCGCTGACCCGCAGCGATCGACGTACTCGTCGTCACGACGTGACCGTTGTCGTCGGTAACGATCGCATATCCGCGATCGAGCGTTGCGAGCGGGCTGATTGCGTCCAGCATGCTGGCGGCGATACCCAACCGCTGTTTGAACCCGTGCAGCCGTGCATTGAGCGCGGCACCGAGCGCATTCCGCGCGACGGCGAGTCGACCCGTAGCTGCAGTAACGCGCAAAGCCGGAGAATGTTGACGCAGCTGAGCCGCCGCGTGCTGCACGGTGCTGCGACGATTTGCGACGGAGTGGCGCATCGCGCGCACCAACCGGCGCTCGAGCTCATCGGTGCGTTGTGTATGCTGGCGGAGCTCTGCGCGCGGGTCGCGCTGCGCAAGGCGCCGTTTGAGCCACGCGAATCGCTGGGCGCGTTCGTTCAGCAATCGCCTTAGCGTGCCTGTAAGGCGTCGTTCGATGAGGGCGAGTGCGCGCGACCACTCGGCACAGTCCGGGACGACGAGCTCCGCGGCGCCCGAGGGTGTCGGGGCTCGCACGTCCGCGACGAAGTCGGCGATCGTAAAGTCCACCTCGTGGCCGACGCCGCTGATGAGCGGGATCGTGCACGCGTGGATCGCCCGCGCGACGATTTCCTCATTGAAGGCCCACAGGTCTTCGAGCGAGCCGCCGCCGCGCGCGAGGATCAACACATCGCAGTCCGCCCGCTCGCACGCGTGGCGGATCGCTGATGCGATCTGCGGAGCCGCCGCCGCGCCTTGTACCTGGACGGGATAGATCAGGATCGGGATCGTGCAGAATCGCCGCCTGAGCACGTGCAAGATGTCGCGTAAGGCGGCCCCGGTAGGGGAAGTGATGACGCCGATCCGCCGGGGGAGTTTCGGGAGCGGGCGCTTGTTCTCGACGTTGAACAAACCTTCCGCGGCGAGCTTCGCTTTCAGGAGCTCGAACTTGCGCCGAAGCGCGCCTTCGCCGGCTTCCTCGATGTAGTCCAGGATGAACTGATAGTCGCCGCGAGCCTCGTACAGGCTGACGCGCCCACGCGCCTGAACGTGCATCCCGTCTTTCGGGGTGAAGCGCGCCAGCAGATTTCGCTGCCGGAACATGGCGCAGCGAATCTGGGCGGCCTCGTCCTTGAGCGAGAAGTACCAGTGGCCCGACGACGGGCGGGAGAGGTTCGAGATCTCTCCTTCGATCCAGAGGGCCGGAAGACCGCGCTCGAGCAGCATCCGGGCCTCGCGGTTCAGGCGTGAAGGGGTGTAGACGTCCCTCGCCGGCGTCTCGGATGCGGGTTCTGAGGCGGCGACGGGCGGAGAAAAGAGGTCGGTCATTCGGGTCCGGGAAGCGGTGTAGACGCGCGGGCGCGTGAACGTAAGAGTGCATCTCCGACGTCGACGCGTCTACACGACTTGACGCCTACACGCGCTGGTGTCGCTTGCCCATGCCGCGTACAATGGCGCGCTTTCATCGATAAACGTGGGCTCCCTACATGCGTATTCTCGAGGAAGCACTCACCTTCGACGATGTGCTCCTGGTTCCGGCGTACTCGGAGTTCTTGCCCCGCGATGCGGATTTGAGCTCCCAGCTCACCCGCACGATTCGCCTGAACCTGCCGATCATCTCCGCCGCGATGGACACCGTCACCGAAGCGCGGCTCGCAATCACGATGGCGCAGGAAGGCGGCATCGGCATCATCCACAAGAACATGAGCATCGACGCTCAGGCGCGCGAAGTTCACCGCGTCAAGAAGTTCGAAAGCGGCGTCATTCACGACCCGATCACGATCACGCCCGATAAGACGATCCGCGAAGTGCTCGAGTTGACGCGCTCGAAGAACATTTCAGGCGTCCCCGTCGTCGTCGGCACAAAAGCAGTCGGCATCGTCACGCACCGCGATCTGCGTTTCGAGACGAAGTTGGACGCGCCAGTGTCGACGGTCATGACCCCGCAAGACCGCCTCATCACGGTCCGTGAGAACGCGCCGAAAGACGAAGTGCTCGCGCTTTTGCACAAGCATCGCATCGAGAAGGTCCTCGTCGTCGACGACGCCTTCAATCTCAAGGGCATGATCACGGTCAAGGATTTCCAGAAGGCGACCGAGTTCCCGCGTGCCGCGAAAGACGAGCGCGGCGCGTTGCGTGTCGGCGCGGCGGTTGGTACGGGCGCGGATACGCTGAAGCGTGTCGAGGCGCTGCGCGACGCGCGCGTCGATGTCATCGTCGTCGACACCGCGCACGGGCATTCGATCAACGTGCTGCAAATGATCCGCAAGATCAAATCGACCTGGCCCGAGCAGCAGGTCATCGGCGGTAATCTCGTCACGGCAGAAGCCGCCCTCGCACTCGTCGAGGCGGGCGCGGACGGTGTCAAAGTCGGCATCGGTCCGGGCTCGATCTGCACGACACGGGTCGTCGCCGGCGTGGGCGTTCCGCAAATCACCGCGATCGCGAATGTCTCGGCCGCGCTCAAGGGGACGGGTGTGCCGCTCATCGCGGATGGCGGTGTTCGGTTCTCCGGCGATATCGCAAAGGCGATCGTCGCCGGCGCGCATACGGTCATGATCGGCAGTCTGTTCGCCGGCACGGAAGAATCGCCTGGCGACGTCGAGCTGTATCAAGGTGCGTCATACAAGTCGTATCGCGGCATGGGTTCGCTCGGCGCGATGGCGCAGTCGCATGGTTCGAAGGATCGCTACTTCCAGGATGCGACGGAAGAGCTCGAGAAACTCGTTCCAGAAGGCGTCGAAGGCCGCGTGCCGTACAAGGGCTCGGTCGTGACGATCCTGCATCAGCTCGCCGGCGGCCTGCGCGCGGCGATGGGGTACACGGGCAGCCGCACGGTCGAAGAGATGCGCACCCGACCTTCGTTCGTTCGCATCACGAGCGCCGGCTTCCGCGAGAGTCACGTGCACGACGTGACGATCACGAAAGAAGCACCGAATTATCGCGTGCGCTGACGCGCGCGCTGGCTGGAGACTTGGGGCTGGAGGCTGGGGCGGAGCATCAAATGGTTCCGCATACGCCAGTGCCAGTTTCCTGCTCCAGCCTCCAGCCCCCAGCCCTTTAGGAGAGCCTTTCGCTTGAACGCTCAAACCGCGGCGGGATCCCCTCCGACGCTTCTGCACGCACCCGACATCCACGCTCATCGCATCCTCATCCTCGACTTCGGGGCGCAGTACACGCAATTGATCGCCCGCCGTGTGCGCGAGAGCGGCGTCTACTGCGAAATCCATCCGTGGGACATCAGCGACGACGATGTACGCGCCTTTGGCGCGCGCGGAATCATTCTCTCGGGCGGTCCGGAATCCGTGACGGATCAAACACCGCCGCGTGCGCCGAACGCCGTGTTCGAGCTCGGCGTGCCCGTGCTCGGGATTTGCTACGGCATGCAGACGATGGCGCAGCAGTTGGGTGGGCGCGTGACCGCAGGCACGCATCGCGAGTTCGGCTACGCACGCGTCACGGCCTCGGCGCCGTGCAGGCTGTTCGAAGGACTGGGCGATCACACGGATGAACAGGGCAGGAGTTCGTTCGACGTCTGGATGAGCCACGGCGATCGAGTCGATCAACTTCCGCCTGGGTTCGTCGCGGTGGCGTTCACGAATGCAGTCCCGCTTGCCGCGATGGCCGATGAGTCGCGGCATTACTACGCCGTCCAGTTTCATCCCGAGGTGACGCATACGTTGAAGGGTGCGCAGATGCTCGAGCGCTTCGTGCGCGAGATTTGCGGCTGCGAAGCGCGCTGGGAGCCTGGCAACATCATCGCGGACTCGATCGCTCGCGTTCGCGAGCAGGTCGGTCACGATCGCGTGCTGCTCGGACTCTCGGGCGGCGTCGACTCGTCGGTGCTGGGCGCGCTGCTTCATCGTGCGATCGGCGATCAGCTCACGTGCGTGTTCGTCGATCACGGCTTGCTTCGCCTCGGCGAAGGCGACCAAGTCATGGAGACCTTCGCGAAGCACATGGGCGTGCGCGTCATTCGCGTCAATGCGGAGGAACGTTTTCTCACCGCGCTCAAGGGCGAGGTCGATCCCGAGCGCAAGCGCAAGATCATCGGGCGGCTGTTCGTCGAGGTGTTCGAGGAAGAGTCCTCGAAGCTGCAAGGGATCAAGTGGCTCGCGCAGGGCACGATCTATCCCGACGTCATCGAGTCCGCCGGGTCGAAGACCGGCAAAGCACATGTGATCAAGAGCCATCACAACGTCGGCGGCTTGCCCGAGAAGATGAACTTGAAGCTGCTCGAGCCGCTGCGCGAGCTGTTCAAGGATGAGGTGCGCAAGCTCGGCGTCGAGCTCGGATTACCGCGCGAGATGGTCTATCGGCACCCGTTCCCCGGTCCGGGATTGAGCGTGCGTATTCTCGGCGAGGTGACGAAACAGTACGCGGAGCTCTTGCGCAAGGCGGACGCCATCTTCATCGAAGAGCTGCGCAAGCACGATCTGTACGATCGTACCAGCCAAGCGTTCGCGGTTTTCCTGCCGGTGCGTTCTGTCGCCGTGATGGGCGATGGGCGCCGCTACGACTATGTCATCGCGTTGCGAGCCGTCGAAACGATCGATTTCATGACAGCGCATTGGTCGCGGCTGCCGTACGAGTTCCTCGATCTCGTCGCTCGAAGGATCACGAACGAAGTTCACGGCATCTCACGCGTTGTCTACGACGTGTCGGGCAAGCCGCCGGCGACGATTGAGTGGGAGTGAGCTCGAAGGTGAGCGGCGGACAGCGGACGGCGGACAGTGAAGGGTGTGGCGATGCCGCGGTTCCGGACCCCCAGCCCCCGGCCTCCAGCCTCAAGCCAGCGGACAACGTCCTCGACGTGCAGTACATGTCGCGCGCACTCGAGCTCGCGCGCGAAGCCGAGCGGGCAGGGGAAGTGCCTGTCGGTGCGGTAATCGTCAAGGATGGCGTGATCGTGGGCGAAGGATGGAATCGCCCCATCAGCACGAGCGATCCTACCGCACATGCGGAGATCATCGCGCTGCGTGCCGCAGCCCAGACGCTCGGGACCTATCGTCTGCTCGATACGACGCTTTACGTGACGCTCGAACCCTGTTCGATGTGTGCCGGTGCGATGGTGCACGCGCGCGTCAAGCGACTCGTTTTCGCCGCGACCGATCCGCGTGCCGGCGCCGCGGGGAGTGTCTTCAATATCGTGCAGCACAGTGCTTTGAATCACCGGCTGACCTTCGACTCCGGCGTGCTCGCGGACGAGTGCAGCGCGCTGCTCCGCGGATTCTTTCTCGCACGACGCTAGTAGGGGACAGTCCTCGAAGAGGAGTGTCCCCTGTTCCGCTAACACGTGAGTTGGGGACACTCCCGAGGCGGGAATGTCCCCCTTGGCTCAATCCAGATTGAGCTCGCGATCGCCTTGCTCGTCCTTGAGGCGCGTCGGCAATCCCATTCGATTGAGCAACGCGAGGAACGGTTTCGGCGGCAGCTCTTCTACGTTCGCCATCCGCTTCACGTCCCATTGTCCGCGTGCGATCAGAATCGCCGCAGCCGCCGGTGGCACGCCGGCGGTGTATGAAATCGCTTGGCTGCCGACTTCGCGGTAGGCCGCCTCGTGATCGCTGATGTTGTAGACGAACACCTCGCGCGGCTTGCCGTCCTTCGTGCCCTTCACGACGTCGCCGATGCACGTCTTGCCGGTGTAGGTCGGCGCCAACGATGCAGGATCAGGCAGCACTGCCTTGACGACCTTGAGCGGCACGACCGATTGGCCGTCCGCGGTCTTGATCGGTTGCTCGGACAGTAGCCCTAAGTTCTTGAGCACGGTGAACACATTGATGTAGTGATCGCCGAAACCCATCCAGAAACGAACGTGCGGCACGCCCATGTTCTGCGAGAGCGAGTGAATCTCATCGTGTCCGGTGAGATACGTCGTGCGCTCGCCGACGACCGGAAGATCCCATTCCTTCCTGATCTCGAACATGCGGTTCGATGTCCACTTTCCGTTCTGCCACGACCACACCTGACCGGTGAATTCGCGGAAGTTGATCTCGGGATCGAAGTTCGTCGCGAAATAACGTCCGTGGCTCCCTGCGTTGACGTCGACGATGTCGATCGACTCGATCGTGTCGAAGTACTCATCGCGCGCGAGCGCAGCGTACGCATTGACGACGCCTGGATCGAAGCCCACGCCGAGTACGGCGGTGATGCCTTTCTCCTCGCACAGGGCGCGACGCTTCCACTCGTAGTTCCCGTACCAGGGCGGCGTTTCGCAGATCTTGAGCGGATCCTCATGGATCGCCGTATCGAGGTACGCCGCGCCGGTCTCGATGCACGCCGCGAGCACGGGCATGTTGACGAACGCGGGGCCGACGTTGATGACGATTTGGCTATTCGTCTTCTTGATCAGCTCGACCGTGGCCGCCGTATTCATTGCATCCAGCGCATGGGCCTCGATCTTGCCCGGCACTTTCAGACTGTTCTTCTCGCGGACGGAGGCGATGATCTCCTCGCATTTCGACAGTGTCCGAGAGCCGATGTGAATGTCGCCGAGCACATCGTTGTGTTGCGCACACTTGTGCGCCACGACCCGAGCGACGCCGCCGGCGCCGACGATCAACACGTTCTTCTTCATTTCGCGTGTGAGCCTCCTAAAGGGCAGTGAGAAATCGGCAGTCTCAGGAGAGACTCGCCACGTAGTCCGAAAAATCGAATTCGCGTTGGAGACGGAGCGAGCCGTCGAGCTCGCGCACCACGATCGACGGCATTCGCACGCCGTTGAACCAATTCTTCTTGACCATCGTGTACCCCGCTGCGTCCTGGATCGACAGGCGATCGCCGACCGCGAGCTGGCGATCGAACTGAAACTCGCCGAACACATCGCCGGCGAGGCAGGATTTTCCGCACACCATGTAAGTATGCGGACCGGTATTGGGCGTGATCTCGGCGCTCTCGCGGTAGATCAAGAGATCGAGCATGTGCGCTTCGATCGAGCTGTCGACGATCGCGAGATGCTTGCCGTTGAACATGGTGTCGAGCACCGTAACTTCAAGCGTGGTCGACTTCGTGATCGCCGCTTCGCCCGGCTCGAGATACACCTGCACGCCGTAGCGCTTCGAGAAGCGCGCGAGCCGATCGCAGAACGCATCGAGCGGGTAGCCTTCGCCCGTGAAGTGAATCCCGCCGCCGAGACTCACCCACTCGACGCGCTCGAGCAGCGCGCCGAAGCGCTCTTCCGTGTGCTTCAGCAGTTTGTCGAACAATGCGAAATCCTCGTTCTCGCAGTTGTTGTGGATCATGAAGCCGGAGATCCGATCGAGCACGGGCTCGATCTTCGCGATGTCCCATTCGCCGAGCCGGCTGTGCGGGCGCGCCGGATCCGCAAGGTCGAACGCGGAACTGCTGACCTGCGGGTTCAGCCGCAAGCCGCGCGGCAAGTGCTTGGTACGCGAGGCGAAACGCTCGAGCTGACCGAGCGAGTTGAAGATGATCTTGTCCGCGTTCGCGACGACTTCGTCGATCTCGGCATCGGCAAACGCAACGCTATAGGCGTGCGTTTCGCCGCCGAACTTTTCGCGGCCGAGCTTCACTTCATACAGAGACGAAGACGTCGTGCCGTCCATGAACTCGCGCATGAGATCGAAGACGGACCACGTCGCGAAACACTTGAGCGCGAGCAATGCCTTCGCGCCCGAGCGCTCTCGCACGGTACGAATGATCTCGAGGTTCCGCTGCAGCTTGCGCTTGTCGATGAGGTAATAAGGTGTCTGGAACATCTCGTGGCAGGAGTTCCTGGCAAAGACTCGGGCGCGGGCCAAGCGGCTCGCCGCAATGTTCTGCACCGGAGTGCGACCTAAGGCGAGCGAACGAGCGCCCAACCTCCCCAGAGTGCGCGTCCTGCGCGGACCGCTGGATGCGGTCGAAGTCGGGCGGCCGGCCCGACGAGGGCGCGGATTCTATCTTGGTTGGGCGAGGAGGGCGACCCCAGGGAAAGGCTTAGGTGGCCGCGACGCAGGAACGAGGAAAATCGGCCGACAGCCCTGCCAGGGTGCGTCTCAGGCGCACTCGCCTGCGATTCGCCGAATCGTTTCGAGCGCCAGCCCAATCGGCGCGTTATCGAGATTCGACGGGAAGCACAGGTATGCGGGGAGGCGGAATTCCGGCGCGGAGGGCACGCGATGTACTCGGCCTTCGATCTCGTACTTGCGCAGCATGCGCAACGGAAAGTAGCCGCTGCCGCCGTGCGACAAGATGCGCTGCAGACCGAGCCAGCCGACACTCACGGTCAATGCCGCGCCGGAGAACGTCGGAAAGGCGAGCGTGTGCTGTGTGAAGAACTCGGGACCCCAATCGACATAAACATAATCACGATCCCATGGGGTCTTCGGTTGGGGGCGCGTCGATACCATGACAAGTCGCTCTTCCAGCAGCATCTCGACCGTCAAGCCGGGACGCGCCTGAGGCGTGTACATCACGCCAATATCCGCTCGCCCCTCGATCAGCGCTTGCATGAGGTCGTCTTCGAATCCGATGAGGGCACGCACTGCGACATCGGGTGCGACCTGAGCGAAGGCGGGCAACCAATGCAGCAGCAGGTCTTCCCAGAGGCCGACGCGGCCTCCTACGGTCAACGTGCCTTTGAAGCCTTCGACGATCCCGATCTCTTGGCGCGCCTGCTCGACCGTACGCGTGAGCACTGTTGCGTGCTTCTGGAACTGTCGCCCGGCTGGCGTGAGTGTCGTGCCGGCTTTGTTGCGTACGAAAAGCACCGCGCCGAGCTCTTCTTCCAAGCGTTGAATGCGCGCGCTCACGGTCGACTGCGTGACGTAGAGCTTCTGCGCGGCATCCACGAAACTGCCCTCGGCGATGACGGCGAGAAAGGTACGTGCGAGTTCGGTGTCCATGGATCTGAGCTGCACCTGTGCATAGCAGGCCAACGCATCACATTGTGATACAAAAAGGCCCGCACTGCACGGCTCTTGCCTTCCGTCGCGCGAAGAGATGGCTGTTCGGGGGTGCCCCGAGTGTCAGTCCAAATAGCGCTGAATGGCAGCGCTGAAGTGATGCACGACACCGTCGTTTGTACGTTCGATGAGTATCGCCGCGATCGCGTGGGTATCTGCGAACGCCAAACCTTGCTCGACGCCTAAGATGTGCAGCGCGGTGGCGAGCGCATCCGCGTGCATGCATTCGCGCGCGAGCACTGTGACCGAAGCAAGCGCGTTATCGATCGGCCAGCCGGTCCTTGGGTCGATCGAGTGCGAATAACGTGTGCCGTCGGAGTCGATGTAGCGGCGATAATCGCCAGACGTCGCCACGGACAACTCGTGCAGCGCTACGAGCGTCCTCTCGCAATCGTCCGCATCGATACGCTCGATCTCGACCCACCACGGCGAGTCGTCCTGCTTACAACCGGCGCCTCGCAGCTCGCCGCCGATCTCGACGAGATAGTCGTTGATGCCGCTTGCTTCGAGCGCCCGAGCAACGTGATCGACCGCATACCCTTTGGCGATCGAGGAGAAATCGATTTCGATTCCGCCGGGCTGATAGGCGCGTCGCTCGACGCTCGAGAGCTCGATTCGCTGCCATCCAGTGCGAGTGCGAGCTTCGTCAATTTCGCTCGCGCTCGGCGGCGCCGTGCGCGGCCCGAGCGGGCCGAATCCCCATAGATTCGTGAGCACGCCGATCGATGGGTCATACGCGCCGTTCGTCGCTCGAGCGAGCCACAGCGCATAGGTCAGCACGTGCCAGCATTCTGCAGGCAGCTCGCACCAGGTGTTGGGCGCCGCACGGTTGAAGCGGCTCAAGTGGGACGTGGGCTCCCAGGTGCTCATCTGCTCGATGACTTGATGGAGCGCGTGCTCAGTGCAATCACGCAGGTCAATCTCGGGCTGGGCGAGTACCGCATGCACGCTCCAGGTCGTGCCCATTGAGACGCCGGTGATCTTTTCGATCTCGCCCTCGGGCGCCGCCCTGAGCAGTCGCGACGACAGCTCAGGCGGCACCAAGACGCGGTTTGCAGACATCCGCGCGTTAGGGCGCCATGACCTCGAGCGTGGCCGTGTAGCTCAAGCGGCGCTCGCTCGCATCCTTGAGTTGCGTGTGAGCATCCTGCGTACTGGCATTGATCCAGTAGAGGCCCGGTTCTGGCCACGTGACAGTGAATTGCCCCTGCGCATCGGTCGTCACCTCGATCTCATTCAGTTGATCTCGATAGCGAATGCCGCCGGCGATGATCGACACTTTCAGCCCGCTCGCGCCCTTGCCGTCGAGCAGCAAGCGGAATTGCGCCGCTTCGCCCGCATACAGATCGTTCGGGTGCGTGATCGGTGCAAGCTCGAGGCCGCTACCGGTCGGCGCGAGCGCCGTCGGCTTCCCGGCGGTGACGAACGTCTCGGTACGTCCGATCGTCTCGGACACCTTCAGCTCTTCAGCGCTCGCTGGGATCTGCCCCGCGAAATCCGCCGCGCGGCCGCGCCATCGTTTCGGTTCGCCTTTTTCCTTGTATGTCGCCATGACGCCTTCGTTGACGAGCGCGATTCGGTAGGTGCCCGCATCGGTGAGCTCAGCATCGAACGTGCTGCGGAATTTTCCGGTGCTCGCGTTCTGCGGCGAGAGGGCAGCGCCGTTCGGGCCCGTGATGCGCAAGGCCTCCAGGCGAAGCGGCACATGGTTGAAGTAGAACAATTCATTGGATACGGCCGCGTCGACCGTCACCCAATCTCCCGGCGCGGACAGAATCGTTGCAGACGGGAGCAGCCAGCTCCGATGCGCGTTCGCGTTCGCGAACATGAGCGTGCCGAAGACGAAGCAGACGAAAGAAAGCAAGCGAGACATCAACGTTTCTCCTGGGGATTCACGGCTGGAGCGTCAGTGTGACGGCGCCGAGCTCATGCTCGCCGCGCGCTTCGAGGCGTTCGGCCTTCTGAGCGGGCCACTGGAACGGAATCTCGATCACCTCGCGCCCGCCGACTTCGCGCGCCGCTTCGACGACGAGCCGATACTCGCCCGCCGCAAGCTTCGCGATCGACGGTTGTTTATCCGAAAAGCGTAGCTCGTGTTGACCGGGGGCGCGAGTTGCGCCGCTCATTCCGTCTGCCGGCAGGGACAGATCGCGTCCGATCCTGCGCCACCAGGAACGGACGTCCTTCAGCCACTTCGCGCCCTCGTGGTCCTTCATTTTCACGTCGTACCAGACATCGAGGTGCGTCGCGACCGAACGATCGGGCTTCTCGATCCACACCGCAACATAGGGCCGGTGATATTCGGCGACGTTCAGCCGCGGGATCTCGATGTCGACGTTGAGGTCCGTGGCCGATGCGGTCCCGGTCAGCAAGGCGCACGCAGTGAGCGAGAGTTTCTTATGCATGAGTGACTTTAGTGAATGAAGGCGATCATGATGACGAGCATCACACCGAACCCGAGCCCCACGATCGGCCAGGTCGAGGGGCGGTGTTTCGAGTGCAGTTGCAGGAGCAATAAACCAGTGAGGCAAAACACGAGCGACGCGATCGCGAACACATCGATGAAGCCGCTCCACACCGCACCGGTGTGTCGCCCTTTGTGCAGATCGTTGAAATAAGAAACCCAGCCGCGGTCGGTCCGCTCGTATTCGACATCCCCGCTCGTCAGATCGATGCTGACCCACGCGTCGCCGCCGGGGCGGGGCAGGGCGATGTAAAGCTCGTCGTCGGACCATTCGAGCTCACGGCGTTCCGTTCGCACGGATAGACGCTCGTCGAGCCACGCCGCAACTTCAGGCGAGAGCGCTGCCTGTCCGTTCCGTTGAACGACGGTTTCGAGAAGGGCAGGCGGCAACGTTTCCGCTTTGCGTTCGACGTTGGGTTTCGCCTCGATCGTCCCGGCGTGATTGAGCGTGATGCCGGTGATGCTGAAGAGCAGCATTCCGATCAGGCATACGGCCGAGCTGATCCAATGCCACTGATGGAGTTGCTGGAGCCAGAATTTCCGGCGCTTCTTCGGCGCATCGTGCGCGGCGACTTCCTTTGCCGCGCGTTGTGATGTGACGTCGAGCATTCGCTAGAGCTCTGCCCAACGTCGAAGCAAGTTGTGATACACGCCGGTGAGCTGCACGACATTCGGGTCGTCCGGCCGCTCTGCGCCTAGACGCTGAATCGCTGTATCGAGGTCGAACAGAATGGAGCGCGCGGCGTCGTCGCGCACCATGCTTTGGACCCAGAAGAACGACGCGATCCGTGCGCCACGAGTAATCGGCTCGACTCGATGAAGGCTCGACGAGGGGTAGAGCACTGCGTGGCCAGCTGGCAGCTTGACTCGTTGCGGCCCGAACGTGTCTTCGATCGTGAGCTCACCGCCGTCATATTCGCTCGGTTCGGACAGGAAAAGCGTCACCGAAAGATCGGTCCGGATCCGAAACGCGCTTCCGCGAAACTGGCGGACTGCGTTATCGACATGAACGCCGAACGATTGTCCTTCGCGATAGCAGTTGAAGAGAGGCGGGAAGATCTTGGCCGGCAGCGCCGCGGATAAGAACAACGGATTTCGCTCGAGCGCAGCGAGCACGAGCGCGCCGAGCTCGCGCGCGACCGGCGAATCCTCAGGCAACTGAAGGTTGTGCTTCGCGCGCGCGGATTGATGGCCGGCGGTGATCCGACCATCAGCCCACGCCGCCTCGGCGAGCGCCTTGCGGCAGGCGCTCAGTTCTTCGGATCCGAGAACATCCGGGACGTGCAGCAGCATACGCGCGCTTCAGAAGCGAATATCCGCCGTGAGCGAAGCGGTTCGCCCAGGACCTGGGACATAGTGGCCGCCGCCGATGCGATCCACGTAGAACTCGTCCGTCAAGTTCGTCACGTTGAGGCGCAAGGTGACCGACGTCGTGAGCGGGTACGACGCCATCGCATCGACGAGCCAATAGCTCGACAAGATGTTCTCGGCGGTGCCCGTCGGCGTCGCGCTGCGCGATCGCACGACTTCGTCGATGTATTGCGCGCCGGCGCCGACGATTAGATCGAAGGGCAACGAATACGTCGTCCACAAACTCAACGAGTGTTCCGGCGTTTGCAACAAAGCGGCATCCACGTCGATGGGGTTCGCGCTGCTCTCGATCTTGGAGTCAAGATACGCGTAACCGCCGAAGGCGGACCAGCGTTCCGTCAGGTTGCCTGAAAGGCCGATCTCGAAACCATCGATACGTTGCTCGCCCGACAGCACGTACGGCTCGCTGTTATTGATGCGGGTGCGCACGTTCGTCTTCTCCGTGCGGAACACCGCCGCAGTGAGAGACAAGCCAACATCGGCGAACAGCCACTTCGTCCCGAGCTCATAGTGTCGGCTCTTCTCAGGGTCGAGATTGATGTTGTTGGCGCCTGTCGGCGAGTCGCTGAGGCCAGCCCCCGCGGCGCCTGCGTCGACAGTCGGGTCTTGTGCGGAGCTGTAGGCCACGTAGACGCTCGCGTCCTGGCGAGGTTTGAACACCGCGCCGACCTGCCAGCTCAGCAGCCCGTCACTTTTGTCTAGACGCGTTACCTCACCACTCGTCAGATCGCGTTGCTCGAAATCGACGTCGACTTCGTCCCAGCGCACGCCGCCAGTGATGTCCCAGCGCTCGCTGAGCTCGACCGTGTCGAACGCGTACAGGCCGATCGTCTCGAGCTCCGTCTCGCTCGGATTGCCTGTGATCTCGGGCATCGGTCCGAACGGGCGATCGTTGGGATTCGGTGCGTGCAGGTCGAAGCCAGGCTGGTTCGTTGCCTGTGCGCTGTTTCGATTCGTCGTCTTTTCTCTCGCGAGCTCAACCCCCGTGACGAGGTCGTGTTGCAGCGTGCCGGTGCCGAAATGAACCGTGAGGTTCGTCTGATTCGTGAGGTTCTCGTTCGTCATCGCGCGGCGTTGCAGCTGGCGGCCGGGCTGGCGCGGTGCGGTGATCGCGGAATCGCGCGAGTTGTCGAGATAACGTGTGGTGTTCTCGATGCGCACGGTGTCGCTGACGTCGTGCTCGAACTTCACCGTTGCGACGTGCGTCTCGAGGTCTTCGAAATCGTAATCCTTGAGTCCGTAGAAGTTGCTCTGATCCACGGGCGGGTTCGCGTTGTACGCGCCGGTCGGATAGGTAACGCCGTTCTGCGTGATCTCCACCCAAGGCAAGCCATAGTCGGGAACGTTGTCTTCCTCTTGATAGAGGTAGCTCATCGTCAATCGCGACGCCGCGCCAAGTCCTAACGTGAGCGAAGGCGCGATGCCCCAGCGCTCGTTCTTCACGACGTCGCGCTCCGGAGCGTCGGCATCGTGATAGAGGAGGTTCAAGCGAAATGCGCTGTCGCCATCGAAGGCTTGATTGATGTCGGCGGTGGCGCGTCGATAGCCGTCGGCTCCCACGCCGAGCGTGCCGCCAGTACTGTTCTCGAGGTGGGGCGTCTTGCTGATCTGGTTGATCGCACCGCTGCTCGAGCTGCGCCCGCCAATCGTGCCGGTCGGACCTTTCGCGACTTCCACGCTATCGAGATTGAACGCGTCGCGCGTATAGCTTCCCGCATCGCGGATCCCATCGACGAACACGCTGTTGCGCGCGGTGAAGCCGCGCATGCTGAAGTTTTGATCGCCAGGCAAACCGCCGCCGCCTTCGCCTGCTTGGAACGTGATACCTGGGGTGTTGCGTAGCACATCGCGCAACGTCGTCGCGTTACGCTGCGAGATAACTTCGGGCGGAATCACGACGACCGTTTGGGGTGTCTCGACGAGCGGTTGCGTGTACTTGGCCGAGCTCGATGTTTCGCGCTGATAGCTTTCAGCTTCGCCCCCTACGACGACCTTCTTCATGACCTGCGGCGGCTCGTCCGCGGCGTGGGCAACGGACGCGAGCGTCGCACCGATCGCAGTCGCCAAAATGCCGCGCCGCACGTCTGGGCGGCCGAAAGAATCGAGCATGGCCAAGGACTCCTTACTGTCTTCGTAGGGTTATCAGGGGAAGGCGCGTGATAGTATTGAGAATCATTCTTGTTTGCAATGCGCCACCCACGGAAACTTGCGCGGCCGTTTTCTAGGGAGAGTGAGTGAGGCCGATAGGCAAGCCGAAGCCCACGGAGGAAGGCGCGGGTCGATGCTAGGATCGCCGCACAAATGCGAACGCTCATTCTGGTTCTCGATCTGCTTCTGCGCGCCTGACACCGCGAAGAGCGCCAGATCTACGGTTGGCTCAGGTCCCGGTCGTGTTGCGGTCCGAGCTGTACAAGGCCCTCGTTGAGGGCCTTCGTTGTTTGGCGGAGAGGCAGGGATTGCACTCGGCACATCCATGTGCCTCGCCCTTCGGGCAGCGAAGCTGTGCAAAACGGCTATCCTGCCGTTTTGTCGAACCGGTTCTCACGGCCTGCCACTCGGGCCAAACAAAAAAGGCCCTCGTTGAGGGCCTTCGTTGTTTGGCGGAGAGGCAGGGATTGCACTCGGCACATCCATGTGCCTCGCCCTTCGGGCAGCGAAGCTGTGCAAAACGGCTATCCTGCCGTTTTGTCGAACCGGTTCTCACGGCCTGCCACTCGGGCCAAACAAAAAAGGCCCTCGTTGAGGGCCTTCGTTGTTTGGCGGAGAGGCAGGGATTGCACTCGGCACATCCATGTGCCTCGCCCTTCGGGCAGCGAAGCTGTGCAAAACGGCTATCCTGCCGTTTTGTCGAACCGGTTCTCACGGCCTGCCACTCGGGCCAAACAAAAAAGGCCCTCGTTGAGGGCCTTCGTTGTTTGGCGGAGAGGCAGGGATTCGAACCCTGGAACACCCGTGAAGATGTTACTGGAATTCCAGTCCAGCGCCTTCGACCACTCGGCCACCTCTCCGAATCGCAAGTTTCACCGCACGAGTCGAGCATCATGCCAACTTGAGCGCGGGCGCTGGACCGCCAGCGCGTTACTCCGCACTTCCTTGTGCTCCGCCCCGTTGGGGCCGATCGCCGAGCCTAGCTCGCCGATCGTTCAAGTTCGCTCCCAGCGAACTTAGTCGACCACTCGGCCACCTCTCCGAATCGCAAATTTCACCGCACTAGTCGAGCATCATGCCAACTTGAGCGCAGGCGCTGGACCGCCAGCGCGTTACACAGTGCCCCACTCGCGGGGCGCGCATTCTATCAGGCAAATCCAATTCCGACCGCTTGGATTGCTTCAAGCACCTGCCCATGGAACTGCTTCGAAAGCGGGGTCAGCGGTAACCTGATGCCATCGCCGATGAGGCCGAGTCGGGCGAGCGCCCACTTGACCGGGATGGGATTCGATTCGAGGAACAGCGCGCGATGCAACGGCTTCAGCGCTTCGTTCAAACTTCGTGCGCTGTCGACGTTGCCTTCGAGTGCCGCAGCAATCGGCGCCCGAACCTGGCGCGGCGCCACGTTCGCACTGACTGAGATCACGCCGCGGAAGCCTGCGATCGTGCTTTCGACCGCGAGGTCATCATCGCCGCTCAATAGGCAGAACCGACCTCCGAGCAGCTGCAAGAGCTCGCGGTTGCGATCCATCGATCCGCTCGCTTCTTTGATGCCGACGATGTTGCGGATCTCGGCGAGACGAGCGACCGTTTCAGGCTTCATGTCGCACGCCGTGCGTCCAGGCACGTTATAGAGAATCTGCGGCACGTCGACCGCCTCGGCGATCGCTCGGAAGTGACGGTACAAGCCTTCTTGCGTGGGCTTGTTGTAGTAGGGCGTCACGAGGAGACAGGCATCGACCCCCACGTCCTTCGCCAGCTTCGTCCAATGAATCGCCTCACTCGTCGAGTTCGCACCCGTACCGGCGATGACGGGGAGACGTTTAGCGGCCTTGGCAACGACCCGACCGACGACGGTGATGTGCTCTTCGATGTCGAGGGTGGCGGACTCGCCGGTCGTGCCGACTGCGACGATGCCGTCGGTGCCGTTCTCGATGTGGAAATCGACCAGGCGGTCGAGGGCTTCGAAATCAACCGCACCGTCCGCTCGCATGGGCGTCACGATGGCTACGATGCTGCCGCTGAACATGAAAGAAGGAGAGCAATTTCGATTGGCAAAAAGGTGTCGCGATCCTACTGGCGCAGCGCAGTGCGAGCAAGCGCGGGATGGCCCCTCAAAGCCGCACCCTGTAAACTTCCGCGCTTCATCAGCTCGCAGGTGGTCCCCGCACGAGTCGCCGTCCGGCGCAGCGTGTGTTCCGCCGCGCTCCCGGCCTGGCGGAAGTGTAACGTGTCGAGTGTGATGTGTAGGATCACAGAAGCACGACGCTTCGACCCGCACACGTTGCACCTACGCGTTGCACGCAGCAGGACCCGCTGACGGTTGAACAAACAGAGCCTTCTGAATGCAATTTATCGTCATTTCCGCACTCGGTAGCGACCGCACCGGACTCATCTACGATCTGACGCGTGCCGTGCTCGAATGCGCGGGCAACATCGTCGACAGCCGGATGAGCGCGTTCGGCAACGAGTTCGCGATGCTGCTGCTCGTCTCCGGTAACTGGCACACGCTCGCGAAGCTCGAGACCGAGCTCAAGAAGCTGAGCGACTCCACCGGCATCACCGTGAGCGTGCGGCGGACCGAGCAGCGCTCGCCGCGCAAGGACGTCGTGACTTATTCCGTCGATGTCGTGTCGCTCGATCAGCCTGGCATCGTCCACCACCTCGCGGGATTCTTCAGCTCGCGCGGCATCGATATCGCTGATCTCAGCACGCGCAGCTATGCTGCGGCCCACACGGGCGCACCGATGTTCGCTGTGCAGATGATGGTGCACATCCCGGCGAAGATTCACATCGCCGCGCTCCGCGAAGAGTTCATGGATTTGTGCGATCAGCTGAATCTCGACGCGATCTTGGAGCCCGTGAAGAGCTGATCTGCGTGGAGCTTTGACACGGCAGCGTAGCGATCCGATACAGAGAGGTTTCTTGAGGCACATGCCCGTGACCGTAGACAAGAAGGTGCCCGCGTTCTCCTGTGTCGCAACCGGGAACAAAAAATGGAAGCTGAGCGACGCAGCAGGGAAGAAGCTCGTCGTTTATTTCTATCCCAAGGACAACACACCCGGCTGTACGACGGAAGGCGCTGCTTTTCGCGATTTGTATCCGGCGTTCAAGAAGGCTGGCACGATCATCGTCGGTGTCTCTCCCGACAGCCTCGCGTCGCACGAGAAGTTCAAGGCGAAGATGACGTTTCCGTTCGAGTTGCTCGCCGATGAGGACCGCAAGGTGTGCGAGCTCTTCGATGTCTACAAGGAGAAGAGCCTGTACGGTCGCAAATTCATGGGCGTCGTGCGCAGCACATTCCTCATCGACGAGCGCGGCGTGTTGAGGCGCGAGTGGCGTAAGGTCAAAGTGGCGGGTCACGCCGACGAAGTCCTCGCCGCGGCGAAAGCGCTCTAGCTATTCTTCGATCTCAATCTAGTTCGTTCCTCACTCCAAATGCCTAAAGGCCAAGTTTCCGACCCGAAGCGCGCGCGCAGCGTGCGCGAGCGGGGTCAGCGTCGAATCTTCGTGCTCGACACGAACGTGCTCATGCACGATCCGACCGCGATTTTCCGCTTCGAAGAGCACGACATTTTCATTCCGATGATCGTGCTCGAGGAGCTCGACGCCGGGAAGAAGGGCTTGTCGGAAGCCGCGCGCAACGTGCGTCAGGTGAGCCGTTTTCTCGACGAGCTCATGGCAAACGCGACGAAGGGGCAGATCGACCAAGGACTAGAGCTACCCTCTGCCAAGTACGTCAACGGCGGTAAGAAGCAGGCGAGCGGTCGCCTGTTCTTTCAAACGAGAATACTGGAGAGCGGCCTTCCTGACACGCTGCCGGGGCATGGCGCGGACAACGCGATCCTCGGGCAAGCGCTCGCGCTGCAGCGGGAGTTCGCGGACACGCGCGTCACGCTCGTGTCAAAGGACATCAATCTGCGGATCAAGGCCGCGATCGTCGGTGTCCACACCGAGGACTACTACAGCGACAAGACGATCGAGGATGCGGACCTTCTCTACACCGGCGCGCAGGAATTGCCGGCGGACTTTTGGGAGAAGCACGGAAAGAACATGCAGTCCTGGCAGGAGCACGCGCGCACGTACTATCGAGTGCACGGGCCGATGGCGCGCGAATGGCACATCAATCAGTTCCTGTATCAGAAAGACGCCGACGGTCTCGAAGCGCTCGTGCGCTCCTTCGATGACAAGGGGACGGTCATCGAGCTCGTGCGCGACTATCGCACCGATCGCCATAGCGTCTGGGGCATTACGGCACGCAATCGCGAGCAGAACTTCGCGCTCAATTTGTTGCTCGATCCGGAGATCGACTTCGTGACGATCTTGGGGCCCGCGGGCACTGGCAAGACATTGCTGACGCTCGCCGCCGGTCTCGCTCAGACCTTGGAGAGCAATCGTTACAGCGAAATCATCATGACGCGCGTGACGATTCCGCTCGGTGAGGACATCGGGTTCCTGCCCGGCACGGAAGAAGAGAAGATGGAGCCCTGGATGGGCGCTTTGATGGATAACCTCGAAGTGCTCACGCAGAGCCAAGAAGGTGGGAACTGGGGGCGCGCGGCGACGAACGATCTCTTGCGCAATCGCATCAAGATTCGCTCGCTCAATTTCATGCGCGGGCGCACGTTCCTCAATCGTTTCTTGATCCTCGATGAGGCGCAGAACCTGACGCCCAAGCAGATGAAGGCGCTCGTGACGCGCGCGGGCCCGGGGACTAAGCTCGTGTGTCTTGGCAACATCGCGCAGATCGACACGCCGTATCTGACCGAAACGACCTCAGGTCTGACCTATGTCGTCAATCGCTTCCGCGGATGGCCGCACGCTGGGCACATCACGCTGATGCGAGGCGAGCGTTCGCGCCTCGCCGATTTCGCTTCTGAGACGTTGTAGGAAAGACGCGCGGACGTGTAGGCAGCTATGGCTAAACGCAAGGCAAAGACTGATCTCGCACTACAACAGCTGGGCCGCTCGGTCGCGTGGCCAGAGTCGCCCGACGAAGCCGTGCTCGAACGCGTGCCGAATCCTCACGTCGGTAAGACGTATCTTGTGCGGTTCACCGCGCCTGAGTTCACGTCACTGTGCCCAATTACCGGGCAGCCGGATTTCGCGCACCTCGTCATCGACTACGTGCCGCGCCGATGGATCGTCGAGAGCAAATCGCTGAAGCTCTTTCTGGGCTCGTTCCGCAATCACGGCGCATTCCACGAGGACTGTACGCTCTCCATCGCCGAGCGCCTCGTCGACGTACTTGCGCCGCGCTGGCTTCGGATTGGGGGATATTGGTATCCGCGCGGCGGCATGCCGATCGATGTGTTCTGGCAGACCGGTCGTCCTCCCGCGGAGCTCTGGCTTCCTGATCAGGGTGTTGGCGGGTATCGCGGCCGCGGGTGAACGGCGCGGCTGGTGAAGCGTGAACGGTGAACGGTGAGAAAGGTCGTCCGGGTGTTCTGTGATGCTTCACCTTTCCGCCTTTCACCGTTCGCTGTTCACCAGGCCGGCGTCTGTCCGCCGTTCACTCTTTCTTGGTATAGTCCGCCGCCATTCGAGCCGAGCTCTTGCTCGAGCCGCAGCCAGCGACCGCTGGTGCTCTCAATGGCGGCTCACGTCGGTTTCTCCGCGACGACTACCCGCGAACCCCGCCAGGCCCGGAAGGGAGCAACGGTAGCGATCATGTCGGGCGCCGGAGAGGTGCCGGCGTGGGCCGCCTCCAGTCGCAACCAAGCCCCGTTGCGTCGGTTGTGTAGAATCCCGCCTCTAACTTTCGTTCACGGTCCGCCGCCTGTCAGTCACTGTCCACCGACATGTCCTATCTCGCCTTAGCTCGAAAATGGCGTCCGCGTAACTTCGGCGAGCTCGCCGGCCAGGAGCACGTGATGCGGGCGCTCGTGAACGCGCTGCAGACGGGCCGCGTGCATCACGCATTTTTGTTCACGGGAACGCGCGGCGTCGGGAAAACGACGATCGCGCGCATTCTCGCGAAGTCGTTGAACTGCGAGACCGGCATGACGCCGACGCCGTGCGGCGTCTGCAGCGCATGCCGCGAGATCGACGAAGGACGATTCGTCGATCTCATCGAGGTCGATGCGGCGTCGCGCACGAAAGTAGACGATACACGCGAGCTGCTCGACAACGTTCAGTACGCGCCTGCGCGGGGCCGCTACAAGGTGTATCTCATCGACGAGGTGCACATGCTCTCGACGCATTCCTTCAACGCGCTCTTGAAGACGCTCGAAGAGCCGCCGCCGCACGTCAAGTTTCTGCTTGCGACGACCGATCCGCAGAAGTTGCCGGTCACCGTGCTGTCGCGTTGTCTGCAGTTCAATCTGAAGCGCTTCCCCGCGGGCATGATCTTCAAGCGCCTGACGGAGATCGCAACGGCGGAGGCGATCGAGTTCGAGCCGGATGCACTGAGACTCGTCGCCCGCGCGGCGGAAGGCAGTATGCGTGACGCACTCAGCCTGCTCGATCAAGTCATCGCTTTCGGTGGCGAGAAACTGACGGCGGAAGACGCGCGCACGATGCTCGGGACGCTCGATCGTGCACAGGTGTTCGAGATTCTGGAGGCCGTCGCCGCGCGCGATGCACGCCGCACGATCGAGCTCGTCGATCGGCTCGATGAGCGCGCGCCCGAATACCGCGAAGTGCTCTCCGAGATCGCCGCGGTGCTGCAGAAGATCGCGCTGCTGCAGGCCGTTCCGGATTTTCAGTTGGATGAGGCCGAGGACATCGAGGCCTATCGACGTTTGACGTCGGCGCTGTCCCCGGAAGATACGCAGCTGTTCTATCAGATCGCGATCATCGGCCGCCGTGATTTGGAGCTTGCGCCCGATGCGCGCGCAGGTTTCGAGATGGTGTTGTTGCGCATGCTCGCGTTCAACCTCGCGAGCTCGGGGACGCAAGCTGATGCTCCGCCGCGCGTCACGCCGCTCCGAGCCGTTCCTTCGCGCACAGAGTCCGCGCCTAAATCGTCCGACGCAGCGAGCCGCGGCAGCGCCGACACCGCGCAGCCGCAAGCGACCGCGGAATGGTCGACGATGGTCGCGCGCATGAATCTGCAAGGCATGGTCAAGCAACTCGCTGCGCACTGCGCCTTCGTCAGTAAGGATGGCAGTAAAGTGCAGCTCAAGCTCGATGCAGAGGGCGAGCACTTCCGTACGAGCGCGCAGGAAGACAAGCTTAGGCAGGCACTGTCGTTGTATTACGGCGAGCCCATTCGGCTCGAGATCTCGATCGATTCGGCGATCGAGACGCCGGCGCGCCAACAGAAGGCGGCCGCCGACGAGCGCCTTCAACAAGCCCGCACTTCGATCGACACCGATCCCAATGTGCGTGCGATGCGAGAGATTTTCGGCGCGACCGTGCAGCCGGATTCGATCAGACCCACAGAGTGACGACCGCTATGAAAGGCAACATTGGCAACTTGATGAAACAGGCGCAGCAGATGCAGGCGAACGTGCAGCGTGCGCAGGCAGAGATCGCGGCGCTCGAGGTCACGGGAGAGGCCGGCGGCGGCATGGCGAAGGTCGTCATGACCGGACGCCATGAGGCCCGACGCGTGACGCTCGATCCGTCGATCGTGAGCAGCGACGACAAAGAAATGCTCGAGGACTTGATCGCAGCCGCGATCAACGACGCCGTGCAGAAAGTGGAGCGTGCGACACAAGAGAAGATGTCGAGCGTGATGGGCGGGATGAACCTGCCGCCTGGATTCAAGATGCCGTTCTGACGGAGCGTGGCGTTTGACGGATAACGTGTAGCGTCGGAAGGTGCCACACGCGAGGTATGCACGGCACACCCAACACATCACACTTCATGTCTCTCTTTCCTCCTTCTCTCACGCGTCTCATCGAAGCCTTTCGCTGTCTGCCGGGCGTCGGTCCCAAGTCGGCGCAGCGCATGGCGTTTCACCTTCTCGAAAAGGACCGCGAAGCTGCGGGTGTGCTCGCCGATGCGTTGCAGTCGGCCGTTCAGTCGCTCGGGCGGTGCGGGCGGTGTCGCATGTTCGCGGAGTCAGAGCTCTGCCCGATCTGCTCTTCATCCTCGCGAGAGCGCGCGGTGTTGTGCGTCGTCGAGTCTCCTGCGGACGTCGCAGCGATCGAGCAGTCCGGCAGCTATCGAGGTTGCTATTTCGTGTTGATGGGGCACCTTTCTCCGCTCGATGGAATCGGCCCCGACCAGCTCGGCTTCGCGCAGCTCGAATCCTTGTTTGCCGAAGGCGAGGTGACGGAGGTCATCCTCGCGACGAATACGACTGTCGAAGGCGATGCCACGGCGCACGTCATCGCGGAGATCGCGATGCGCCACAAAGTGAAGCCAAGCCGCATCGCGCACGGCGTCCCAGTGGGCGGTGAGCTCGAATACGTTGACGGCGGCACGCTCGCACATGCGATCGCGGGACGACAGCGACTCGGGTAGAGAAGCCCGCTTCGCCGAGCAGGCACCAACAGGTGGAGGAGGCAGCGCACGCGAAGACTCCACTGACAGTCGTCCGCGCGAAGGCGGGGATCCATCCCAATCCTGGCACTCAAGAAATATTCGCAGAGACACAGAGGCGCAGTGACGCAGAGGTAAGAAAAAGAAATTCATTTCTCTTGATTCTGATCTCTGCGCCTCGGCGCCTCTGCGTGAATATCTTGTCTCGTTTCTACCGCCGACGCTCATACTCCGGCGCCAAGCCGCGCATGATGTTTAGCAAGCGCTTGTAGCTCTCGTACCGGCGCGCCGAGAGCGTGCCATTCTCTACCGCGGTAGTGACTCCACAAGCTGGCTCGCGCAGATGTAGACAATTGTTGAAGCGGCATTCCGGCGCGAGTTGCATGATCTCGGGCCAGCCCACTTGGACTTGTGCGTCTTCCAGTAAGGGCGGGGCATAGTCGCGCACCCCTGGCGAATCGATGAGCTCACCGCCCGTGGGCATCCGAAAGAGCGCCGTCGATACGGTCGTATGCCGACCTTCGCGCGTCGATTCGGAGAGCGAACGCGTGGGGCGGTCCGACGTGGGCGCAAGCTGATTCGTTAGACTCGATTTGCCGACGCCCGACTCGCCGACCAGCATCGCGACGTGCTCGCGCAAACGCACGCGCAACGGCTCGATCGACTCGGGCTCGCGAGCAGAGACCTGAATCACCTCGAAGCCCGCCGCACGCAGTTCCTCTACGATCGACGTGAAGTCTGCGGCCGAGGCGCTCGGCAGGTCACATTTATTGACGACGACGAGGCGCTCGATGCCCGCATACGCTGCACCGGCCAAATAGCGATCGGCGATATACGGATCTGTCGGCGGCTCCGGTGCCAAAAGGACCGCAAGCAACGATAGGTTGGCTGCGAGCGGCTCAGTGCGACCGCGGCTGTCCGTGCGCGCGAACAACGTTCGCCGAGGATGAATCGCCACCACACGAGGAACGTCGCGGCTCTGAGGTGCGTCGCGAATTCGGACGCGATCGCCGCAGACACAACTCAACCGCTTGCCGAAGAGCTCGGCGGGACTTCGCGCGCCGTTCGCATCTTCGACGATGACGCGGCGCCCGAAGCTCTCGACGACCCGGGCGTCGCGCTCTGCCTCGCTCATGTGCGTTCGCGAGCAAGTTGTTGCAAACGGGAGATCCGAACCAGCGCGGGGGGATGTGAGTCGTAGAAGGCGGAGTGCAACCGATCTGGTGTGAGTGTGGTGGCGTTATCGCGATACAGCTTGACGAGGGCGTCCGCGAGCTGGCGAGCGTCGGCATGTTGCGAAGCGAACTCGTCCGCTTCGAACTCGTGCTTGCGCGACCACCAAGCGCCGAGCGGCGTGAAGAAGAACGTGAACGCCGGCAGGACAAACATGAAGAGGAGCAGTGCCGTGTGCGGCGCGGGCGAGCTCACGCCGAGCGCAGAGTAGAACGCGGGCCAGCGTGCGAGTGCGCCGAGCACCGCGAGACCGACGAGACCCATGACGAGCGAGAGCGCCAATCGCGAGCGCACGTGGTGCAGCTTGAAGTGACCAAGCTCGTGTGCGAGTACCGCTTCGATCTCCGGAACGTGGAGGCGTTCGACCAACGTGTCGAAAAAGACGATGCGTTTGTTGCGACCGACCCCCGTGAAGTAGGCATTGCCATGTACCGACCGCCGCGAGCCGTCCATCACGAACACGCCCTTGGAGGAGAATCCGCAGCGCTGCAATAGGGCTTCCGTACGCTGCTTGAGCTCTGCGTCTTCGAGCGGTGTGAACTTGTTGAACAACGGCGCGATAAACGTCGGCCAGGCCCACGTGACCAGGATCGTGAACCCGACCCAGACCAACCACGCGAAGATCCACCACCATTCGCCGGCCCGCTCCATCAAGACGAGAATCACGAAGACGAGCGGCGCACCGAGCAGGAGACTCAACAGCAAGCTCTTCAAGAGATCGCCGACGAACAAGCCGATCGTCATTCGGTTGAAGCCGAAGCGCGCCTCGATGCCGAAGGTCCGCCATAGCGACAAGGGCAGGCTGATCGCGGAGATCACGACCAAGGTCGTGAGCACGACGGCCGTTCCGTGCGCGACCAATGGCAGATCGAGACGGCCCCACAGCCGGTCGATGAAGTCGATACCGCCGCCCAGGGTGAATGCCAGCGCGACGATGATGTCGAGCAGCAAATCCCAGCGACTCAGCTTCGCGAGCTCGAGCGTGTAGTCGGCGGCCTTCTGATGCGAGGGGAGGTCGATTTGGCTCGCAAACGCTTCCGGTACACGATCCCGATGCGCGCGCACAGCCGCGCTCTGGCGTAGATTGAGCCATACGCGGATGAGCGCTGCGCCGAGGAGCGCGATCACGAAAAGCGCGGTAAACCAATGCATATCGAGAGTCCAGCGAAGGAGCGACCCGGCGAGGAATACCGGGTTCGCGAGAGCATCTTCGAGCTTAACGTCTGCTGGTATGATGGGCAACGCGCTCTGGTGTCGTCTCGAGCGGCGTCGGTGCGCGACGAGTTCATTCGAACATCGCAGTTGCAAACACAAGGTATTCGCACAGTGAGTCTACGGGACCCGAGCCGGCTGATCTGGATCGATTTGGAGATGACGGGGCTCAAGCCCGAATCGGATCACATCATCGAGATCGCGACGATCGTCACGGATCGAGAGCTGAACACGCTCGCCGAAGGCCCGGTGCTTGCGATTCATCAGCCCGATCAGGTGCTCGACGCGATGGACGACTGGAATCGACGCCAGCATGGCGCTTCCGGCCTCGCTGCGCGGGTGCGCGCGAGCACGATGACCGTGGCTGAGGCCGAACGGCAGACGCTGGAGTTCCTCGAGCGCTGGATCGAGCCGGGCGTCTCGCCGATGTGCGGCAACAGCATCTGCCAGGACCGCCGCTTCATGGCGCGCGAGATGCCGCAGCTCGAGCGGTATTTTCACTACCGCAATCTCGACGTCAGCACTTTGAAGGAGCTGGCGCGGCGCTGGGCGCCGGAAGTCTTCAATACCTATCAGAAGACATCCACTCACCTTGCGCTCGATGACATCCGCGATTCGATCAGAGAGCTGCAGCACTATCGAACGCACTTCCTGCGACTGCCATGAAGCCGCACTCGGACGCCTGCGATCGTAATCGCGATCCGATCCTCACCGTCATCAAGCAGTGGTTCATCGCACCGGGTGAGGTGCTCGAGATCGGGTCGGGGACGGGCCAGCATGCCGTCTACTTCGCTGCGCGCCTGCCTCACCTGCAGTGGATCGCGACCGACCGAGCGGAGAATCACGCCGGGATCAAGGCGTGGATCGACGAGGCGCAAGTCTCGAACGTACGCGGCCCCATCGAATTGAACGTGTCTCAGGAGCCCTGGCCGGTCGAGCATGTCGACTACGTTTTCAGTGCGAACACATCACACATCATGAGTTGGCCTGAGGTCGAGAAGATGTTCGCGGGTGTCGGACGCGTGCTGCGTCCGGCGGGTGTGTTTTGTCTATATGGACCGTTCAATCGCGACGGCCAGTTCACGAGCGACTCCAATCGCGCCTTCGATGAGTCGCTCAAGGCTCGCGACCCGAACATGGGTCTCCGTGACGATCGAGCACTCATCGAGCTCGCGAAAGGGCACTCGCTCAGCTTCGTCGCCGATCACTCGATGCCGGCGAGAAATCGCATATTGGTGTGGAAGAAGGACACGTGAAGTAGAACGCCCTCTATACGACATTCCCTGCTTCTCTTCCACCATTCAAGCACCGATCGCGCCTCCGTTTGCGCACGTGACGCAAGTCTCATGCCGCCCGAAGCAGAGCAAAAATGCTGTGCTATATTCGGTCCATGATCGATGAAGCGTACGCAAACGACACGTACTGTCCGGTGAGCTGGCGCTCGCGTCCGGCGAGCTTCGTCAGCTTGATGTCCTTGTACGAGAGCAACTACATCAGGCTCTCGTGGCTCGTGCCGAGTCTATCGCTGGTCAATGGCACGCTCGTCTCCGAAGTCGAGGGCGATTGTCCGCTGCACCTCGTGCTCGGCGAACGCAGCCGCTACACGACGACACTCTCGCTCACATACTTGTTCGACGATGCCACCGGGACCGTCGCCGATCCTGATCTGCAGATCCGCGTGTATCACGATGCACGACTTGCGGAAGTGCAGTCGTGCGCACGATGGCACCGCCATGCGATGCTCGAGTCGATTCGCTCGCAGTGCGCGCGCGATCTCGGCGATCGCTGGCTTCGCAACGTCATGCTGAATAAATGGCTCGATTACTGCGTCGAGCGCGGCCACAAATTCGCGAGTCGTCCAGCGGTTCACAACGCGTGAATCGGTAGGCTCTAACAGCGAGAACGTGATCGGTCGCGTGATCTTCCCACGTGACACTCGGCAACGGAATGAGTATCTCCGATCGGCTGAATACGATTCGCCAGCGTCTCTCCGGTGCTGAGGCCCCGGAGCACGAGGAGCGGCTGCTCCAACTCTATTGGAATCGCGCGGAGCTCAAGAAGGAACTGACTCGCCTCCAGGACGAGCACTACAGACTCAAGGAGAAAGTGCGCGCATACGAGCTCGCCGCGGAGCAGGCCCACGAGCAGTACGCTGCGCTCGAACAGTATCTCGGCAACCCGGACGCTGGCGCGCATGCGCTCGTGTATTTCCAACTTCGCGGCTTGTGGCGCAACTGCGCGACAAAGGTCGAGCGCTTCGCTGAACAGTTAGAGCAACAACAAACGGATCGCGAACGCCGGCGGCAACTGATCGAATTCGACCAAGGTCGCCAGCGGCAGTTAGCCGACCTGGAGCGGCGCATTCTCGATGCGCGCTCGACCGCCGATGTGCTCGAAGCGCAACTCAAGCTCATGAGCGGGAAGTTGGCATCGATGCGCGGGTTCTGGAATTACTTCCGCCGCCGACGCCTACGCGAAGAAATCGAAACCGAACGTGCGAAATGGGATGTGGTCGCCACGCAAGTCACCGACCTGTCGGATGAGCGCGCCGACCTCGAAGAAGCGCAAGCGCCGCCGTTCTCGGGAATCTCGGTCGATGGTCGCCGCATCGTGAACACGGCGGTGATCGCGTACGCTCAACAACTCGTCGTGGCGCTCTCGGAAGGCGGACTCGCGATGCTGGCGAAGGAGACGACGACGAAGCGGCTGCTCGAGGTTCGTTACGGCGATCGCGAGGATTGCGGTCGCCTGCTCGCGCTCCTGCGCGAGGCGGGTGCGATCGTCGATCGCACTGCACTCGATCTCATTGGCCTCAAAGATCGCACCGACGTGCTCCGCGCGAACGCGACCTATCGAAGCGACGCAGACACCGTGCCATTAACCGATTCGATCGGAACGTTGCCTGCGCCCACCTCGCTCGTGTCAGGGCTCGAAACGGCGAACCGCGCCGGCATCAACGTGCTCGTGGACGACTACTGGGATGTCTACAAGGCGCTGCTGCAATGAGCAGAAGGACCGGTTGACGGTGCGACCGGGGAGGATCGTCAACCGTCAACACACGCCGTACGCGTCACAGCGCTTTCTCTCGCGTCTCGGGAGCGGCTTCCGCTCTGGCCCTCGATAGATAGAGCCCTTGCAGCCGGCTCAAGTCCGCAGCGATTTCGGCCGTCTCGTCGAGCACGGTATCCGGCGGATCGATCTCACCAAGATCGGCCAGCTTGGCGATCGGTGGCTCGCCGCGCGCCGCGCGCCGCTGATTCTCGCGTGCGAGACGCTCCTTCTCGAGCCGCTCGCGTTCCGCGATACGCGTCTGCAGATTGAGGGAGAGCTTCTTCTGCGTGCGCACCTGCTCATACGACTCGAGGTCGGCCAGGAGCAGGCGGAAATCCGGGTTCGTCGCGATTCGCTCTTCGTGCGCCTGCGAGAGCGCGGAGATCGCTTGAGCGAGCGTGTTGTCTTTGCCGAAATCGACCGGGCGGATTCGATCCCAGGGGAGGGCGCTTTCACGCGTGCTCTCGCCGACTTCCTCGGTGCTGATGGCGGTCGGCATCGCGATGTCCGGCTGTACGCCGCGGTGCTGCGTGCTTTCGCCCGTCACTCGGTAGTACTTGCCGATCGTCACGGTCAGCTGACCGAAGCCCGGATCGGTGCCAAGGGCATATCGATCGAGCGGGTAGAGGTTCTGCACCGAACCCTTTCCGAACGTTTGCTGACCGACGACGATGCCGCGGCCGTAGTCCTGAATCGCAGCCGCGAAGATTTCGGACGCCGACGCGCTGAAGCGATCGACGAGCACGATGAGCGGACCATCCCACACAACGCTCGGCTCGGGATCGTCGAGGACTTCGACGCGTCCGCCGGTCTCGCGCAACTGCACGATCGGACCCTGCGGGATGAATAGCCCGGAGAGCGCGGTGGCTTCGGTCAGGTGACCGCCACCATTGCCGCGCAGATCCATGATCAGCGCCTCTGCACCTTCCGCTTTGAGCTCATCGATGAGCCTGTGCACGTCGCGCGTCGTGCTGCGGTAGTCCTTCGCGCCCGCGGATCGCGCTTCGAAATCTTGATAGAAGCTCGGCACGTTGATGATGCCGACCGTGAGGTCGCGGTCGTTGCGCTTGACCTTGCGAACTTCCTTCTGCGCGGCTTGCGCCTCGAGCGTCACTTTGTTGCGAACGAGCTCGAGCGTCTTCTCCGGCGATCCCGGCGCCGCGCCGGAGGGTAGGATTTGCAAGCGAACGGTCGTGCCGACCTTGCCGCGGATGATCTGGACGACGTCGTCGAGACGCCACCCGATCACATCGACCATCTTGCCCTTCTTGCCTTCGCCGACGGCGATGATGCGGTCGTTCGCATTGAGCGTGCCGTTTACCGCGGCGGGTCCGCCAGGAAGCACGTTGAGCACGGTGACGTAGTCGTCGACGAGCTGCAGCGATGCGCCGATGCCCTCATACGAGAGGCTCATCTGAATCTTGTATTCCTCCGAGTTGCGCGGGGAGAAATAGCTCGAGTGCGGATCGAACACATGCGCGAACGAGTTCATGAACACTTCGAAAATGTCATCGCTCGTCACTTGTTCGTTGCGCTTCGCGACGCGCTCATAGCGCTTCTGCAGAATCTCTCGTGCCTCCGCCCAGGTCTTCTCGGTGAGCATGAGCGAGACGGCGTCGTTCTTGACGCGCTTGCGCCAGATCTCGTTGAGCTCGGCTTCGGTCTTCGGCCAAGGCGCTTTCGCGCGGTCGAACTCGAAGGACTCATCGGCCGTGAAATCCGGCTCGGTAGCGAGCAGCGACAATGCGTAATCGACGCGCTCGCGATTACGCTTTTGGAAGCGGTTGAAGATCGTGAACACGGGCTCGAGTTGCCCAGAGACGACTGCATCGTCGAGCTGATAGCGGAATCGCTCGAATTCAGCGATATCGCTCGCGAGGAAATAGCTGCGCGACGCATCGAGCTGCTCGAGGAACCGGTCGAGCACGAGCGAGGAAACAGGATCGTTGATCGGAGACTGGCGATAATGAGAGCGCTCGATCACGTTGCTCACGAGCTTGCTCACCCGGCGCTGCCGCTCGGTCGGCGAGAGATCCTGCGAGGTCGTCGTCGCGACGGCCTTCGCGACCGGAGCTTGCGCCGTACCGGCGAGAAGACCGCAGACGATCAGCAGCGCAGGTAGGCTGAAGAATAAGGTGGTGCGCCGACGCGTCGGAGCGGTGGAGGCAGGGTCCTTTGAGGCCGGCTGATACACTGTTTCAATTCCTCGGTGAACGACAACGCCCCGATGGGGCAGCTCCGAACGACATTCTATGGTCAAGGCTAGAGAGACACTGCACGTCGATCAAGTACGCGGCCCCCGTAAGTTGGGTCGCCAGCGAGTACCTTAATGCGTCCCTTTGCAGTTCTGAACGCGATCATATTTGGCTCTTCCGCGGCGATTACGTTCGGTCTTGGGGGCGTAATCGTCATTTTCCTAGTCCTGAAAGGACGATACCCGGAAGTGCTCGGCGAATTCGGAGCGCTGCTGCAGGGGGCGGGGATGTTCTCGCTGCTCACCATGGCCGCGGGCGCGAGCCTGTTTGGTACGCTGAAACGCACGACCTGGCGGCATATCGCGCAAGCGGGCATGTGGCTGTGCGTTTCGGCATTGGTGATCTTGTACTGGCCTCGCTAGCAGCCAGACATGGGGGAAACCCCTAAAACCCCCTCCGGTGTCCCTGGAAAGGCGTTTATCGAGACGATCGACGTGGGATCCGGGCAGCGCGGAGAAAAGAAGCGGCTGGCCGCCCGAGCGGCGGCACGGAGCCCTAGCGTAGATTCGTACGTTCCCAGGCGTTCCGGCGTTCGAACGCGCCACTATTATACGGATCGAACCCCTTTTTCTTCTGTGCCGGGGGCACAACGGAAGCGGGCTTCGGAGCAGGCGAGCTCGTCACCTTCTTGACTACGGGTGGAGCAGAAAACCGTGCCGGCTCGTCGTCCTCGTGCTCGTTTTTCCGTCCGCCAAACCACTTAGCGAACCACATCGTCAAACCCTTCCCAAAACCAAAAAAAGACCAGGGATCAAAAGCTTCTTCTTGTTATCGCCAGTGCGAGATTAGCGCGCGCTGCGGTGTAGCAAATTGCCGACGCGCCAGAATGTGAACCCGTTCACACAATTGGCCCAGTTCTGTCCCATCGACGCTATTCCAGCGACACGCGGGGCTCCACTCGGCTGCGCTCGTGCGCACGCGGAGTCGGGGCGGGAGAAGAAGCCACAGGAGCCTCGCCGTCGCTGTCGCTCGATGTCGAGGCACGTACGTCCAAGAAGAGCAGCCTCAACACACTGATCAGGACGAGCGGCCCGAGCGCGAGGACCCAAGCGCGTCCGGAAGGCGCGACGAGATCGCCGAAGAAGTCAGCATAGAAGCGTCCGAGGCCCGCACCCTCGCCATAGGGACCGAGGAGCAGGATGCCCACGCCATAGATCAACGCAGGCAGCAGGAACAAGCCGATGCCGAGCCAAATGCTTGCGAACACGAGCTCGAAGCGCAGCCGACGCCGCGTTGGCGATTCCAATCGATCTGAAGCGGGTGAGGATGCGTTCATGTCCTGTTCGACCGGGCCGGCACGGTAGAAGTTGCGCGCGCATGTTGGCGGCTCAGGCCGCGAGTCGCAAGTCGGCTCGCGGGCGGGCGAGCGCACATGGCTTCAACTATGATCGAGCCGCGCAACGCTGAAGAGAGAGAACTGTCGTGGCTTCGACCGATGCATCGCTTCGCACCGCAGTCGTCGGTGTCGGATATCTAGGGCGCTTTCATGCGCAGAAATACGCTCAGCTACCGGGGTCGCATCTCGTGGCAGTCGTCGATGCCAGCGCGGAGGCGGCAGCGAAGGTCGGTGCGGAGCTCGGCGTCGAGGCGCTGGGAGACTATCGATCGCTCGCCGGCAGAGTCGATGCGGTCAGCCTTGCGGTGCCGACGCCGCTGCATCACCGGATCGGCTGCGAGCTCCTCGAGCAGGGCGTACACGTACTGATCGAAAAACCGATCGCGACGACGGTGCAGGAAGCGCGTGAGCTGATCGAAGCGGCGCGACGCGGTGGCGCCGTGTTGCAGGTGGGGCATCTCGAACGATTCAATCCGGCGGTCGTCGCGGCAGTCGCCAAGCTCAATGCCCCGCGATTCGTGGAGTCGCATCGGCTCGCGCCGTTCAAGCAGCGCGGCACGGATGTGAGCGTCGTGCTCGACCTCATGATTCACGACATCGATCTCATCCAGGAGCTCGTCGGTGCGCCGATCGAGAGCATCGATGCGATCGGGGCCAGCGTCTTCTCGGGCGAGATCGACATCGCCAATGCGCGCATCACGTTCGAAGGTGGCTGTGTTGCGAACACGACCGCGAGCCGCATCAGTCTCAAGCAAGAGCGCAAGATTCGGATCTTCCAGGACGATGCGTATCTATCGATCGACATGCAGCAGAAGATCCTGAGCATCATTCGCAAGAAAGATGCGGCCGCGGCGGTGGAATCGCCGGCTCAGGTGTCGATCGAAGAAGAATCGTTCGATCAAGGCGATGCTTTGCGCGACGAGATTCAAGCGTTCCTGCACGCCGTGCGCACGCGTAGCGAACCGGTCGTGACTGGAGAAGACGGCCTACGTGCGCTGGAGACGGCGACGCGGATCACGGAGCTCGTGCATCGATCCGCGCGGTAGAACGGTCGGAATAAAAATTCTGACCTAAAGGACGTTGCGCATCGCGCCTTGTAGGTCGGGTTTCAACCCGACCTGTGCGAATATTCTCGCGGCGACCGCGACGATCGGGGCGAATAAGAATCAAGATCGATCTTGCGCTGCGTTTTCCACGATCGGCGCGAGATGAGTGTCCTTCGGCACCGCTTTACGGCAGCTCGTCGGGTGCAGCTACCCCGGTAGCTTCATCAGCTGTTCGCGTTGCAGGCTCCGTAGCGGGCTACCCGCAATCTCCACTGCGGTTCTCTGAAGACGATCTAGGCTGACTTCGCCGCCCTCTTTCGCGAGCGCTCGAGCGACATCGTCGAGGCTCTTGCGGCCGTTGGTCTTCTCGCGAATCTCTTGATCAGCCGCGACGAACACCAGCACAGCGCGAGCGGTCGTCGGACCCTTCGAGTTCTTCGTGAACAGCGTCGGAGAGCGTTTTGCCCAGTGCCGCATGTCCTCGAGCGCCTGATGGTAGCGCCGCTCGCTGATACCACCCGAGCGCCGCAGCGTGTCGATCGAGTAGAACTCCGCGAGCCCCTCCACGATCCAGTCGCTCTCATGATCGCTGTGGAGCGCCATCGCGACGTGCACGAGCTCGTGCAACAGTGTGCTCGTACGGTTCTCGCTGATGAGCGGACGGTCGCTGTGCAGGAACATCGAAGAGGGACCCGACAAACCGCCGCGCCACATCGGGTCGCCCGCGGAGACGATGAGAAGGCGGGCAGGGAAGTCGCGGAAGACTTCGAGCAAGTTCGGAAGATTCCAATTCAGGAACGCGAGCGTGTCTTGCCGGCGTGTGCTTTCGCCGACGGGCGCGGCGATCGTCGCTTGCACGTGCCCGATCTTGTCGGCACGCACTCCGATCTTGCCTGCAAGCATCCAACCTATTGGACGGTCGAGACTGCGCTTCGGGTCGTCGATCGGGATCTTCTTCGTGCCGTGCGGCGCATAGGCGGTCGCAATCGACCAGCCTTCGGGCAGCACGAACTCTACGGTCGTGCGCGCGGTGAGCCCGGGTGCTGCCGTCACGCGAATTCGCGGGACGAGCCTATCGCCGCGGAAGAGGGCCCACTCCTTGTTCATGAACGAGTCGTAACGTTTCGATGACCGTTCGTGATTCACAGTGAACTCATAGCTCAGCCGCGAGAACTTGCCGCGAGGACGCCATGTGACTTCCTTGCCTTTGACCTCGAGCGCGTCGGTCGAGCGGAACCCTTTGTGACGATCAGGATCGATGCTGAGACGCACCTGACTCGGAAGGTGGTCGCCTTTGATCCGCAACTCCACAGCGATCACGCCGGTCCCGGGGCGAAACTCGGCCGTGTACTCGGCATCGTAGGTGTCGGCGCTTACGGGCATCGAAGCGAAGAAGGCGAAAGCGAACGCTGCGGTTACGAGGGGTCTCATGCTTATCGTTTCAAGACCTGCGATCTCGGCAGTGTAGCAAGACCGGCCGTTTCGCCCACCGGCAGGCGGGTCTCTTGAATTTACCTGCCCACGCCCTATCTCCGGGTCATGAGCGCGAGGCATGGCCTCCGCGACAAAATGACTTGAATCGACAACGTGGAGTGAAGCGACTATGGCTCTCGTACGCTATGAACCTTTCAACGTGCTCAATCAACTGCACGGACAAATCAACCGGATACTCGAACGCGAGTTCGATCAGGGTGCGAGCTCTGCCGCGACCGCCGATTGGATTCCGCCCGCCGACATCGAGGAGTACAGCGATCGCTTCGTGCTGAAGCTGGATGTGCCCGGTGTGGATGTTGCCGCGATCGACATCACGCTCGACAAGGGTGTGCTTTCCGTAACGGGCGAACGCGCGCGTGCCGCGGACGACAAGGCAGTCGAGCGCTCGCGCACCGAGCGTCCGTATGGCCGCTTCCATCGGCGCTTTACGCTGCCGGACACGGTCGATGCCGCGAACGTGCAAGCAACGGGTCGCAACGGGATCGTCGAAGTAACGATTCCGAAGCAACCGAAGGCGCAGCCGCGGCGCATTCAGGTCGCAGCGGCTTAGGGTCTGCTTGTTCGAGCCGGCGATTCGTCGCCGGCTCGACTTGCGCAAAGGCATTTGACTCTCGCCGCGAGAAGCGTCTCATTAGTTGCAGTCGCTCACCCACTTTGGGGACTGCGGCAATCTCTCTTTGCGGGCCCGCGTGATGTCGGTACGATGAACGCCCGTTACTCCGGATGGAGAGGGCATTGAATACATCGGCCGGAAATCATTCCGCCGGCGCTCGATTCCGCGCTGCCGTCGAAGAAGAAGTGCCTCTTCAAGTCGTCGGCGCCATCAATGCATACAGCGCGCTCCTTGCCGCCCGTGCTGGATTCAAGGCGATCTATCTCTCCGGCGCCGGCGTCGCGAACGCCTCGTTCGGCTTGCCCGATCTCGGCATCACGACCCTGAACGATGTCTGCGAAGACGTGCGGCGCGTCTCTGGTGCATGTCCACTCCCGCTCTTGGTCGATGCGGACACTGGGTTCGGCGCAGCATTCAATCTCGCACGCACGACGCGTGAGTTGATTCGCGCAGGTGCCGCCGGTATGCATTTGGAAGATCAAGTCCAAAGCAAGCGGTGCGGACATCGTCCCGGCAAGGCACTCGTCAACACCGCGGAGATGGTCGATCGCGTGAAGGCGGCGGTCGACGCGCGTGTCGACGAGCACTTCGTCGTCATGGCGCGAACGGACGCTCACGCCGTCGAAGGGCAGGCGGCCGCGATCGAGCGCGCTGCGCGCTACGTCGAAGCCGGCGCGGACATGATCTTCGCGGAAGCGCTGACGACGCTCGATGAGTATCGACAGTTCACGTCCGCTCTCGGCGTGCCTGTGCTTGCCAACATCACCGAGTTCGGCAAGACACCACTCTTCACCGTCGATGAGCTTCGAAGCGCCGGCGTGAGGCTCGTGTTGTATCCATTGTCTGCGTTTCGAGCGATGAGCCGCGCCGCAGAGCAAACGTACGCGACGATTCGCCGCGACGGTACACAGCGTGCTGCGCTCGAGGGCATGCAAACGCGCGCGGAGCTATATGACGTGCTCGGATATCACGACTACGAGCGCAAGTTGGATGAATTGTTCGGGAACACGGAAGCGGACAGCGAATAGACGAATCGCGCGGCACGTCCGTCCACCTCAACGCGAAGCAGGCGAGCAGCATGGCCGAGCCCACATCCGTTCATAAGCCGAAGAAGTCGGTCGCGCTGTCCGGGGTGCCGGCAGGAAATACGGCGCTCTGCACCGTCGGCCGGACCGGCAACGATCTGCAGTATCGCGGTTACGATATTCTCGACATCGCGGATCACTGCGAATTCGAAGAGATCGCCTATCTTCTGATTCACGGCAAGCTCCCGACGCAAACCGAGCTCGATGCCTACAAGCTGAAACTGTCGCGCCTGCGCGGTTTACCGGCCACCGTGAAGAACGTGCTGGAGCAGCTACCGGCGGCGACCCACCCGATGGACGTCATGCGCACCGGCGTTTCCGCGCTCGGATGCGTGTTGCCTGAGAAGGAGGATCATAATCACGCGGGGGCGCGCGACATCGCCGACCGTCTCATTGCAAGCCTCGGTTCGATGCTCGTCTATTGGTATCACTACAGCAATTCCGGCAAGCGCATCGAGATCGAAACGGATGACGATTCGATCGGCGGGCATTTCTTGCATCTGCTCCACGGGCGCCGTCCGTCCGCGGAGTGGGTCAAGGCGATGCACACCTCTCTCATTCTCTACGCGGAGCACGAGTTCAATGCCTCGACGTTTACCGCGCGTGTGATCGCCGGTACCGGCTCGGACATGTATTCGTGCATCACCGGCGCGATCGGTGCCTTGCGCGGCCCGAAGCACGGCGGCGCGAATGAGGTCGCGTTCGAGATCCAACAGCGCTACGACACGCCGGATGAGGCCGAACAAGATGTGCGCCGCCGAGTTGCGAACAAGGAAGTCATCATCGGCTTCGGCCACCCTGTGTACACCGTTTCCGATCCGCGCAACCAAGTGATCAAGGAAGTGGCGCGCAAGCTCGCGCACGAAGCAGGGGACATGAAGATGTTCGCGATCGCGGACCGCCTCGAGCGTGTGATGAAAGAGATCAAGAACCTATTTCCTAATCTCGACTGGTACTCCGCGGTGTCTTATCACCTCATGGGCGTACCGACTGCGATGTTCACGCCGCTGTTCGTGCTTGCGCGTACGACGGGTTGGGCCGCTCACGTCATCGAACAGCGCACGGATGGAAAGATCATCCGGCCGAGCGCCAACTATGTAGGGCCGGAAAGCGTGAAATTCGTGCCGCTTGCTGAGAGAAAGTGACGAAGGTGATCAAGGTGATGAAAGTGATATAGGAGAGAATGGCTTCTATACTGCGTTCCTGTGCCCACATCACTTCCTTCACGTTGCTCTCTCCATGACTTCTGCCATCCGCCCCAATCCTGATCCGCTGCTCGTTGATATCGCCGACTACGTGCTGTCGCACGAGATCACGAGCGACGTTGCGTTCGAGACAGCCTACTACTGCTTGATGGACACGCTTGCGTGCGGGTTTCAGGCGCTCAAGTACCCGGCATGTACGAAGCTGCTCGGCCCGGTCGTGCCCGGTGCATCGATGCCAGGTGGCGCGCGCGTGCCGGGGACCTCGTTCGAGCTGGATCCTGTTACGGCGGCCTTCAATATCGGCGCCATGATCCGTTGGCTCGATTTCAACGATACGTGGCTCGCCGCGGAATGGGGCCATCCTTCAGACAACCTCGGCGGCATTCTCGCGGTCGCCGATTACCTGGCGCGGCGCGATGCTGCCCACGGCAAGAAGACGATGACCGTGCGTCACCTGCTCGAGGCGATGATCAAGGCGCACGAGATCCAGGGCGTGCTGGCGCTCGAGAACAGTTTCAACCGCGTCGGACTCGACCACGTCTTGCTCGTTCGCATTGCATCGACGGCCGTGACTGCAGCGATGCTTGGTGCGTCGAGAGACCAAGTCATCAACGCAGTGTCCAACGCGTGGATCGACGGCGGCGCGCTGCGCACGTATCGGCATGCTCCGAACACCGGCTCGCGCAAGAGCTGGGCAGCTGGAGATGCAACGAGCCGAGCTGTGCGCCTCGCATTGATCGCATTGACCGGTGAGATGGGTTATCCCTCGGCGCTGAGCGCGAAGACATGGGGCTTCCAAGACGTGCTTTTCAAGGGCAAGCCAGTCGTCCGATCGCAGCCGTTCGGTAGCTACGTCATGGAGAACGTGCTCTTCAAGATTTCATATCCGGCCGAGTTCCACGCGCAGACCGCCGTTGAGGCTGCAATGACGCTTCATCCGCAGGTGAGCGAGCGGCTCGACGAGATCGAGCGGGTGGTCATCGAGACGCAGGAGCCGGGCGTACGAATCATCGACAAGTCCGGTCCGCTCGCAAATCCCGCGGATCGCGATCATTGCATCCAGTACATGGTGGCAGTCCCGCTCATCTTCGGTCGCTTACGAGCGGATGACTACGAAGACACGATCGCTCGCGATCCGCGCATCGACGCGCTCCGCGCGAAGATGCAGGTGCGCGAGAACCCGACGTTCACGCAAGAGTATTACGCGTCCGACAAGCGCTACATTGGCAATGCCGTGCAGGTGTTCTTCAAGGATGGCACCTCGACCGAAAGAGTCGCGGTCGACTATCCGCTCGGCCACAGAACGCGGCGCGCCGAGGCGATTCCGGTGTTGAAGCAGAAATTCGAGAGTGCCGTCACTGCTCACTTCTCGCCGAAGCAGAGCGAGGCAATCAAGACGACATTCGCGGAGCGAGCGAAGCTCGAAGCCTTGCCGGTCGCCGAGTTCATGGCTTGTCTCATCAAGAATTAGGCGAACCCTCGCTTAGCGGCCGCGAGCTGCGCGCGCAGACTGCAGTGCGCCTCGGGACTCATCTCGAACAGACGATGACCCCCGTGTAGATATTGCACATCGGCGCACGATTGTTACTCTATGCGCGCTCTTCAAATGACGAGGTGTCAGGGGACCCATGCACGCTGACTCGAGTCTTCTCGCGATGTGCTTCATTCGCGCGGCAGGTGGTGTACGCCTCTCATGAGCGCCTCATTCAAGACACTCTTAGTGAGTGCCGGCCCGGCAAGCCCGGTGCTGCTGGCGAAGCTCACCGAAGCTTCCGATATCGAAGTCGCTCAGATCATCACCGCCGACCAGATCATCACGAGCATTACGCAGAACACACCCGACCTGGTTGTCGTTGACGTCGTCGGGGACCTGCGCGGTCTCGTGCAAGTGTGCAGCGTTCTCAAGGCCAATCCCGCCACCGTATTCGTTCCCATCGTGGCGCTCGCGCGCTCGCCGAAGTCGCGGCTCGCGGCGTTCGAGGCCGGCGTTGACGATTTCCTCTTGCATCATGTGCGGCGAGAAGAGTTTCTCGTCAGGGTCCGCTGCTTACTCCGCAGTAGCTCCACGCGGCGGCAGTTGGCTGCAGACCAACTGGCAGAGGAGGTGAAGCGTCGCGAAGCGATCCGCTCCGCGTTCCGCCGCTACATCTCTCCGAAACTGGCGGACCAGATTCTCGCGAATCCCGACCTGCGCGATACGGTGTTCGGGCACTCTCAAGTGCGCACGCAAGCGGCGATCATGTTCGCGGACATGCGCGGTTTCACGAGTCTCGCGGAGCGGCTCAAGCCTGCGGAGACGGTGGAGTTGCTCAACGAGTTCTTCGCGCTCCTCACCGAGATCACGTTCCGCTACGACGGGACGGTGTTCAGCATGGCGGGCGACAGTCTCATGGTGGGCTTCGGCGTGCCAATCGAGCAGCAAGACGGCGCGATGCGCGCGATTCGTGCCGCACGCGACATGCTGGATGAGTTCGCCGATCTGGCGGATCGTTGGAAAGTGCGCTACGGCGTCGAAACCGGTTTGGGGATCGGTATCAATGTGGGCGAGGTCGTGGCCGGCAATGTGGGCTCAGCGAGCTACATGAACTACACGATCATCGGCGATGCCGTGAACGTCGCTTCGCGTCTCGGTCAGCGCGCTCGCGCGGGTGAGATGCTGTTCTCGGATACGGTGAAGCTGTCGCTCGACGAGCAGGGCTTCGACGTTGCGGCGCTCCCGCTGCCGTCATTGATCCTGCGAGGTCGCACGAACCCGATCGATATCTTCTGCGTGCCGAGCGCGGTGCGGGTGGACTTCCGAGTCGCGCACTGAGATAGAAGAGGAACCTCATCACGCAGGTCTCGCCCATAGCTGAATAAGAGAGACTTTCTCGCAGCGAGCGCAGCGACCGCGGCGAAGAGATAGATCGGACCAGCCTTCGCACACACCTGGTGTGTTGACGCCGCGACGAGAGCCCATTCCTTCCTAGGCTTCCTCGCCGCGGTCGCCGCGATAGACATCCATGATGCCTTCTCGAGGCCGACGATAAACGTCGTCGGCCCTCGCTTCCGCTCGTTCAGATGGGTCCTCGGCCTCGCGAGGACACGAGAGAGACCTTTTCCTAGCTACGATAAGGTTCGCGGCCGACGCCTTGGACCGGGATGCCCTGCGCCGCGAGCACTTCGTGTTGAAGCGCGTACATCGCGGCTGCTGCTTCGTCGATCGCGCGCGTGAACGCGAGCGACCCCTTCAGGATCGGAGCGAGCTTTTCCCTCTCCTGGATGCGCGCTTTCGGATACTCGTGCTCGACGACGAGATAGGTGTTCGCTGGATCGATCGCGAGGAGCTCGCGCGCCGCGAGTTGGTGATCGAGCCAGTCGACGGTGCGATTCTGCAAGTATGCGAGCGGATCGTGACGGGCCGTGCCCGGGAGCTCGTGCTCGGCGAGTGCGACCTGCTTTTTCCACGCATTCGCGTGGTCGGCGGGATTCGGCGAAGGCTTGCCGCCGATCCAATCGCCGCGTTGCATCGTTTGTCCGCCGTAGCCCCACGCTGAGACGCCGCGCGCGTCCACGACTTGGCCTTTGACGTGGAAGCCGGCGATGAGGAAGTTGTAACCCTCATCCTTCAGGTACTGGAACATCGAGCGCGTGTCTTGGCCCATCAAAATGGAGTGCGACGGGTCGTAGTGGATGCGGAACTGATCGCCGACACCGTGCTTCTCGCAGATGCGGTGTAGCGCGATCCACGGTCCCGGTGCGTACGCGATGTTGTTGTGCCAACGGTCGAGCACGTTCCAGCCCGGCATCGGGCATTGTTCGACGCGATACGTGAGGCCGCGTGCCTTCGCTTCCTTGAGCAGCGGGATGAAGACCGCCTCGAACATCTCGAGATTCTGATCCATCTCGAGCTCGGGATTGCGTCCGACAAAGCCGCAGACGGCGTCGGTTCCGAGCAGCGCGGCTGCGTCGAAGACACGCAGCATGAAATCGTGCTTCTTCTTGCGATCAGCCTCGTTGGCGACGAGCATGTTGTCGAAGTACGCGAGGTCGGAGAGGCCCACCCCCGTTTCGCGCATCGCCGCTTGCACGCGTGCCGCGCGCTGTTTGTTGAACGGCTCGCGCAAGTCGAGTGTATTGGCCACCGGATCCAGCATGGCTTCCGCTGGCACATCGCTCTGTGTCGGATGGAGCGCGGCCGAGAGCTGAATGTTCGGGGCACCGATGTCGCGCGCGAACTGCAGCCACTCCTCGATCGCGAGATCGGGATCCGGATCTCGCTTCTCGCGCGGTGTGAGCTCCTGCAGCGCCGCTGTCAGGATGCTGAGCTTCATGTGCTTGGGCTGAAACTGCGAGACGGAGGATTTTGCGCTCATTGCTTCTCGGTACCTCGTAAAAACGCGACTCAATGATAGAGCGTGCAACTGGCTTTCGGCCAGCCGGGAACTGTCATGAATAGGCGATCCATCGGCCGAGCGCCCCCGCGCTCAGCCAGATCGCGATCGATGCTAAGGCCTGAATTCGGCCGAACAGCGGCGGCCGGTCGTCCCAGCTTGCGAGATACTCGTTCCACAGCACGCGAAAGACGATGGCGTTCGCGAGCCCGAGCGCAATGACCCACAGCTTGGCCTGCATGATGGCGTTCTTCATCAGCGGCCCCGCGTCGGCAGCGAACATCAAGAATCCAGCGCCCGCGAGCAACACGAGCCCGACGACGGCTGAGGCGGTCAACGCGCGCGAAACCGGCGGCAGCGCGAGGTTTCGCCCGAAGCCGAGCAATCGGAGGTCGAGCAGCGCGATGGGCCCGACGAGGAGGACGAGGCCGAGCAAGTGAACGACGTTCGCGATCGGGTAGGCGAGCGCGGACGAGCGCATCCATTCCCCGAGCGGCGAGGCTTCGAGTTGCGCCGCCCACTCGAGCGCATTCACGTCAGCCTGCATCTCTCATACGGCGGTTCGGCGCGAGCGGACGCTACCGCAATTCGATCGTCTTGCCATCGACGGTGATACGCTCGGCGCGCAACTCGGCGGTGCCGTCGCTCCGTGGGTAGCCCTCGATGGTTACGGTCTTGCCGGTCTTCAGCGCATCGCTCGGCAAGCCGCGCGATTCCATGCGGCTGATGGGCGCAAGGATGACGAGCCAGCGTTTGCCCTCGTGGTCGACTTCGACTTCGGCGTGAGGATTTCGATACCGTACTTCTGCAAGCGCGACGTCGAACTTCATGACCTTATCTGCATCGTAGGAGCTCCAGCCGTGATGAGCCCACGCGGCACCAGCAAACACCAGACAGAGTAGGGCGCTCGCGAACGCGCGGGCCCCGAGCATGCTTCGAGTCGTATTCGCGGACATCACGATCCTCCTGAAACTGGCCGACGAGAGTGTACGATTCGAGCGGCCCGAGCGCACCAAGGCGATCGAGTTACGTCTGATCGCCTATCGAGCCCATGAAACTCGGGGGGCTCTTTTGTTACTCTGCCGCATCGACTTGTCGCATCAACCGCTCGGCGGCCCACCGCCTGCTAGTGAAAACAAGAACTTCGAATAAGCGTTGAGGGGATCCTAGATGGCATCGACAGCACCTGCTGCGACGATTGCGGACGGCAAAGCACTCGATAAAGGGCACAAGCGCGTCGTCTTCGCGTCCTCGCTCGGGACGGTCTTCGAGTGGTACGACTTCTATCTCTACGGATCGCTGTCCGTCATCATCTCGCGTCAGTTTTTCTCGGGCGTGAATGAAACGACCGGCTTCATCTTCGCGCTGCTCGCCTTCGCCGCGGGCTTCTTCGTGCGACCCTTCGGCGCGCTCATCTTCGGCCGTCTGGGCGATCTGATCGGGCGCAAATACACATTTCTTGTCACGATCGTGATCATGGGTATCTCGACGGCGTGCGTCGGATTGCTCCCGAACTACGCGCAGATCGGCGTCGCGGCACCGATCATTTTGATTACATTGAGGCTATTGCAGGGTCTTGCGCTCGGCGGCGAGTACGGCGGCGCGGCCACTTACGTTGCGGAGCACGCGCCCGAAGGCAAACGCGGCCTGTACACGAGCTGGATTCAGACGACCGCAACGCTCGGACTGTTCCTATCGCTTCTCGTCATTCTGGGTTGCCGCGTGCTACTCGGCGAACAGTTCGACGAGTGGGGCTGGCGCGTTCCGTTCCTGGTCTCGATCATCTTGCTCGCGATCTCGGTGTACATCCGCTTGCAGTTGCAGGAGTCGCCGGCGTTCCTGGAGATCAAAGCCGAAGGCAAGCTCTCGAAAGCGCCGCTCAAAGAGGCCTTCGGAGAGTGGGGCAATCTCAAGATCGTCATCCTGGCGCTTGTCGGCGCGACCGCCGGCCAGGCGGTCGTGTGGTACGCCGGCCAGTTTTATGCGCTGTTCTTCCTCGAGAAGATCCTGCAAGTCGAAGCGATGGCGGCCAACCTCATCATCGCCGCAGCGCTCGTGATCGGCACGCCGTTCTTCGTAGTGTTCGGTGCACTGTCGGACAAGATCGGGCGCAAGAAGATCGTCATGGCCGGCTGCATCTTGGCGGCGCTCACGTACTTCCCGGTGTTCAAGGGGCTTACGGCGTTCGCGAATCCCGAGCTTGCGCGTGCGGTGGAGAGTGCGCCGGTGACCGTGGTCTCAGCGGAGCGAGACTGCTCGTTCCAGTTCGATCCAGTCGGCAAAGCGAAATTCACGAAGTCCTGCGATGTCGCGAAGGCTGCGCTCGCGCGCGCCGGCATCCCATACAACAACGAGGCCGCGCCTGCCGGAACGGTTGCCGTCGTGCGAATCGGAAACGGCGGCGGTGCAATGGAGGTCGCGTCGTTCCCGGGCAATACGATGTCGCAGGAAGCGTTCACATCGGCTCAAGCGGACTTCACCGCTCGCTTACGAGAAGCGTTGGCAACTGCGGGCTATCCGCCAAAAGCGAACATGGATCAAGTCAACTATCCGATGGTGATCCTGTTGTGCGCCTATCTCGTGATCCTCGTGACGATGGTGTACGGCCCGATTGCCGCATGGCTCGTCGAGCTCTTTCCAACGCGCATCCGTTACAGCTCGATGTCTCTGCCGTATCACATCGGCAACGGCTGGTTCGGCGGCTTCTTGCCGGTGACATCGTTCGCGATCGTCGCGGCGACCGGCAATATCTATGACGGCCTGTGGTATCCGATCATCGTCGCGGTGATGACCGCGGTGATCGGCACATTCTTCTTGCGCGAGACGCACAACAAACCGCTCGCGCGATAGCGAGCGCGAAAAGGGGCGCTTCGGCGCCCCTTGCTAACGTCTCTCGCCACGCTGCGCGTCAGCATCGCAGAGCTTGCAGTCGAGCGTCTGTCCGAGCGCGTTCCGGCGACCTTCCTCGGTCGTGACCCACGTGCGAACGAACCAGGGTGGGCTGTGGCGCACGTGTTGGTTGTGCCCGCACTCGAGCTCGGCAACCCAGTGACCTTCGTCGTCGAGGTGAAATCCGGTCATTGCGCGCAGCATTGAGGGTCGCCCTCGGGGACATTCCTCGTCCTCGAGGAGTGTCCCCAAAAGTGGGGGTGTTTAGGGACACTCCTCGCGGACGAGGAATGTCCCTCGGAGGGCGCTTACTCGGACTGGCTCGATGCTGCCCAAATGTTGAGCCCGCCGTCCGAGGCATGTCGATCGATCGCGGCGAGCTCCTCGGCGGTGAACTCAGATGACTTGAGCGCGCCAAGGCAATCTTCGATCTGCGACCACCGACTCGCGCCGATGAGCGCGCTCGTAACGGCCGGTTGCCGCAACACCCATGCGATCGCCATCTGCGCGAGCGTTTGTCCGCGTTGCTGAGCGATGTCGTTCAGGGCGCGTACGTTGTTCAAGTTGTGCTCAGTCAACATGTGCTTGCCGAACGAGCCGCCCGCAGCCGCGCGGGAACCCTCGGGCACACCGTTCAGATACTTGCGGGTGAGGAGTCCCTGTGCGAGCGGAGAGAACGCAATGCAGCCGATCCCTTCCGCCTGCAAAACATCGAGCAGTCCATTCTCGACCCAGCGATTCAACATGGAGTAGGAGGGTTGGTGGATGACGAATGGCGTCTTGAGGTCGCGCAGGATCGCCGCGGCCTCGCGAGTCTTCTGTGGGCCGTACGAGGAGATTCCTACGTACAAGGCCCGTCCGCTTCGCACCGCCGTATCGAGCGCGCCCATGGTTTCCTCGAGCGGCGTCTCGGGATCGACTCGATGCGAGTAGAAGATATCGACGTAGTCGAGACCCATGCGCTTCAAGCTTTGATCCAAGCTTGCGAGCAGATACTTGCGCGAGCCCCACTCGCCGTACGGCCCGGGCCACATGTTGTAGCCCGCCTTGGTCGAGATGATGATCTCGTCGCGGTAAGGTGCGAGGTCCGTACGGAGCATCTTCCCGAAGTTTTCTTCGGCAGACCCGAAGGGCGGTCCATAGTTGTTGGCCAGATCGAAATGCGTGATGCCGTTGTCGAACGAACGTCGGATCATCTCCCGCGCATTCTCGTACGAGCTCGCACCGCCGAAGTTCTGCCAGAGGCCTAGCGAGATCCTCGGCAGCTTGAGGCCGCTGCGGCCGCAGCGCGCGTAGGGCATGAGCTCGTAGCGTTGAGCGTTCGCGAGATACATGGTCGATTCCTATGACAAAGGCCGCGCTCTGTGGCGGGCAGCGATTATAGTCATCTTGGCGCTCCCGACGGGGACTGCTTGGGAGTTGCGAGCTCGTGGTATCTAATACGACGTATGAACGACGCAATTGAATTCGGAGCGCCTTGGAGCAAGACGCTCCGGCGCGTCTCCACGATGACATGCATCGTGCTCGTGGCGATGAGTTTCGTGGCGCTGACGGCGTGGCGGATGACCGGCGCGAACGTGATACTGGTCTGCGTTTTTATACCGCCGCTCGTCTTGCTGACCTCCGCTCTGTTCATGGTGAAAGGCTACGTGCTCACCGACGAGCACATCATCGTGAGGCGTTTGGGATGGGCGACGCGCTTACCGCTGCAGGGGCTCGCGTCGGTCGAGGGCGATCAAGAAGCGATGCTGCGATCGCTCAAGCTGTTCGGCATCGGCGGGGTGATGTCTTACTCTGGAATTTTCTGGAATCGCAAGACCGGGCGCTACCGCGCCTTTGCGACCGATCCTTCGCGTTCGGTCGTGCTGCGCTACGCGAAGCGAAAAGTTGTTCTGACGCCCGACGACCCGCAGCGATTCATTGTCCGAGCACGAAGTGCATTGAAAGTCCGCGAGGGTGTGAGGGCGTTTGCAAGTTGACGTTTGACCGTCCATGGAGAAGTCGCCTTCTCTGTGGTCGAAGAGGTGAAGGGTGATGAAAAGCACGATGTTCGTCTTAGCGTCAGTCGCACTGCTGCTCTGTGCGTGCAACCAACCATCGAGTAGCCCGCCCGCTGCGCAAGCGCCGCCCGCGCCGGTCATCACGGACGAGGGCGAAGAACTCCCGGCCTTCGTTGGCAAAATCTGGGTGTCGATCACTCCTGGTCATGCGCGCGGCACGATCATGGTTTTCCTGCCGAACAAGTCGATGCTGAGAGATTCGTGCTTCGAAACGTTTCGGGTTTCCGAGTGGGGCATCATCTCCGATACGCGCATTCGCTGGCGTGAAGAGATGGTCCCGATCGAAGCGGAGTACTCGCAACCGACGCCGGACGAGCTGATCCTCAAGCCCGTCGGCACGAATCGGCAAGAGAACTACGTGTCGATCTCGGTGCCGTACGTCTGCCCCAGTATGCCTCGCTGACGGAGGTCAGACCTCGGAGACTACTCTCGCGACGAAACGCGGAGAGCGCGGCGAAGAATCGAGAACCGCTAGTGCTTCGCTGCGTAGCTCCGCGCGAGCTTGAGGTCCTCGACGAATCGTTCGTACGCGGATCGCTTGTCGGCATCGGGCACCCGCAATAAGAACGAGGGATGCACGGTGACCAGTACGTCGCTCGTATGCACACCGGCGGCTTCGATGTCTTTGATGATGTGCCCGCGATTCTTCTCGATTGCGGTCGCCTTGCCGAACACGGCGCGGGCCCCGGTCGCGCCGAGCGCCACAACGAGGTCAGGCTTCACCGCTCGCAGCTCGCGTTGCAGCCATTGATTGCATGCGGCGATTTCCATTTCGTTCGGCTTCTTGTGGATACGACGTTTGCCGCGCGGCTCGAACTTGAAGTGTTTCACTGCGTTCGTGACGTAAGCCAACTTTCGATCGATACCGGCATCCTCGAGGGCGCGATCGAGCATGCGGCCCGCGGGGCCGACGAAGGGCTCGCCGGAGAGATCCTCTTGATCGCCGGGCTGTTCGCCGACGAACAAGATCTTCGCGCGCTTCAGGCCAGCACCGAACACCGCCTGCGTAGCATTGCGCCACAACGGGCAGTCGCGGCATTGCTGCACGGACGTGCGCAACGCATCTAGATCGGTGTCCACGATCTGAGGCGCGACGCGTTCGGGACGCGTTGGCGTACGTTTTGCCTTGCGTGTCGCAGAAGGTGTCTTGTTGAGCATGTCGTGCGTTCGAGTCGAAGCCTCGGCCACCGGTTGAGGAATGACCGCCGCTTCGGGCAGGTTCCGCCAGTAGCGCTTCGGCATGTGGCTGCGCATGAGGTCTACGTTGAGGCGTGCGGGATTGAAGATACTCGCGTAGTAGTTGCGCCAGAGATCCTCCGCGGCGTCGTTGCGTGGCGCATCGACGCGTGAAGCACCGCGACCGAAGCGCAGCTCCGTGAGATCCCAATGTGCACTTTGTCGCGGCGTCAGGATCGACCAGCGAAACGCGGCGAATCGTCGGACGAAGAAAGGCGCCGCGGCTTCGAGCACGTGATGCTCCGGTTCGAACCATGCGATGGATCGCGGTGGCACTGCATGAGGTGCCTCGCGGAAGCGAACGAACGCATGCATCTTGTGAATCTCGCGTCGCACCGCTTGCGCCATCTGCCTCACTGCCGCGACATCCGCGTCCATAGGGAAGGCAAGCAGGTCGGGTTGTTGCCGCACTCGCCATAGCAGTCTGTACAGGAGCGCGAAGCGCGCCTCGTCTCGATGACGGGTCGCGTCCCGAGCGAGTTCGAGGAAGCTGCGCGGTACTCGGAAATCCGACGGGCTTACTGCCAGAGCAGGCGACGCGTGCTCGTCGAGCGCTGCAAACAAATCGCTGTGTTCCGACGCGACGGTCCACGTGACATGCTCGGGCTGCGCGCGTGTGCAGAGGAGCGCACGTGCCGCGTTTCGCCAGCCCTCGAAATCCGTGGGCGAACGTAGCGTGACGTTACGCATCGACGAGCAAAGGCAACTGCTCTGGCTGAGTGCGCATCAAGTGCTCGAGCCGGCTACTGTCGAGCAGCTTCGATCCCGGCATCCCTGGAACTTTGATGAACGGTAGCACGCGCTTCAATGGAAGCTTGAGTTGGCGAAGATCGTCGTAGTGAATGCGGCGCACTTTGCGGGCGCTCACGATCCGCGCAACCGTTCTCGTGCCGAGACCGGGGACGCGCAAGAGTTGTTCGCGCGAGCCCGTGTTCAGGTCGATGGGAAACGCGTCGCGGTGAGCAAGCGCCCAGGCGAGTTTCGGATCGATGTCGAGATCGAGCATGCCTTCAGTGCTCAACGAGAGCTCACTCGCCGCGAAACCATAGAAGCGCATCAGCCAGTCGGCTTGGTACAACCGGTGCTCGCGCATGAGCGGCGCGGGTTTGAGCGGCAGCAAGCGGGAGGCATCCGGAATCGGACTGAAGGCGGAGTAGTACACCCGCCGTAAGCGATAGGCGCTGTAGAGGACGGAGCTGCGTTGGAGGATCGTCTGGTCGTTAGTTGTGTCGGCACCGACGATGATTTGTGTGCTCTGGCCGCCAGGGGCGAACGACGGGGCGGCGCGGTCCGCCTTCGCCTCGTCGATGTGCTCGCGAAGTGCGGCCATCGAACGCTTGATCGTGTGGCCGTTCTTCTCCGGTGCAAGCCGTTGCAGACTGTCCTCCGATGCCAGCTCGATGTTGACGCTGACGCGATCGGCATATCGCCCGGCGGCGGCCAACAGCTCGGCGCTGGCATCCGGAATCGTTTTCAGATGGATGTACCCGCGAAACTCATGCGTCGTGCGCAGCTCGCGCGCGACCGCAACGAGTTGTTCCATCGTGTAGTCTGGGTCGCGAATGATGCCGGAGCTCAAGAACAGTCCTTCGATGTAGTTGCGCTTGTACAGGTCGAGCGTGAGGCGCACGACTTCATCGACACGGAAGCGTGCTCGCGCAACATTGCTCGAGATTCGATTGATGCAGTAGTGACAATCGTAGATGCAGAAGTTCGTGAGCAGAATCTTCAGAAGGGAGATGCAGCGGCCATCCGGCGCGTAGCTATGACAGATGCCATTGCCGTCAGTCGATCCGATGCCGCCGCTCTTCAGGGAGTCGCGCTTGCTCGTACCGCTCGATGCGCATGAGGCGTCGTACTTGGCGGCATCGGCAAGGATGCGAAGCTTGGACTGGAGATCCATACAGGGAGTATGCCGTAGCGCGGCACACGCGGAGCAGCAGGAAAATCACTACTTCGCTTCTACTTGAATCGCGCGAATCGATCGTCGCTGGGAGAGGTCGTTACTCGTCGTCTTCTTCGACGTCGCCGATGTCGTAGTCGTCGAAGTCCGAGAGCTGTTCGGCCGTTTGGCGCTCTTCGCGAATGCGTTCGAGACGACGCCACGCCGGCTCGCCCACTTTCGCAGCCGACTTCTTGCGCTTGTCCAAGTCTTCGATCAGATGGTCGACGTCGAGATCGTCTGCATCGACGGCGGTCTCGTCGTCTTCTTCCTCATCGAAGTCGTCTGATTCCGGCTTCTCGCTCATCGAGGCACTGTCGTCGCGGTTTGCGGGTCGGAAAAGAGGTGGCTTTGCGGTGCGAGTATATAAAGGGAACGGGGAAGGGCGGCAAGAGGGGATGAACGTGTGTAACGTGTCGGGTGTGGCGTGCTAACGGGTCGCCCCGGGGCGCTTGCGTTACACCCTACACATTACACGTTACACATCACGCAATGAGCTCGTTGAGTTGGAAGATGGGCAGCAGCATCGCGAGCACGATCAACAGCACCAAGCCGCCCATCAGCAGAATCATGAGCGGACCGAGCAAGCCGACGACGGCGCCGAGGATCGAATCCATCTCACGTTCCTGATTCGTCGCGGCGCGGTCGAGCATGGTTTCCAGCTCGCCGCTCGTCTCGCCGCTTGCAATGAGGTGGATCATCATCGGCGGAAAGATCTTTGATGCGCCGAGAGATTTCCCGATCGGTGCCCCCTCGCGGACGCGCGTCGCCGCAACCTCGACTGCATCGCGCATCGGTAAATTCGTCACAACCTCACCGGAGATGCGCATCGCATCGAGCACGGGCACGGCGCTCGATGTGAGTGTCGCAAAAGTGCGAGCGAACCGCGCCGTATTGGAGCCGCGAACCACCTTGCCGAAAATCGGCACGCGTAAGAGGAACGCGTGAAATCGCCGGCGTGCGCTCGGGTCGCGAAGCCATCGCGTGAACAACACGGCGGCGAGAACGATTATTGCAAGCAAAGCCAAGCCCCAATCGCGCACGAAATCGGAAATCGCAATGAGCGCTTGCGTCAGCATCGGCAGATCCGCCTTCGAGTTCTCGAACTGCTTCACGATCTTCGGAACGACGAAGGTCAGCAGCAAGAAGACGATGCCGATGCAGACCGCGAACAGCAGCACCGGGTACAACATGGCATTCACGGTGCGGCTACGAAGTTGCTCGCGGCTCTCGGTGTAGTCCGCCAAGCGTTCGAGCACCGTGTCGAGATGGCCGGACTGCTCGCCGGCCGCGACGGTTGCGCGATAGAGCTCCGGGAAGACTTGCGGAAAGTCCGCGAGGCCATCCGCGAGCGAGTGGCCTTCCATGACTTTTGCGCGCACGCCCATCGCGATCGTTCGAACGCGGGGCTTTTCGGATTGCTCGGATACGGCGAGCAGCGCTTCTTCGAGCGGCAGACCGGAGTGGACGAGTGTCGCGAGCTGCCGGGTCATGAGCGCCAGGTCACCCGCGGATACACCGCGTTTGAGCGAGAACGTCCGCTTACCGCGGCGCTCGGTCTGCGACACCTCGGTGACCGTTACGGGGAGGAGGCTCTGCTCCCGCAAGATCTGTCGCACTTGGCGCGCGGTATCGCCTTCTAGAACGCCTTTGCGTTCGCGGCCGGTGGGATCGAGTGCGGTGTATTCGAAGGCGCCCATGATTAGGCTGTAGGCTGTAGGCTGTAGGCTCTAGGCAAGACAAGGTCGCGACGAGCCTTATGGCGACGATCGCCAGCGATCCGAGTCATGGAATTGCGCTTCCGAGTTTGCATTCGTGGCTGCACCGTTGGTGAGCTGTGGCTCGCCTCTTCGTCTGGCTACAGTCTACAGCCTAGAGCCTACAGCCTAGTCTTCGCGCGTGACGCGCAAAACTTCTTCAATCGTCGTGACGCCCGAGAGAATTCTCGCGCGCCCGTCGTCGCGAATGCTCGGTGTCATCGTGCGGGCGTAGCGTTCGAGATCGTGTTCGCTCGCGCCGTCGTGAATCATCGTTCGCATGGTGTCGTCGACCAACACGAGTTCGTAGATACCCGTACGGCCCTTGAAGCCGTGCGTCGGATCGTTACCTGGGCGGTACAGCGTGGGCGACGGCGCAGCGGCGGGCAGGTTAAGGAGGCGCCGTTCATATTCACCGGCCTCGTACGGCACTTTCGTTTCAGGGTTGAGCACCCGGACGAGCCGCTGTGCGAGCACGCCAATGAGACTCGATGAGAGCAGGAAAGGCTCGACACCCATATCGCGAAGACGCGTAACTGCGCCGACGGCCGTGTTCGTATGCAACGTCGAAAGCACGAGGTGACCGGTGAGCGAGGCTTGCACGGCGATGTGCGCGGTTTCGAGGTCGCGGATTTCGCCGATCATGACGACGTCGGGGTCCTGACGCAGAATTGCGCGAAGGCCGCGCGCGAAAGTCATCTCCACTTTCGTGTTGACCTGCGTCTGGCCGATCCCGTCGATGTAGTACTCGATCGGGTCTTCGACCGTCATGATGTTGCGGGTGTTGTCGTTGATCCGCTCGAGCGCCGAATAGAGCGTCGTCGTCTTACCGGAGCCCGTGGGGCCCGTAACGAGGAGAATCCCGTGCGGCTTGTGGATGAGCTCGTCCATGAGCGCTTGCGTGCGCGACTCCATGCCGAGCGCATTGAGCTCTAAGCGACCTGCTTGTTTGTCGAGCAGACGCAGAACGACGCGCTCGCCATGGCCCGCCGGAATCGTCGAGACACGAACGTCGACGGCACGGCCCGCCACGCGCAACGAAATGCGTCCGTCTTGCGGCAGACGCTTCTCGGCGATGTCGAGCTTCGACATGACCTTGATGCGCGAGACGACCAGCGAGGCGACGGCGCGCCGTGACTGCAGCACTTCGCGCAGCACGCCGTCGACGCGAAAGCGCACGACGAGTCGATTCTCGAACGGCTCGATGTGGATATCCGACGCGTTGTCCTTCACGGCTTGCGTGAGGATCGCGTTGATCAGTTTGATGATCGGTGCCTGATCGTCGCTCTCGAGGAGGTCGGAAGGCTCGGGCAGATCCTGAGCAAGATGCGCGAGATCGGTGTCGTCTTCCATACCGCCGACCATCTGCATCGCCGTGTTCGTGCCGCCTTCATAGTGCTGGCGAAGCAAGCGATCGAATGTGTCGCTGTCGACCCGGCGTAGCTGCAGCGGAATACCGAGGACACGTCGCACTTCGGCGATGCTCGAGGGCTGAGCGCCTTCTCGATAAACGGCTTCGGCGGCATTGCCCTCGATGCGCTGGATCAGCACGCCGTGTCGCTTACAGAACGCGAACGACAGCTTCCGCGCTTCGATCGGCACCGCCGCTGGCGTGGCGACGGCCGCTGCCGCAGGGGCGAGAGTCTCGATGTCAGCTTGTACGCTCATTCATTCAGCCTTGGCGATCGGTCACTCCGGCATCCCTGGACTCATCCTTCGATAGAACGATGAGAAGACAGTTCTGGCTCCATTCGACTGGATCCCGTCCTGGGACGAAATCGGTGGAACCTAGCTTGCCAGGGTAGATGAAGGCCGTCACTGCGCCTGGGGACGCAACTCCTGTGGTGAATCCGGAGGTGGCACGTTACGAGGTTCCTCGGGGCCACGTTCCTCTGGGGCGGCCGGTTGGGTCTCGGTGGGCGGTTGCGGCATTACCGGCGTGATCTGCGTGCGATCGGAGCCCGGGGCCGGGGGTTCCGCGCCTGCGGTGGGATCCGCGTACTTCGAGAGTTCCTCGATCGGCGGCAGCGTCGGTTGGCGCTCACCCGGCAGCAGTGTCACTTTGCCGTTCCGACGCTCCAGTTGCTGGTCGCGCAGCACGTTGTACTTCGCGTTCGTTTCGATCGCCGCCTGCACGCCGTCGCGTAGGATCGTGGGTCGAATGAAGACCATCAGATTGCGCTTGCGTGTTTGTCCGCTGCGCGTCTTGAAGAGCTCGCCCAGAATCGGCACGGAACCCAGAATCGGAAAGCGATTCTCGCTTTCGAGTGCCTCATCGTCGATGAGGCCGCCGAGTACGATCACGTTGCCGTCTTCCACCATGACTGTCGTCGAGATCGTGCGCTTGTTCGTAATCAAATCGACCGCGCCTTCGACGCCTTGGCTGAGCGACGACGATTCCTGCTCGATCTTCAGCATCACCGTATCGCCACGATTGATTTGCGGCGTGATCTTCAAAATATTGCCGACCTCTTCGCGCTGCACGGTCGTGAACGGGTTGACGAAATTTCCCCCTTGATTCGTGCCGGTGCTGGCGTACTGGCCAGTGATGAACGGCACTTCCTGAGCGACCTTGATCTCCGCTTCTTCGTTGTCGAGCGTGACGATCGAAGGCGTCGAGATGATGTTGCTGTTGCCGTCGCCTCGCAGGGCGCGCAGGAGCACGGCGAAGTTCGTTCCGCGGTCGCCGAAGCGGCCCGCGCCAATCGTGACGCCACGCAGTGCGCCGGTCGGGAGGCTCTCGGGATTGGCAATGCCTTGCACGATGTCGAGGATGCTCGTGCCGCCGACCGGTTGATTGAACGTGCCTACGGGGACCGTCGAGTCGGAGTTCGTGCCATCGATCGCCCAATTGATGCCGAGCTCGGAGGCTTTCGTCGCGGTGACCTCGACGAGGATCGCTTCGATATGAACTTGGTAGCGCCGAATATCCAGCTTGTCTACGACTGACATGATCGAGCGCATGATCTTTGGCGGGGCGGTCACGATGAGTGCGTTGTTCTGGGGATCGGCCCAGATCGTCACGCTGCGCTCTGCCTGCTGAGCCGCGGGATTCTGGCCGCTCGGCCCGCCGCCCGGTGTCGCCGCCTGCACGATGCCTGTGACTTGCTCTTTGAGCTTGCCCGCGAGCGCCTCGGCATCGGCGTACGCTAGATATCGAACCTGCGTGTCACCGCCGGTCTCGAGCGGCGTATCGAGGTGCGTGATCAGCGCTTTCATACGCAGGCGTTTCGATTGTTCGCCCGAGATGAGCACGCTGTTCGTGCGATCGTCGGCAACGACTTTGAGCGCGCTCCCGGGATCGCCGCCTTGTTGCCCCTGTGCGCCGGTGTACAGCGTGTTCACGACGCGCACGATCTCGGCCGCGCTCGCGTTCTCGAGCCTTACGAGATCGATATCGTCATCGCCGGCGCGATCGAGGCGCTCGATGATCCGCTGCAAGCGGTTGACGTTGCTCGCGCGATCGGAAATGACGAGCGTGTTCGTGCCGGGGATGTACGCGAGGTGACCCTGCTGAGGAATCAACGGTCGCAAGGCAGGCACGAGCTGCGCGGCATTCACGTTCTGAATCTCGATCACTTGTGTGACGACCTCGTCCGAGGTCGGGCTCACGCGATCCGGCAGGTCGTTCGCCGGCACCTGGCGCGCGTTCGCGTCGGGCAGGATCTTCGTGACATTGCCGGATTGCACCGCCATGAAGCCGTGCACTTGCAGGATCGACAAGAATGCTTGATAGAACGCCTCGGGCGACATCGGTGTCGACGAGAGGATCGTGACGTTCGCGCGCACGCGGGGGTCGACGATGAACGTGCGGCCGGTGATCGTGCTGACGGCCTCGATGATCTGCGTGATGTCTGCGTCGCGAAAGGCAGGGGTAATCGTTTGCTGTTGCTGCTGCTGAGCAGGGGCGACCGTCCAGGCGAAGCTGCACAGCAACCCCAACGCGAATGAGCGAGCGCGTGCCGCCTTGCGTGCGGCGTCATTGCCGCCCCCGGCGCGCTGACCGACTGCGTTGTTGTTTTTCGAGAGCGTCATTGGACGTCCTTACGGTGATCGCGGCGAAGCCAGCCGCAGATTGAAAGCGGATGCGCACGAAGTAAATGCGACCGATGTCTCG
>JBIQKP010000171.1:0-3255 GCA_044506405.1 Lysobacterales bacterium | reverse complement strand
GCAACGAAGACACTTCTCAGGCGTGTAAAACGGAGAGCGGTCGATGTACTACGACGTGGGGAGAAACTACTTAGCAGGCGCTCGGGCGCTTCACCAGCGCGCCTTTGCGCGCGCCGTAGGCGTGGTCGTCGTGAGTCTCTTCGCAGCGTGCTCGAAGGCGCCAAGCGAACCGCAAGTTGGCCCCTATCGCGCGACACTGGAATTGCCCGGAGGCGAGGCCCCATTCGGGTTGGACGTGATCGCGAGGGATGACGGATTCGTCCTCGAGCTCGCGAATGGCGCTGAACGCACGCGCGTCGAGAACACGACAATCGAGGACGGGGAGCTCGTAGCCGTTTTTCCGGGCTACGAGAACTCCTTGCGTGCGCGTATCGGGCGCGATCGCCTGACCGGTCATGTCACCTTGATCAAAGCCGGCGGCAAGGAACAGGTCATTCCGTTCAAAGCCGAGCTCGGTAAAACTTTCCGATTCTTTGAAGACGCTTCATCCGATAACGCCGATTTCGCAGGTCGATGGGCGATCACGTTCACGAGCGACGACGGCAAGACGTCGCCTGCGATCGGAATCTTCGAGCAAGAGCACGATCGAGTCACGGGCACGGTCATGACGCCGACGGGCGATCATCGGTACTTGGAAGGCCAGGTTCGCGGCGATGAGCTCAAGCTCTCGACGTTCGCCGGTGGACTCGCTTATCTCTACCACTTGCGCGTCACGGATGACGGTCGCCTCGAGGGCGAGTATTGGCAGGGTCTCGCGTGGCACGAGAAGCTCGCGGGCGAGCGCAACGATGACGCGACGCTCGAAGGCGTCGGACCCGTGACCACGATGCAATCGGAAGGCGATCGCCTCGAGTTCACGTTCCGCGACCCAGACGGTCAGGAAGTTTCGCTCAGCGACGAACGCTTCCAAGGCAAAGTCGTGCTCGTGACGATCGGCGGCACGTGGTGCCCGAACTGTCACGATGAGGCGAAGTTCCTCGTGCCGTTCTACAGCGAGTACAAGGACAAAGGATTCGAGATCGTCGCCCTGATGTTCGAGCGTCATGGCGATTTCGAAAAGGCCGCGGCCGCCGTGCGCGGCTATCGCCGCGATCTCGGCATCACCTTTCCGACGCTCGTAGCCGGTGTCGCGGAAGCCGACGATGTCAGCAACAAGTTGCCGATGCTCTCAGGCGTCTATGGCTATCCGACCGCGATCTTGCTCGACAAGCAAGGAAACATGCGCGACACGCACACCGGCTTCTCGGGTCCCGCGACGGGCAAGCACTACGAAGACTACGTCGAGGAGTTCACCGCGAAAGTCAATGAGCTGCTCGCAGAGTGAAGAGGAAGAGTAATCTCGCAGAGCACGCCAAGCCCGCAAAGGTCGCAGACGAAGTAGAATACTTTCGTAGAGACGCAGAGACGCCGGAGATCAGAAAGCAAGAGAATGATCTTCTCTTCCTTGTGATCTCCGCGCCTCTGCGTCTTTGCGAAAGAATATTCTTGCTCTTACCTTGCCGTGCTTTGCGAGATTGATCTTCTCTCCCTGTGAGATAGCTATGACACCAAAAGTAGGTCTGATCGGATTTGGGTTGGCGGGGCGCTACTTTCACGCGCCGCTGCTTCGTACAGCGGGGTTCGAGATCGCTGCGGTCGTCAGCAGCCGCGTCGATGAAATTCGGGAAGTCCTGCCGCATGCCGATATCGTGGCGAGTGATTCCGAGCTCATTGCTCGGAAGGACCTCGATCTCATCGTGATCGCCACGCCGACGCAGGCGCACTTTGCACAAGCGCGCGCGGCGCTCGAGGCCGGCAAGCACGTCGTCGTCGACAAGCCTATCGCCGTCACGTCCGCGGAGGCGCGCGCGCTCGCGCAACTCGCGCGTGAGCGTAAGCGCGTGCTCAGCGTGTTCCAGAATCGCCGCTGGGATGCGGACTTTCTCACGATGCGCAAACTGTTCGACGCGGACCGACTCGGCGAAATCAACGGCTATCACGCTCGCTGGGATCGCTTTCGGCCGGAGCCTTCGGAGAGCTGGCGCAATCAGCCCGAGCCCGCGTCGGGAATGGTGTACGACTTGGGCTCGCACATGATCGATCAGGTGCTCGTGCTGTTCGGTAAGCCCGAGTGGCTGCAGGCCGACGTCTTCACGCAGCGCGCCGGCGCGCAAACCGAGGATGGTTTCGAGATCCTCATGGCAAAAGGCAAGTTGCGCATCACGCTCGGCGTGAGCTATCTCGCGAGCGACGGCGGCTGGCGCTATCGCGTGCACGGCTCGAAGGCATCGTTCCTCAAGGCCGAGCTCGATCCGCAAGAAGATCAGTCGCGCGCTGGCATGCAGCCGGAGAATCCGCAGTTCGGCGTCGAAGAGCGCGGCGTGTGGGGCAAGATCGTCGACGGTGCGACGGGCAAGGGCGAAGCGATTCCATCCGAACGCGGCTGCTGGGTGGAATACTATCGTCAGGTTCGCCGCAGCATCATCGAGGGCGCGCCCGTCCCCGTGACCGCGGACGAAGCGGCGGAGATCATCGAGATCATCGAAGCGGTGTATCGCAGCGCGCGCGAAGGTCGGCGCATCGCTCTTTCTTGAAGCGGTTAGCGGTGAGTTCAGAACGGCACGCCGCTCCGGGACGCGCCGACTGCGATATGCTTACTTACTGCCTCTTTCGCTAACCGGTTCCCCAACTCCATGCCCTCCTTCGACATCGTCTCTGAACTGAACTCGCACGAAGTCGCGAATGCCGTGGATCAAGCAAACCGCGAAGTCGGTACACGCTTCGATTTCAAAGGCACGAATGCGAAGTTCGAGCTCAACGAGCTCATCATCACACTCGTCGCCCAATCGGACTTTCAGCTCAAGCAAATGCTGGACATCTTGCGCCTCAAGTTGAGCAAGCGCGGCATCGATGTCGCGTGCATGAAGGTGGATGAACCCGTGATGTCAGGACAAACGGCGAAGCAGATCGTCACGCTTCGTCAGGGTATCGACACGGAGCTCGGCAAGAAGATCCAACGCTTGATCAAGGATTCGAAGCTGAAGCTTCAAGCCGCAATCCAAGACAAACAGGTGCGCGTCTCGGGCAAGAGCAAGGACGACTTGCAGTCGGCGATCGCGCTCATGCGCGGCGCGAAACTGGATCTGCCGCTGCAGTTCACGAATTTTAGGGATTGAACGCAGTCCCCACGTTCAATCCGTGTGATGTGTGGTGTGTAAGGTGTAACGTCAGAAGCCGTGGCGAGGATCCTCTGACCCTACACTTCACACTTCACAC
>JBIQKP010000059.1:15832-22610 GCA_044506405.1 Lysobacterales bacterium | reverse complement strand
GCTTCTTCGATCTTGTTCTCTTGCTTGATGTCCCAGTAGTCGAGGCTGAGCTCCGCTCGATCTCTCGGTTGCCACACCACGCCGACGTTCAAGTTCTCCGATTCCTCGGGATCGAGGTCCGGATTGCCGGAGAACGTGAGTTGATAGTCGAGGAGATTGCAGGCGCTCGCGATGCCAGCTTCGCAACCGAAGGTATCGATGAAGAACTGCGATTCCTGCGAAGGACCGAGCCCGATTTGCGCGAGTGAGGGTGCGCGGAAGCCTGTGCCCCAAGACGCGCGAAATGCCAACGACTCGATCGGTGCCCAGCGCGCCGCGATCTTCGGATTCGTCGTGTCGCCGAAATCGCTGTAATCGTCATAGCGCACCGCCAGCGAGAGCTCGAGACTCTCGAGCACGGGAATCGCGAACTCGACAAACGCCGCCCAGCTGTCGCGCGCTGCTTGCGCGGACACAGCCTCGGTACCGAAGATCAACCCGCGTTGAAACTGATCGTCCGGGATATCGGAAACGTCTTCCTCGCGATACTCCGCACCGGCCGCCATACGAAGAGAACCCGCAGGCATCTCGAAGAGCGCTCCGGACACTTGTGCGTCGTACATCGTGAGGCGCGACAAACCGCGGCGTACCAGATTCGTCGAGATCGCTTCGATCACCTCGGGAGGGTTCTGCACGCCACCGAATGGGTTGTAGCGTCCCGCGTCGATCTCCGCTTGCAGCAAGTCGGTGCGAACCCAACCTTGAGTTCTATCGCCGGTCTGCTCGGATTCGCTACGTGCACGCTGCGCCGCAATCTCCCAATCCCAGTCCGCCAACTTGCCTCTGATACCGACGACGCCGCGGAGGTTGTCGGTTTGGATGTCCCATTGACGCGGACCTGCATCCACGGTGCGATAGCGACTGATATCGATCGATGTCGCTCCTGGAAATGGATTGTTCGGATGAGTGACCGGCACGGTGAAGCCCGCCCCTTCATCGAGCGGTGTCGGCGCGCCTTGCGCGATCGATCGATTGTGCTGAACGGCGAGCTCACCGAAGAACTCGAAGCCATCGCCAAATTCTTGATGACCGAGCAGCATGAAACCGGTTCGCTCGGCTTCAGGGATCAACAGATTCCAAACACCGTAGTCATACACGCACAGATCGCCGATCGAACGATCCGGAGGACAGGCTGGATCTCGCACCGCGACATCGTCCACGATGAATCGACCGGGAAAACTTCGCGAAGAGCGCTGGTCCAATCCTCCTCGCGCACTCTGATCCGCAGACCCCAGCCGGCCACGCTCGGTGTTGAACAAGCTCGAGTTCTTGAAGTAGTCAGCGATCATCGTCACGTTGAAATCATCGCCGCCGACACCCCACACCGCGGAGGCGGTGAACTCGTCATAGCCGTCCGCAGCGCCGTACCCTGCGGAGGCCTCGAATCCTTCGAAGTCTCTTCGAGTGATGATGTTGATGACGCCGGCGACGGCATCCGATCCGTACACGGCGGATGATCCGTCCTTCAACACTTCCACACGCTCGATGGCCGCCACCGGAATCGAGTTGATGTCGACGAAGCTCGTCGTGACATTCTCGGCGAACGAACTGACGGCAACACGTCGACCGTTCACGAGCACGAGCGTTGCATCGGCACCGAGACCTCTCAAGCTTATCGAAGCTGCACCGTTCGCAGTCGAGTCCTGATTGTTGCCGCGCGTCGAGAACGCGCCGTTCCCGTTCGCGGGAATTTTCTCCATCAACTGCTGCAGGTTGTTGTACCCGGACCGCTCGATGCTCTCGCGGTTGACCGTCAGCACCGGAGAAGGACTTTCGAAATCGGAGGCGCGCGCGATGCGCGAGCCCGTCACGATGATCTCTCCGACGTCCTCCTCCGCTGCGTATACCCATGTGGCTTGAAGAACACAGGCGGAAGCGAGCAACGCTCTCAAATTTCTTCGCGTCGACACGGTGCTGTTGTTCATGGCCGACTCCCCCATGACAAGGGCTCGGACCGTAGCACGACCACGAATCGCAACGGCAATACGCTCAAGTACGGAGCGCAGTAGATAAGTCAACGGACGCTGATCCCGCAGCGCGCGTGAAAGGTTTACCGATCGTTCACGCCGTTCTGTCCGCGAGTGCTAACGCACTGCGGATTAGGAAGCGCAAGCACGGCGCCTAGAAAAGCTCACCCTGCTCGCGCTTCAGCATCTGCGCCCGCACGAGCGGCAGAGGCGGTCCGCCGAAGGACAGCAACTCGTCGTGAAAGGCTTTCCACGCTTGTTCGCCGCCACGTTTTGCCGTCCAGTCAGTCCGCAGCTTGCGGATCATGAGCTTGCCCATCGTATAGTTCAGATAGGCGGGATCGTATGTGCCTCGCGCCGCTTGCTGGCGCGCGTTGCCGGGATCCTGGTACGCCTTCTGCTTGAACAGCGCCTCACACTCCGCAACGCTCATGTCCTGCGTGTGAAGTCCGATCGCGCACACGTATCGTACGTTTCGCAGGAGCGCGTTCATGAGCTGACCGACGTGCAACTCAGGCGCGTCGTTCGCGATGCCCTTCTCGATCATCAGCTCCTCGGTGTAGTGCGCCCACCCCTCAGCGAACGCATAGCCGACGAACAACTGACCGAATCGCCATTGCGAGCGATTCGCGTGCAAGAACTGCAGGAAGTGACCCGGCCAGACCTCGTGGATGGAGGTGAACAACAGATCGGCGCGACCTGGAATGTAGGCTTGCTGCTCCGCTTTCGACCATTTCGGATCGGGCGGTGCGATGTAGTAGACCGACGGCATCCCCTTGTCGTACGGCCCGGGAATGTTGATGTACGCCGAGTTCTGGCGCTGGTACGGAGGCGCTTCGTCCACGAGCGCTTCTTCCGATCCCGGGATCGACACGACATCGTGGTCGATCAAGAACTGCTTGAGGCTCGCGAGTTGGTCGCGAGCGCCCTGCACGGGCCCACCCTTCGGTTTGTCCGCGCTTACTTTCGCGATACAGGCTTCAACCGGCTCTTTCGGCGCGAAGCGCGCGCACGCATCCGTCAAGGCGGCGAGATTACGCTCGAGGTCCGCCTGGCCAATCGCTTGCAGGCGATCGAGCGGCGTCGTGACACGCTCGGTCATCATGAGCATCTTCGCGAAGAGCTCAGGCCCCATCGCGTAGTCGTCCGTCGCGCTCGCGCGCAACGACTCCATCCACGCCTGCATGTCGAGCATCGCCTTCGCCGCCGGCTCAATCGCGGCTTTCAGCTCGGCCTGGAGCTGCGGATCCTCCACAGCTTCGAATGCGGCGATCGCATCGCCGCGATAGAACTCTGCGAACCCGCCGAACCCTGCAATGGCGAATTCCACGAACGTACGCGGCAACGGCGTTTCCAATGTGCCGCGAACTTGCGCAAGCGCGTTCGGCACAGCGCGTAGGTAGCTGATGAAGGCGCGCAGTCTTTGTTCGAGCGGCGCATACGGAACGGAGATGTAGGTGCTCGGATCGAGACCTTGGTAGAAATAGAACGTCGGATTGCGAAAGGGCCGGCGCGCATCGCGCAACCAGAACAGATCGTGATCGATCACGCTGATGAGGTAGTCGCGCTGAAAGCGATGATCCGGAAGCAGCGCGGCGTTCTCGAAGGTCTCCGCCTGCTTGCGCAGCGTTTCGAGTCGACGCACTTCCGCTTCGATGCCTTGCACGCTCCAGTCCGGCAACTTGCCGTCGAATTCGTGTCGACCGGCCTGGACCGCGAACGTGGGATGGGCAACGAAGTACGCTTCGATGAAGTCTTGGACGAACCGCGGCCATGCAGCATTCGCAGCAGCGGCGGTCGCCGGCGGTGCGGTTGTACCTGGGGACTCCGCTCGCTCGCAGGCAGCGAGTACCGTGACGAGCAACGCAGCGGACAGTAGACGCACTGAAGCGCGGAAAAATGAGCGGGTCTGCACGTGGCGCACCTCGCCGAGCTGAGTATCCGGGCATGATACGCGTCAGCGCACCGCCTACGTCAAACGTCGCGGCAATCGAACGGTTGTACTCAATTTCCAGCGCACACAGGCGTTCTCAAAATTGTGAATGAAGGTTGGGAACCCAACCGTTCGCTGGCGCGTCGTGCTATCGGAAGTAGCATCGTTTCAGTGAAGGAACAGATAGCACCCGTTCTTCGAATGAGGGCCTTCTCGTTAAAGAACTGACACGAACTCTTCCATCGTCTCGAGTCCGCCCCAATCTACTTGGGGGTTTTCGCTTCGTTAGCTGGACGAGAGACATGAAGCCCCGCCTTCTGCGACGGGGCTTCTCTTTTTGGGAAGGGGATAATGTTCAGGGGATAGGGGATAGTCAGATCCGTAATCTCTGGCTGATTCCCCGGGGCGCCCGCAGCGTGCCTAGAGAAGTGCTGCGTAGGCGCGCGGATCGGTCACCGCAACGAAGGCCAGGCCAGCGACCGCCCCACCGAGATGCGCATCGTGATTGATGCGTCCGTGCGAATTCTTTGATGCGTACCAACTATATGCGAGGTACGCGACACCGAAGAGCGGTGCCGGAATCGGCACCGGGATCGGGATGATGAACAAGGACGCGCCCGGGTTGTACACGATCGCGGCAAACAACACCGCTGAGATGGCACCCGATGCGCCAAGCGACGCGTACTCCGGATTGTTTCTGTGCTTGAAATACGTCCCGATGTGGCTGACGAACAAGCCGATGAAGTACAGCAACGCGAACTTCACACCTCCAATCCAGCGCTCGAGTGAAAAGCCGAAGAAGTAAAACGTCACCATATTGAAGATGAGGTGCGTGAGGTCGGCGTGCACGAAGCCGCTCGTCACCCAGGTGTCATAGCGCTTCTTGCGCGCGATCCAATACGGTCGGAACAGATTCGACTCGATGATCTTCGGCGAGGCATAAAGCCCCGCGAGACTCAACGCGATCGTGCTCACGAAGATCACCAAAGCGACCGAGATTTCTATGTTCACGTTCGATTCTTCTTGCTGATCCGAATCCGACTCATTCACCGCATCCGTCTAACGCGCTTCGATCGCGTACACGACGCCGCTCAAGTCGGCTGCATATACGGTGCGATCAGCGAGGACAGGCGCCGATGCGAAACCCCACTCGTGTCTCTGCTCTACGGTCGCGGCACTGGGCGGTTCGAGTTGCATCCAGACGAGCTTGCCCGATCCACGATCGATCGCGACCAACGCGCCTTCTCTCGTACCCGGATGCGGCCCTTGCCCCACCGTTCCGGCGATGACGATGCGCTCGCCCACGGCCGGCTTCGCCCAGGCATAGCCTGGCACGCTCGTCTTCCAACGGCGCTCGCCTGACTTGGCATCGATCGCGTACACACCGGTCGCGTCGGACGATCCTGTATAGACAATGCCATCGCGAACGACCGGGGGCGACTCGATCCACGAGAACCAATAGTAGTGTTTCCAACGCTCCGCGCCGGTGCGCGCATCGAGCGCCAAGAGATCGTAGGCTCGATTGCCGGCAAAGACCTGATCGCCATTGACCGCGAGATCGCCCGAAATCGGTTGCTTCGATTCGTAGCGCCACACGAGCGCGCCATCCTTCGCATTCAGTGCTTGGACGGTCCCGTCGAATGACGCAAACAGCACGCGATCGCCGTCGAGGGCGGGCGTCGCGGTCACGAGATCCGCACTCGCCGCCTTCCAAACTTCACGCCCCGTCGCGCGATCGAGCGCATAGAGATGGCCGTCGCGGCTCCCGACGTATACGCGAGTCGCATCGGCGACGACGCTCGACGCATATCGATCCCAGCGCGTTTTGGGCTCCGTCACCTCGATGCGCGCGGGACTGCCTGCATCGATTCGCGCCCGCCAACGTTCCGCGCCCGTTCGCGTATCTAGTTTGTAAAGGAAGCCAGAATCGGACGCGACGAACACCGCATCGCCGATCGCGGCAGGCCGCGCTCTGATACGTTGACCGGTTTCGAACGTCCATCGCGTCGTACCGTCCGGCGCGATCGCATGAAGGAAACCCGCATCGGTTCCGACGAACAGGAGCTGCGTGTTCGCATCATGTTCGAGACCCGCCCACACCGGCGCACCGACGTTCGAGCGCCATTTCACATGGGGGCTCGGCGCGCTCCACGTCGGTGCGGAAGGTTTCTCGAAAGACTCGATGCGAACGAACTCGACCGGAATTCGATACACGGGCACGACCTCTTCGGGGAGCGTGCCGCTCAGCGTTTGGTTATCGGCGTTGTAGACGAGCGGAAACTCGAGCGCCTCCATCTTGACGACGTGACCGTCGATCGACACCGAACCCATCGACATGCCGTATGCGTCGATCGCCGCGAGCGAGAGTCGCGCCAATTGCTTATCGCCTTCCTGAGCGAACTGAACGAGCACGCGTGACGATTCGCCCGCATAAGTCGGCTCCGCCGACCACCAACCCTCGAGGTCGGTGAACGTCATCGTATGCGCATGAATGCTCGTGGAAACCAGCAGTAGCGCCCCTGCGCACGCAGCAAGGATGGATCGACTCACGTTACCCGCCGTTGTTATTGATCTCGGTTCGGAGCATGCACGCGCACGAGTGCCGCAGCAACCACAACCAGTATCCGTCGTCCCCGCGAAGGCGGGGATCCATCCGAACCGGGATCCCTCTGAATTACGCCTCGATAGGGATTGCTCTCGCCGAGACGCAGAGGCACTGAGGCGCAGAGAAGAAAGATCTCTTCCCCTTTTACCTTCGCGTCTCTGCGCCTCTGCGATGGATCTTCTTGTCTCTGAAGTTCGCTCAGATGGATCCCCGCCTACGCGGGGACGACGAAAA
>JBIQKP010000059.1:0-15732 GCA_044506405.1 Lysobacterales bacterium | reverse complement strand
CCCCGCCTACGCGGGGACGACGAAAACGTTCTCTTTCCTGGTCTTCGCGAGCTCCGCGCCTGCGACGGTACTTCTTCTTCGGATGGCCCCCGCGTGCGCGGGGACGGCGCACAGGTGGATGCGCAGTGCGGCGACGAAGCACACTGGGTGTTACGCGTCGCGCATCTCGTCGTCTTCGTTGTCGGCGACGCTCAAGTAGTTGTGAATTTCATTCACACCCGAGACGTCGGCGATCAAGTCTTCGATCGCGTATTTCTGCCGCCGATCGCGGACCGTGCCGCGCAGTGTCACTTCGCTCTTCTCGACGTCGACGGAAACGTCGCTCGCATCGATGAACGGATCGTCCGTGAGTTGTTCACAGATGATTTCCTTGAGTAACTCGTCTGCCCGTCTGTAACCCTTCGGACCGCGCCCTCGATACGAGATCTCGGACAGTTGCTCGTAAGCGCCGCCGGGGTAGAACTGCGCACCCGCGGCTCGCCACTCCATGCGACTTTGCTGTCGCGTCGACAAGCGGCTCGGGTCTCGGCTCGGGCCGGGATGCATCATCTGATCACGTCGCCACATATCGAATCGGAAACCTCTGAAGCTCAGCACCTCGAGAAGATGCTCTCTTTGAGGCTATGGAACGTTCCGCGCGCGCGAAGGGTCCGCGAACGAACGCGCTCGTACCGGATTCCCCTTACGCTGGCGCGATTAACGAAATCGAACCCCATCCGGAACGGGCGATTCGCTCGTGCGTTCGGCTGTAAGCGTGGACCAAACTGAGGATCCCGATCCGTGCAAAGCAATGCTGCCGATACCCGAGCCCCATCGAGGTTGTGGCTCATCGAGCACGAACGCGAGAACCCGATGGTGCTCACGCAGCGCGAGCACGCCCGCGAGGATGCCTGCAATGCGCTCGGTCGAATTCTGAAGGCGCATCTCGCAAACGGCTTCCATGTCGATCCGCCGTTCTCGAGCCTCGAAGTGGGGCGTCGGTATGACGTGCACGACGCGAATGGTTGGGCGGCGACCTATTGGCTCTCGGAAGACAAGCTTGCCGAGGATGATGGAATGTTGACGGCGATCGTGAGTCCCGCTGCGAAGCAGCGAGCGCACGACACGCATCCTTCGAACTCCCATTGACGCGTTCTCACCCGCACGCGGGCTTTCGATCGCGCGGGCCAACTGGCACACTCGATGGCCGGTCGATGCAAACGCATCGGCTGTGTTCAAGGCATGATGGAGGTGAACGATGTTTCGCGTGTTTGCGATTTGTATAGCTTTTGCACTCGTCGGCTGCGGCCAGCAAAGTAACGAGCCTGAGGCCACGACGGGTGCACGGACGCAACCCGACAATCCGATGCCTGAGCCCGCCGATGACATGGCCGCACCCGGTCAAGCGCCCGACGGAGCCGCCTCGCAGATCGCGCCGACGCAGGGCAATACCGCGTCAGGATCGATCTCTGTGAGCGCCGAAGACAACGGCGTGCGACTGACTGGCGCGATTCAAGGATTGAAGCCCGACAGCGAGTTCGGATTTCACATTCATGAGAAAGGCGACTGCAGCGCACCCGACGCGAGCAGCGCGGGCGGTCACTTCAATCCCGCGAACGTGGCGCACGGCATGCCGGAGAGCGACACGCACCACGCTGGCGACATGATGAACATCAAGTCCGACGCCCAAGGCGTCGCGCAAGTCGATACGCGCGCGATCGGCGCAACGCTGCACAGCGGCCAGCCGACCGACGTGCTCGGCAAAGCGGTCGTCGTGCACGAGGGCCCGGATGACTATAAGAGCCAACCGTCAGGTAACTCGGGCGCGCGAATTGCGTGCGGCGTGATTACGGTGCAAGCGCCGCCGACGGGGGACACGGGCTAAGACAACGACCCGCGGGAGGCCTTCCTGCCGAAGGCCTTCCCTCCTCATTCCGCGTTCTCTTCTCGCGTCTGCGCTCGCCTGCGCATCACCTCGAACGCCGTCACGCACAACGCCATCCACGCGCCGGCGACCATGAAGCCGGCAAGCACATCGCTCAAGTAGTGCACGTGGAGGATCACGCGACTGAAGCCGACGAAGGTGATCACGAGCAACGTGACGAGTGCGATTGGAATGTGCCATCGGCTCGGCGTATGTCGAATGACGAAGTAGCCGAGCATCCCGTAGATGAGCATGGCGCCGGCAGCGTGCCCGCTCGGAAAACTCCACCCAGTGCTATCTGTGAGCGCGTGATCGTGAATCGGGCGCTCGCGTTCGAATAGATGCTTGAGCATGCGCACGAGCAGGCCGCCGATTCCGGTCGCGAGCGCCCAAGTGATGGCGTGCAACCACCATCGATGCCAAGCCAAGTAAAGCAGCACGACAACACCGATGCCGATGGTCACATTGCGATCACCGAGATGCGTGATCGTCGCGAACAGCTCGAGGGTGGGTTGCTCGACGTTCGCCTTCAACGCGTGCGCAAGCTGTGCGTCGAAGAGAGCAAGTTCTTCCGTCGGGTCGATCTCGCCCGCGAGCGCAACGAAGGCGCCGATTGCAATCAGCGCGATAAGAAGACTCAACGTCGCGTGAATGCCGAGATAGCGCCACACGGATAACGTATGGGTGAACCTCGCGCCCAAGACTGGAATGCGGCGCAGCCGTGAGCCGATCCGCGAGCCCGCTAAGCGACCCCATAGTCCCGCAACGAGCCGCCATAACGGCTCCCACAACCAATCGATGAGTTTCCAGATGAGCGCTGTCACGACGAGCATCAGTGCGCTCACCAGGATCAGCATCGCGATCGCGTGCTCACCGGCAAATATTGCAACTGAATTCATCGGTGCTCGCGCATTTCATGTTGTATAACGGATCGTAACTCAACCGCCTCTGCTGCTCCGATGCGCGCACGGCTCACGCTTGTCCTGCTGCTCGGCTGGGTCACCCCGGCGTCGCTCGCGGACGTGCTCATCGAGAACGTTGCGATCGTCACGCCGGATCAGGCCAAGCCTCTCTCGTCGCGGCACGTGCTCATCCGCGGCGAGCGCATCGCGCACATCAGCGCGCAACCGATCCGAGCGACCGGCGTTCGACGCATCGACGGATCGGGGCGCTTTCTGACGCCTGGCATCATGGATGCTCACGTTCACTTGAACGATGCGCCGGGCGTGCCCGCCGGCAGCACCGAAAGCGTTCATCGCGAACTGCGTGACACCTTCTTGCGGCAGCAACCGCGAAGCTACTTGTACTTCGGGGTGACGCAAGTTCTCGATCCGGTGGGCTTCGCCGAGGCGATCGAAACTTTCGAAGCGCAACCCCATCATCCCGATGTGTTTCGATGCGGCGCCGCTCCCGCTCTTGATGGTTATCCGAGCTTGTTTGTTCCGCCGCCCGTGCGCTACCAAGTGTTTCCGGACTTCATCTTCGAGCCTGCAAATGCGGACGCACACCCCATGCCGTCAGGCATAGCGCCCGCTGCACACACGCCGGATGCCGTGGTACGCCGTGTCGCGGCAAGCGGCGCACCCTGCGTGAAGGTATTCATCGAATCGGGCTTCGGAGGCGCGAGCAACTGGCCGGTGTTGAGCGAACGCACGCTCGCGCTGGTGCGCAAAGCGGCGAACGAGCAAGGGTTACTCCTCGTCGCGCATGCGAACTCGCGACAAGCACAACGCATGGCCGTAACGACGCGAGTCGACGTCATTGCGCATGGGGTCTGGAATTGGGGCGAGGAAGCGGGTCGAGGCGAGATGCCGCCCGCCATCGTCGAGCACTTGAATCGAATTCATCGAGCGCGAATCGGCTACCAACCGACGATTCGCGTCTTGGCCGGCCTTGCGGATCTGTTCCGTCACGACACGTTGCGCGATCCGTTCTACGCGAAGGTCGTTCCGCCCGAGTTGTTGAAGTGGTACGCGAGCCCTCCGGGCCAGTGGTACAAGGAGCAGCTACGAGAAGACTATGGCGGCGCGCCGGACATGAAGATCGCGCATGCGCACTTGCAACGCGCGGCAGCCGGCATGCGCGCGGCTAAGAAGCTTCACGACCTGGGCCATCCATTGCTCTTGGGGAGCGATACGCCCTCAGCGCCGACGTACGGTCAACAACCCGGCTACGATACTTATCGTGAGATGCGCTTCATGGCGCAGGCAGGCATTCCGCTCGACGCGATACTGCGCGCGGCGACGATCAACAATGCGCGGCAGTTCAAGCTCGATCGCGACTACGGATCTGTCGAACCCGGCAAGATCGCCAACCTACTCCTGCTCGAGGCCAATCCGCTGGAAACCGTGCGCGCGTGGAGTTTGATCGATCAGGTCGTGCTGCGTGGCGAAGTCCTCGAGCGGGAGGATCTTGCCGCGCGCGCTCAATAGTGCGGCGGCTTCTCATCTTCCGCCGTGTACGCGGTCGGCGTTGCCTTGAGCGCTTCGAGTCGATCCTTCAGCACCAAGCAGCGCTCTTGCAGATCCGCGATCTCCTGCTGCTGACGATAGACGACATCGCTGAGCTCGGTGTTCGCGCGTTCGAGGTACGCGATCCTGAGCTCGAGACGTTCGAGCATCTCATCGTTCATCGCTCGACTTCCAATGCTTCATCCTCATCTTCGGCGTCTGACTCGTCGTCTGTTTCATCCGGCCCTTGCGCATCGGTATCTTGGTTCGGGATGCGGACCCGTCCGCGCACGTTCGTGTGCTCGATGCCACCGCTGCCGGCGTTTCCGACGGTGAAGTCGCCGTGCACATTAGCAACGGAGATCGATCCCGAGCCGTCGACATCGATGATGACATCGTGCTGAACATCGCGAATGTCGATGCCGCCCGAGCCGTCCTCTTCGATCTTGACGCTGCCGCTCACGTTCTCGATGTATATCTCGCCGGAGCCGTCGTTTCCAATTGTCACGTTGCCTTGTACGTCGGTGATCCGCATCGCGCCCGACCCGTCGCTGACGACGATGACATCGCCAATGACTTTCGTCGCGGTGAGCTCGCCCGAGCCGTCGTCGATCCGCACAGACCCTTGCACGCTGCGAATCGTGATCTCACCCGATCCGTCAGTCAGCTTGAGCGCACCCCGGACGTTCTCGATCTCGAGCTCGCCCGAGCCGTCTTTGATCTGAGCGGTGCCGACGTTCGCGATGTAGGCTTTGCCGCTCGAATCCTCGATATCGACCGCGAGCCCGGCAGGCAATCGAACCGTCAGATCGAGCGACGGTGCACGACCGAACCAAGTGCGGGGATTGAACCCCTCGTCATCCTTCGGCAGCGTCTCGAGGATGAGCGTGTTGCCTTTGCGTTCTAGACGGATCTTCACGTCGGCGAGCTGCGATTCGCTGCGAGCACAGGCCCGACCGACCGCGTGCACGCTCCGGAGCCCGCTCTCGCCCTCGACCCGGAGCTCGCCAGCACCCGCTCGGATGTCGAGCCGCTCGATGCCGTCGACGGAGAACTCGGCCGTGCGGTCCGCGGTGAAGGCACAATCGTCCTCCGCCGCGGCGACCCCGACCCATAGAAAGGCCGCGCCAACCAAAGCGAGCTTATTCATGTGTCACATCTCCCCATTCGAGTGTGCGCTTTGGATGCCTAGGGTGGGCAGAAGGTTGCAAAGCCGACGGGAACCATGGGCCGCACCTTCGGTTTAGGAAACATAGCACACTGTCGGTCCTCGACTTTTTCGACTTCTTCGGATTCTGGCGCGTGATGTACAGTCGGCAAATGATCGCATCGCAAGCGTGTCTCGATCGATGATCTCGGGCAAGAAGCTCGTCTTCGGCCTGCTGGTCTTCGTACCGCTGTGTCTATTTGCGCTCGTCGCCTGGGCATTCTTCTGGCCGGATGTCGCGTGCAGCGAGCCCTCGTGTGCTCGTAAGCGCTTCGACCTGTTCGTCGAGCTCGATTCCTTTCGCGGCTTCGAGCCGATCGCACTCGAGGTAAACACAGAGCAAGGCACGACCTCGGTAGGCAGCATTCTGCGTTCCGGCGGATTCGACGTGACGATCGTCGCCGACGACGACACCCTGCCCTATTCACCGGATAGCGGCCCGCTCGATCGCGCCGATCTCTATCAATACGCACTGGCCTGGCGCAATCTCGCGCCACCGTCGCGCGTCGATGCGAAAGTGTATGCGCTCGTCGCGCCGTCGATCGTGTCGGATCGCGGTGAGCGCCTATTCGGCATCATGTTCGATAGCGCAGGACGCGAAGGTGTCGCCATTGCTCCGTTGGAAACGGTTCGCGCGTTCGGCAAGCACGAAGCCGATGCCATTCCACTCCTGCAGCTGCGCACGTTCGTGCACGAGATGCTGCACGCCCTGAATCGCCAGCATCTCGACGCGATCCAGATGGCCGATGGGCGCATCACGCTCGAAGCGCCAACTCGCTGCATCACGCGTCACGAGAACGGCGCATGGCGGCTCGCCGAACAACCGCTGATGGCGCTGAGTCCAACCACGATCGAGTTCTTCCAAACAACCGACCCGCGCAACGTGCTGCCTGGCGGCTCGAACACGCCCTTCTCAGGGTTGCGCGCTTCGGCGACAGAGTGCGCCGATGCGCGATCGAACTCGTACGAGCGCAGTGTCGCTTCGCGCTGGGAGGCCGCGAAGCGACGGTTGTTCTCCGTTCTCGGGGTCGCGAGCGCCGAGGCACAAGATGCTGTCGAGGAAGATGAAGAGAACACGATTGCCGAGGACGCACCCGCGCCTCGACTGAGGCTTCGCATCGAAGCGCAGCGAGCGGCCTATCCGCTCGGCTATCCCATTGCACTGCGGCTGATGGTCACGAACGAATCGGAACAAACGCTGCCGCTGAAAGGGCGATTGGCACCCGCATACCGGCTCGTGCAGGTCGAGTATCGATTTGAGGGTGAGAGCGAATGGCGCACGTATCAGCCGATGGCGTGGTTCGAACCCGCCGACGATGAACAAGCTTTACTCGAACCCGGCGGCTCCACCGAGCAAACCGCAGCGATCTATTTCGGCGATGACGGGTGGACGTTTCCGGCGCCGGGTGCCTACGAAGTGCGCGCGATCTTGAAGCCGAGCGAAGATGCCGAGAACGCCGCGAGCAACGTCATTTCCATCCGCATTGCCGCACCCGAGACGGATGCCGAGCGCGAGGTTCTTCAACCGCTGCTCGATGAGGCCGGGTTGCTCGATATCGAAGTCGGACGCTGGCTTACGTTCGGCGGTCGCATCGGCAACGAGCAAACGCAGGCGGAGCTCGTACGCGCGATCGAAAGTCATCCGGATACTGCGCTCGGTTCCGCGCTTCGATTGACGCTCGCAACGCAGCGGCTCCGTCCACCGATCGACGCGCTGACGGGCGAGCGCCCGCCGCCCGACCTGAGCGTTGCGCAGGCGCTGCTTCAAGACATGTGCACGGACAGCGGCATCGTCGCGCTCAAACACGAGCTGCTGACGCGACTGACCGATGAGCTGCCGAGCGCGATGACGAACCTTCTGCAATCGAGTGCACAGGCATGGGACGGTATTGCGGCAAGCGGCGAGGCCCTTCGCACCTACTCGGATGAGGCACTCGAGATGGCCGATGTGTCGCTGCATTTTTGCCGGAACGGTACGTCGCTCGCCGGCGCGCCGCGCGCCGAAGCAGTGCGACTCGCGCGAGCCCTGCAACGTGAGCGCGCGCAGCGCATCGTGCTCGTCGGTCATACCGATACGACCGGGACGTGCCAATTCAACGATGCGCTGGGCCTCCATCGTGCCCAAGCCGTGAAGCGATTGCTCATGGACGCCGGCGTCGCTGGCCGACGCATTCAGACGGTCTCGCTCGGTGAACGACGACCGCTCGACTTCGGCATGTCGGATGAGGCGGCGGCGCTCAATCGAAGAGTCGACATTCTCGTGGAACGCGAGGCAAGCGAGTCAGCAGACGAAACAGCGGAAGAAGTGGAAGCAGACGAAGTGGAAGCGGAGGAGACTCGAGAGGTGCAGCGCGTGTTGCCGCGCTGTTGAAACGTCGTTCCCTCGTGACTCAATGACGATTCCGAGCCACGCCGTCTCCTTGCGGCGGGGTGCCGATCTTTCGGCTTTGCAGCTCGTTCAAGAGCTCCGCTGAATCGACAGGCTTCGTGAGATGAACGTCGAAGCCTGCTTCGCGCGACTTGCGCCGATCTTCGTCTTGACCCCAGCCCGTCACCGCAATCAACACTGTGTCTTTACCCCACGGTTGCTGGCGTACCCAGCGCGCGGCTTCGAAACCGGACATCCGGGGCATCCCGAGATCCATGATGATCGCTTCCGGACGTACAAGCTCGGCCATCTCGATCGCTGCTAAGCCGTCGTTCGCAATATGCGTCACGTAGCCTGAGAACTGCGCGAGAATCGCGAGGCTGTTCGCGGCGTCGAGATTGTCATCGACGATGAGCAGTTGATGGCGCCGCTGGAACATCGGCAAGACATTCTCCGCGAGCGCGCGCGACTCGCTCGGGACCGCATCGACAGCCGCGGGCAACTTGACCGTGAACACACTGCCCGCGCCCGGTCCGTCGCTGTGCGCCTCGATCGAACCTTCGTGCAACTCGACGAGGCGCTTTGCGAGCGAAAGCCCAACACCCAAACCACTGGAGGCGCGTGCCTGAGTGCGATCGCCTTGAACGAACAAGTCGAAGAGCTTCGGCAAGAACTCGGGCGCGATGCCGATCCCGGTGTCGCGCACGTGCAGAACGAACGTGCTTCCCTCGCGTGAGACCTGCAACTCGATACGTCCGCCCGGCTCGGTGTACTTCGCGGCATTGTTCAGGAGATTGCCGACGATCTGGAGCAGACGCGTCGAGTCGCCCCGCACATAAGCGGGCTCGGCCGGAAGCGAGACGTGCAGCTTGTGATTCACGGCTTCGAACAGCGGTCGCACCGTGTCCACGGCGGAGCTGACGACCGCTCGCATATCGACGCGTTCGACGCGCAGCTCCAACGTGTTGCGCGTGATGCGGCTCACGTCGAGCAGATCGTCGACGAGCCTCGCCATGTGGGCCACTTGCCGCTCGATGACATCGTGAGCGGCTGCGGAAATCTCTGGAGGTACACCGGGCTTCAGAAGACCGGTCGCGTAGCGAATGGGCGCCAGCGGATTGCGTAGCTCGTGCGCGAGGAGCGCCAGGAATTCGTCCTTGCGGTTATCGGCTTCGCGCAATTGCTCTTCGAGCTTGCGCCGTTCGGAGACATCGCTGATCGCCGCGACGAATCCGCGCACCTTGCCGCTCGAAGCATCGATATCGGGCACATAGCGGCAATGCATGTAACGTGCGCCGAGTTGCCGATAGGGAATCTCGACCTCGAACGTGACAGACTGCCCGGCAAGCACTCGCTTCACGTACGGCTCGATCACGCGATACGCCGGCGCGCCGATCACTTCTGCAAGCGTCTTGCCGAGCACATCCTGCGGCTTGCAATTGAAGCGGACGGTATACGCTTGGTTGACGAACACGTAGCGGGCTTCGGTGTCGCAATGCGCGAGCAGCACGTCCGCATGATCGGTGACGAGGCGAAGCTCCTCGTGCGAACGCTTCTGCGCGTCGATATCGGTCGAGGTGCCACACCAACGCTCGATCGCACCCTCCGAATTGCGTACCGGTATCGCGCGCGTCAGAAACCAACGAAAGGTCCCATCGCTGCCGCGCAACCTGAACTCGGCCGCGAACGGCTCGCCTTTCTCGAGGGCGACTTTCCAGGCTTGCGACAGGCGTTCGAAGTCCTCGGGCGGCACGAGCTTTCGATAATCCGCCTGAGTGGCGGTCGCATGGCCGGTGTACTCCTGCCAGCGCTGATTGACGTAAACGACATCGCCGTGCGCCCCTGAGACGTAAGTGATCTGCGGCATCGATTCCGCCAGCCGCCTGAAGCGATCTTCGCTTTCTCTGAGGGCTTCGCGCACTTGCACGTCCTGCGTGATATCGATCGTGACGCCGGAAATTTCTTGCGCTTCACCGTCATCGTCGTAACGGATCTCGCCCTTCTCGAGCAGCCAATGAACCGCCTGTTTCGCATCGAGCACGCGATAGTGGAGCTGGTACTCGCGACGCTGCATCTCTTGCTGGCGTTGCAGGTATTGTTCGACTCGATCTCGGTCGTTCGGATGGACGGTGCGCAGATACTCTGCGTAAGTTGAGTGCGACCCGCCCTGCGCATTCGCATAGCGACGGAGTGCGCCGGTGCGCAAATCAAGCTGAAAGCCCGCCATTTTTGCGGCAGCAAGCGCGATGCCGAGCTCGGATTCAGCGCGCTGCCGTGCCTCGGCCGAGCATTGGCGCTCGTGGTCGATGCGACGCAATCGCGCCGCGGTCATCAGCAAGGCCGCGAACACGACGATGATGCTGCCGAAGACCAGTACTGGAACGTCGTAGCTCGACGGATAAAAGCGCGCATGCAAGCCCGTCTGCAGCAACAGCGCCAAGCCGAGCGGCAGCGCGATGACGCTGATCGCAAGGGAGCGCATCTCACGCGAGGCTGGCGCATTCCCCGACAAGAGACGCATCCACCCGAGTTCGGGCCGCACACAGACGAGTCCGAACGTCAGCGTGACCTGGGCGAACGTTGCAGGCAGGGAGACCGTGGAGTACGGGCCCGCATCGCTCAGCGAATCGACGCCGAAGAGGAAGGGCAGCATCGCGCTCATCACGAGCAAGAGCGCCATCGTGGAGAGCGTCACGAACGCAGTTTGCAAACCGCGCGATTCGAAGCGCGCCAACAAGAGCCCGCCTGCAATGAACAAGAAGGACACGGCTGCGATTGTAGGCATTCGACCGGACTCGCGTTCGCCGAGAATCTGCTCCGCGGTAATGTCCTGCGCGAACAGCGCGCGCTCGAGGCCGAGATCGAGGCGCATCAGCGATTGGCCAGCGACAAAGAGCACGATGAGAGCGAGCACGCGACCGAGCTGCCACCACGACGCTTGCGGCTGAGCCATGGCGAATAGGCTCATGCTGCACGCAATGAGCAGCAATGCGGTAATCGGTTGCGCCGGATGGAGCCCTAGGAACCACGTCTTGAGGCCGCCGATCTCGAATGCCCAGCCGCACAAGACCCCGAGGCCGATCAACAATACGGCCGCTGCGGTCGCCCGCGATAACGCCGCAGCCGCTGGCTCGGGCCACGCGTCTCGCGATGTGCTCAGCAGCTCGGCTGCTCGAACTTCGCCCACTCAACCCCCAGACCGTGGCGGCTCACCCGCGGACCGCCTAGTACTCGTTATCGATTTATCGATCACCCGGCCGATTTGCCCGGATCCCTGCCCAACGACCTTCGGTCCGAAGAAGTTCCCTTGAAAAGAGACGGCCCCTGCCGACCGCTACAGCGTGGGATCAATTACGGGTTAGGAGCTGCCCGAGAGGTGCGTTTCGGTGCATGATTCCCACTGAGGTTCTTCTTAGGAGGTCGATCATGGTCCGCTTGTCTTACCGTCTCGCGAGTGCTGCCTTGTTCGTTTTCGCTCTCCAGGGCGTCCACGCCGCTGAAACCAGTCAGGCTCAGGGCCAGGTCAAGTTCGAAAGCCTAGACAAAGATTCGGACGGCAAAGTCAGCGTGAGCGAGGCCAGCGAGAACGATGCGCTGTTCGTTGCGTTCAAGAGCCTCGATAAAGACAAAGACGGGGCCCTGACGAAGGAAGAATTCGCGGCATTCCGCGGGGCGCGCTAATGCGGTGTAGGGTGTGACGTGTAGGGCCCGCAGCGGCACGGCGTCAGCTCTGACGCCACACTTTACACGTCACACATCCGCCGAAGCGCGGCCCTACTCACCGTAATACCTGCGCTTGTATTCGAGCGCGGTGGAGATGACTTCCGGGTCAAGCTGCACGTCGTTCAGCTTGACGTGCTTGGCATCGACGATGTTCATGCCGTGCTCGCGAACGACCGCAATCAGGTTCGGCTGCACGATCGCGAAATCCGCGTACTCGCTCATCAGGAGCACGTCACGTCCGCCCGCGTCGAACAAGGAATGTCCGACGCTGTAGTTCGCAACGGGCGAATGACACTGGAGATACGTCTGTAACAGCGTGGGCACGACATCGAAGTGGCTCGTGCGATGGGTGTACACCCGCGGCTCGAGATTCGGCGCATAGAGCATGAACGGCACGCCGGTCTGATAGCGCGTGAAGTTGCTGCCGTGGCCCCAGTAGTCCTGTTTCGTGTCGTTGAATTCCTGCCCGTGATCGCCCGTGATCAACACGATCGAGTTCTCGAGCAACCCCTTGGCTTCGATCGTCCCGAGCGCTTCACCGATGAGCGCGTCGACGTAGTGCACCGAGTTTCGGTAGCGGTTGTAGAACGGACGCGCATCCTTGAGGCCGTGCAGATCTAGATAATTGACGCGCTTCCCGTTCGGCCGGAACGGCACCGGGTAATCCGGCGGCATGTCGAAGCTGTGCGGCGAGTCGTAGAACAAGAACGCGAAGAACGGCTTCGCGGTATCACGCGTTTGCAGGAAGGTCGCGAAGTCCGTCGTGAGATCGCGATCCCACTGCCAAGGCCGATTGCCTTCCGAACGCATCCGAACGTTGGGAATGCCCGCGAAGATCGTGCGATCGAACTCCGGGCTGTAGAGCGGCGCACTTCGCAGCACCGCGAGCTCGTAGTCGCGCTCGAGCAGTTCCTCGATGAACACGGGGCGACGCTGCTCGGCGAGCACACGATGCCAGTAGGTCCCTGGAATCCCATAGAAGAGTGAGAACACGCCGATGCGCGTGGCATTGCCGCCGCTGTAGTGGTTCTCGAAGCGCGCCGTCTTCTGCGCGAACGCATGCAGATTCGGCGTGACCTCCGGGCCGATGGCATCGAAGCGCCACGAGTCGACCACGATGAAGATGATGTTGGGCGGATTCGCCTGCTGCTCGCACGCGAGCGGCTCGAGCGGATAAGCGAGTCCATCGTTAGCGTCGGTCGACGCCGTCATCGTCGAGCCGGCACGCACCTCGACCCCCCAACGACGCAGCATGCGTTTCGCGGTCGCCGCGTATCTAAAAGGAAGGACTTCTGTCTGCTCGACGACCGATTTCTTCGCCACCGCATCCGCCCACACGTGCACGCCATGAAAGGCAAGTGTGCAGAGCGCGACGACGGCGATCACCGGCCCACGCGCTGATACGCGTGGCGGACCGCGCCGCACGTATCGCCAAGCGACGGTCGCAAGCGCGGCGACGAGCGCGAGCACGACGGCGAAGATGAGGCCGGCTTGCGCATACATGTCGGCGGGGAAGACGAAGGTTTCGGTGGCTGCACCACCGAAGAGCAGGTTCATGACCCCGGCGTTGATGTGAAATCGATAGAGGTGGTAGACCTGCGTATCGATGAGCAGCGCGCACAAGATCAGGGCCGCATAGAACACCGAGATCGGGATCACCACCTTCGGCTTCGGCAGCGCGAGGAGGAGGACGAGCGGCGGCAACAGGAGCAGCAGGGAGAGCAGCGTGAAATGCGATATGAGCATGGCGCTGCGGAAGAGCAGCAGCGGCATGGAATAATCGAGTGCAGCGACCGCGAAGTATCGAACCGCGACCAAACACCCGAGGATGGCAGTGCTCAAGATGAGCCAGCCCCACCAGCGAAGGAGCTGGTATCGCGGGGTGTTTGAAGACGGTTGGGTCATCGATCACATTAATGTAGCATGTCGCGGCTTTTGCCCTCGGAGAGACTCAAAAATATGCAACCGCACCGCTCGGGCTCATTCGCATTCACCACCCTACTTTGTCTTGCAACCCTAGGCTGCAGTAAACCTGCCTCGAACGAGGCGGCGGCGCCTTCGGATGCTCCACCGCCAGCTACAGAGGCGTCCATGTCCCGCGAACCTTTCGGCACCCTTCCTGACGGCACGGCCGTCGAACTCTTCACGCTGCGAAACGCATCCGGCATGGAAGTGAAGGTGACGAACTACGGCGGCATCATCACGGAGCTCAAGGTTCCCGATCGGGACGGCAAGCTCGATGACATCACGTTGGGCTACAGCTCCGTCGACGGCTACTTGAAGAGCAGCCCCTACTTCGGCGCGCTCATCGGCCGGTACGGCAATCGCATCGGCAAGGCGCAGTTCAAGCTGGACGGGAAGACGTACAAGCTCCCGGCGAACGACGGCCCGAACACGCTCCACGGCGGCACGACCGGATTCGACAAAGTCGTGTGGAACGCCGAGCCGTTCGAGCGCGACGGCGAGCGCGGTCTCGTGTTGACGTACACGAGCCCCGATGGCGATCAAGGTTTCCCGGGCACACTCGAGACGCGCGTGACGTACACGCTCACCGACAAGAACGAGCTCGCGTTCGACTATCACGCAACGACGGACAAGCCGACGGTCGTGAACCTGACGCAGCACGCCTATTTCAACCTGGCGGGCGACGGCTCGGGCGACATCCTCGGTCACGAGCTCACGATCAATGCGGATCGTTACACCCCGGTCGATAGCGGACTCATCCCGACGGGCGAGCTCGCGAGCGTCGAGGGCACGCCGTTCGACTTCCGCACGAAGACGGCGATTGGCGCGCGCATCGATGCCGACGACGAGCAGATCAAGCGCGGCGGCGGATACGATCACAACTACGTGCTGAACCGCAGCGGCGACGGCCTCGAGCTCGCCGCACGCGTCGAGGAGCCGAAGACGGGTCGCGTGATGGAAGTGCATACGACCGAACCCGGCTTGCAGTTCTACAGCGGCAACTTCCTCGACGGCACGATCACCGGCAAGAACGGCCACGTCTACAACAAGCGCAACGGCATCTGCTTGGAGACGCAGCACTATCCGGACTCGCCGAACCAGTCGTCGTTCCCGAGCACGACGCTCAACCCCGGCGAAACCTACACGTCGCGAACGGTCTACACCTTCAGCACGATGTAACGCTCGAGGGGACACTCCTCGTCTTCGAGGAGTGTCCCCAACATTACCCTCCTCCGCGCACCGTTCAGGAACACTCCTCGCGCGAGGAATGTCCCCTCGCCATGCGCCCGCTCCTCACTTCCGCGCTGATCCTCATCGGCATCGCAACCGCGATGTATCTGGCGCTGTGCGCGTTCCTCTATCTGCAGCAGGACCGCATCCTCTTCGTCCCACGCGCCAATGACCGCTCGTTGCTCGAGCGGTGGAAGCCTCATCGAGTCGAGATTCCGTCGGGCGAGCACGTTCTGGAAGGATTCTGGACGGAGAACGGTGCCAACGAGAGCGCGCGCGTCATCATCTACTTCGGCGGCAACGCCGAAGACGTGCTCTACACCGCGAGCACGGCCTTCCAACTCGATACCAGACGGATGCTCATCGTGAACTATCGCGGTTACGGCGGCACCCCCGGCCAGCCGAGCCAAGGCGCGTTGTATGAAGATGCGCTCGCGATCTACGACTACGTCGTCGCAAGCGGCACGAACCCGCAGGACATCGTCGTGATGGGACGGAGCCTCGGATCGGGACTCGCGGCGATGCTCGCCGCGGAGCGCGAGATGCAGCGTGCGATCTTGATTACGCCTTACGACAGTTTGGTGGAAGTCGCCGCGCGCCACTATCCGATCTTCCCAGTGCGGTTCTTGTTGAAGCATCCATTCGATTCCACGACATTCGCGAAGCGGGCGAGCGCGCCTGCGCTCCTGCTCGCGGCAGAACGAGACACGATCATCCCGCCCCACCACGCGCAGCGCCTACATGACGTTTGGAAGGCTCCTAGCCAACTCCACATCCTGAGCGGCGTCGGCCACAACGACATCGAGCGCCACCCGGAGTACTACGCGCTGATCAATGCCTTCTTGGCTGAAGGGTGATCAATAGGCGTCGTCCGCGCGAAGGCGGG
>JBIQKP010000170.1:0-3278 GCA_044506405.1 Lysobacterales bacterium | reverse complement strand
GTGTTCGGATTGCTCGGGCCGAACGGTGCGGGCAAGACGACGACGTTTCGCATGCTGTGCGGATTGCTTCCCGCGACGAGCGGCGTATTGCGTGTCGCGGGCGCTGATCTGCGGCACGCGCGCGCGGAAGCGCGGCAACGCATCGGCTACGTCGCACAGAAGTTCTCGTTGTACGGTGACCTGACCGTCCAAGAGAACTTGGAGTTCTTCGGCGGTGCATACGGTTTGCGCAACGCCACGTTGCACACGCGAATCGATTCGGCGCTTGATCAGTTCGATTTGGCGCCAGTGCGAACCGCGACGACGGGCATGCTGCCGGGCGGCTTCCAGCGGCGCTTGGCGATGGCGGCGGCGCTGTTGCACGAACCGGACATTCTGTTCTTGGATGAGCCGACGAGCGGCGCGGACCCGCTTGCGCGCCGCGAGTTCTGGGCGCGCATCACCGCGCTCGCGAATCGAGGGACGACGATCATCGTGACGACGCATTTCATGGAAGAAGCCGAGTACTGCGATCGAATCATGATTCAGGATGCGGGTCGGATGCTCGCGATGGGGACGCCCGCCGAGGTGCGCGCCGACGCAGGTCCCGATGTGCGCACGATGGAAGAAGCGTTCATCGCGATCGTTGAGAAGGGCAGGGCGGGAGCAAGTCATGAGCGCGCATGAGCCCACATCGTCGGCCTTCGGCACGCGCTCGTCACGCAGCCGCATGCGCGCGCTGATCGTGAAGGAAACGCGCCAGCTCCTGCGCGACAGGGGCAACATCCTCGTCGGCATGTTCCTGCCGGTGATGCTGATCTTGATCTTCGGTTACGGCCTGTCGTTCGACGTGAAGAACATGCCGGTCGCAATCGTGCTCGAGGATCCTTCGCCGATCGCCGCGGATGTCGTCTCGGGCTTCTATCTTTCTCCGTACTTCTCGCCCATTACGTTGACATCGACGCGCGACGCCGAGCGCCTGATGATGGATCGCGAAGTCGATGGCATTGTTCGCGTGAGGTCCGACTTCTCTCGGCAACTCTCCGCCGGTGCCGCGAGCATTCAGCTGCTCGTGAACGGCGTCGATGCGAATCGTGCGCGCGTGATGTTGGCCTACGCGCAAGGTGCGATCGGGCAGTGGCAGGCACGTGCACTAGCGGCTGGGCAGCCGGCGGACGGTGGCATCGGTGCCGTGCGTGTCGAGCAGCGGGCCTGGTTCAATGAGGCGAATACGAGCACGTGGTTTCTCGTCCCTGGCCTGATCGTCGTGATCATGACGTTGATCGGCGCCTTCCTGACGGCGCTCGTCATGGCGCGCGAGTGGGAGCGTGGCACGCTCGAAGCGCTCTTCGTGACGCCCGTTCGCTCCGGCGAGGTGCTCGTCAGCAAGATCGTGCCGTACTTCGGCGTCGGCCTCGTCGGCTTGACGCTTTGTTTGCTCGCTGCGCGCTTCTTGTTCGAAGTACCGATTCGCGGATCGCTCCTGCTAATTCTGCTCGCCTCGATGCTCTATCTGCTCGTCGCGCTCGGGATCGGTCTATTGATCTCCTCCGCGGTCAAGAATCAGTTCCTCGCGTCGCAGATCGCACTCATCGTGAGTTTTCTCCCGGCGCTGATGCTGTCGGGCTTCATCTTCGATTTGAGAAGCGTTCCGAGCGTCGTTCGCGCGATCAGCAGCGTGCTGCCCGCAACGTACTACGTGGAGGCGTTGCAGACGCTATTCCTTGCAGGCAACGTGTGGCGTCTCATCGCCGTCGATCTCGCAGTGCTCGCCGTCTCAGCCGTCGTACTGCTTGCGCTCGCGCGATCCAAGACGCGCAAGGAGCTGTGATGAAGCAGTCTTTGCAGCGCATCGCAATTCTATGTCGCAAGGAATTGCTGTCGATCTTGAAAGATCCTCGCAGCCGCATCGTCTTGTTCGCGCCGATCGTGATGCAGACGTTGCTGTTCGGCTACGCCGCGACGTTCGATCTCAATCGCGTGCCGCTCGCGGTGCTCGATCAGGATGGCAGCGGCGCATCGGGCGATCTCATCGTCGCGCTCGTGGGTAACGGCATCTTCGAAGAGAAAGAGCGGCTGCGCTCGCCAGCGCAGATCGCGGAGGTGATCGACGAGAAACGCGCGCTCGTCGTCCTCCACATCGGGCCGAAGTTCGAGCGCGAACTGCTCGCAGGCCGGAGGCCAGCGGTTCAGGTGCTGATGGACGGGCGAAACTCGAACACAGCAGCGACCGCGGCCGGTTACATCAACGCAGTCATCGCACAGTTCAATGAGAAATGGCGCACCGAACGCGGCGGTCCGCCCCCGGCGATCGAGGTACAGAGCCGGGCTTGGTACAACGAGAATCTCGAAACGCGTTGGTACATGATTCCGAGCCTGGTGGCAGCACTCAGCATGCTGCAAACGTTGATGCTGACCGGGCTCTCGGTTGCACGCGAGCGCGAACAGGGAACGTTCGATCAGCTCCTCGTGACGCCGCTGCGGCCGCACGAGATCATGATCGGGAAAGCCGTGCCGCCGATCATGGTCGGCTTGATTCAGTCCTCGCTCATCTTGTTCATCGCGATCGTTTGGTTCGGCATTCCGTTCGCCGGCTCGTACTTTGCGTTGTATGCGTCCTTGCTGATCTTCACGATCGCGTCGGTGGGGATCGGACTCGCTATTTCGGCCTACGCAGCGAACATGCAGCAAGCGATGCTGTTCTCGTTCGTTCTGCTCATGCCGATGATGTTGTTGTCCGGCTTGGCATCCCCCGTCAAGAACATGCCTGACGTGCTGCAGGTGATCACGCTCGCGAATCCGTTGCGTCACGCGATCGAGGCGGTCCATCGCGTGTACTTGGAAGGCGCCGGCATCCTGACGATCTTCAATAATCTGTGGCCGCTTGCGGTCATCGGGTCGGTCACGCTGCCGACCGCGGCGTGGCTGTTTCGGCATCGCCTCGTTTGAGTGCGGAGCAATTCGATGCGTCATCTCATATTCGTTTTCACAGTGCTGGTGCTCGCGAGCGCGTGCTCGGTCGGTCCAACGTTCGAGGAGCCGGTGCCGAGCTTGCCGGAGCGGTGGGGTGCGCAGCGTGATTCGGCGATTGCCGAGCACATCTCGGATCAGGACGTCGATCTCAAGTGGTGGCGGCAGTTTGGTGACCCGGTGCTCACCGATCTCGTTGATCGAGCTCGGGAGAACAACCTTGATCTGCGCGCCGCGGTTTTGAGGGTCGCGCAGGCGCGCGCACAACGCGATGTCGTGACCGGCAATCGGGCACCGAGTCTCTCCGCGAACGGCTCGTATCGTCGGCA
>JBIQKP010000169.1:0-3287 GCA_044506405.1 Lysobacterales bacterium | reverse complement strand
AGCAAGGTATGGCCCTGATTCTCATCGTCGATGACTCGCCCACCGAAGTGCACGTCATGCAAAAGGCTTTGGAGCGACACGGCTACCAAACCGCCTCTGCAGGCGATGGTGCCGAGGCGATTCGCAAAGCGAAGGAGATGAAGCCGGATCTCATTTTCATGGACGTCGTGATGCCTGGTGTGAACGGCTTTCAGGCGACGCGCAAGCTCGCGTCCGATCCGGACACGAAGTCGATTCCGGTGATCATGGTGACGTCGAAGGATCAGGAGACGGATCGCATTTGGGGGATGCGCCAGGGTGCGATCGACTATCTCGTCAAGCCCGTGTCGATGGACAAATTGATCGAGAAGGCGCAGGCGGCGCTGGCCGGTTGACAGCATGAGCGCGCAGCCAGGCCTCAAGTCGCTCCGCGACAAGCCGTTTGAGTTACTGCGGGAGCTGGAGCGGCTCGCACGCGTCGCGCTCAGCGGCCAAGGCAAAGGTGCCGCGGCCGAACGCGAGTGGGTCGGCGTCGCGTTTCGCTTGAGCTCGGAGAATTTTCTGGTCGCGCGCGAGGAGACGCGGGAAGTGCTCGGGTTTCCGTCGGTCGTGACGCGTGTGCCCGGTGCAAAAGCGTGGATTCGCGGCATCGCGAACGTGCGCGGGCAATTGCTGCCGGTGGTCGATCTGCGCGCCTTTCTGGGCGGCGGCGTGACCAGCACCGGGCGCAGCACTCGCGTGCTCGTTGCGAATCATCGCGACGTGCCCGCGGGCCTGCTCGTCGATGAAGTGCTCGGCTTTCGGCGTTTCAACGACGCGGAGTTCTCGGCTGTGACACCGCCGACCGTCGCACGCTGCGATCGGTACTTGGCGGGTGCATTCCGGCGCGGCTCGGAGAGCTGGCCGGTGTTCAGCTTGCGCTCTCTGCTCGAGAGCGACGAGTTCCTGCAGGCGGCGGCCTCTTAGAGCGAGGACAGGCTTGTGATCGACAACATATTACGGATCAGCGAACGACGCGCCTCAACGCGTTTGCTCGCCGATCGAGTGGAATCTCGCTATGGCCGAGACTAAGACATACGGCGTCCGGTTCTTACCGGTGCTCGTGATCGTCGCGCTGGTGTGCGTCGCCGCGGCGGCGGGGCTGTTGCTGTACGTCGAACAAACGGCGGGTTCGGACGATGCCGACCCGCGCGAGATGAACGAGCTGATTGCGTTGTCGCAGAAGATGCCCATACAGGCGTCTCTCGCGTTGAATGGCACGGCGGGCGCCTTCGATGCGCTCGCGCAATCGCGCGCTCGGTTCGCGACGCTCGCTCAATCGCTCGGCGCTGACGTGCAGGGATTCGAAGGCTCGACGAACTTGCTCAAGCATAGCCAGGCCGTGCTCGGCGGACGCGAACCGGTCGAAGCGGTGCACAAGGCTTCCGGCGAAGCGCGCACGTTGGTCCCTCAACTGCTGCAAAGCCTGGGCAATCTTGCGAGCGCACTCGGCTCCCCTTCGGTCGAGGGCATGGCTCGCCATCTCGAACGGTTCGAGCTCACTGGCCAGCGCATGCAGCAAGACATGGAAGCGCTCGCTGCCGGTGTGGGCGAACCTGCGCGCATCGCGCGGCGTCTTGCGGACGGCAACGACTACATGGGTCAGGTGATCGGCGGCTTCGCGGGACAAGATGCGGGGCTCGGCCTTCCACGCGTGACGGGCGGCGAAGCCGAAGCCCAGCTCAAGCTCACGAACGCGATGTACGCACAGCTCGGCGAACGCGTGCGAACTGCAATCAGTTCGGCGGATCGCATCGCTGTGGCGCGCGAAGCGAACAACGCGCTCGCGGCGAGCGCCGATGAGGTGTACTCGAAATTCATCGGACGTATCGGTGCTACGGCGAGCGGCGCAACCGGCGTCTTGAACAACCAGTATCTACCCTTGGCGCTGCTCAGTGCCGCGCTGCTCTCGCTCCTTCTGCTTTCGCTGCTGCACGCGAAGAGCGGCAACATTCGCAAGGCGATGGAGCAGCAGGCGACGAAGAACGAGCGCAATCAAGAGGCGATCTTGCGCCTGCTCGATGAGTTGTCGAGCTTAGCCGACGGTGACCTCACGGTTCAGGCGACGGTGACGGAAGACATCACCGGTGCGATCGCAGACTCGATCAACTACGCCATCGAAGCGCTGCGCGAGCTCGTCTCGACGATCAGCAACTCCGCGATCACGCTCGATGCCGCCGCAAAGCAGACGCAAGTCTCGGCGGGACATCTAGCGAAAGCCTCCGTCGCGCAATCGAAGCAGATCGTGCTGGCGTCCGAGTCCGTGGCGGCGATGGCCGCGTCGACCGAAGAAGTCTCCGGCAACGCCGAGCGCTCCTCGGACGTCGCGCGTCACTCGGTCGATGTCGCGCACAAGGGCGGCGAGGCCGTGCGGCGCACGATCGACGGCATGAACGCGATTCGCGAGACCATTCAAGAGACCTCGAAGCGCATCAAGCGCCTCGGCGAGAGCTCGCAGGAGATCGGCAACATCGTCGAGCTCATCAACGACATCGCCGAGCAGACGAACATCCTCGCGCTCAACGCTTCCATCCAAGCTTCGATGGCGGGCGAGTCGGGCCGCGGCTTTGCCGTCGTTGCGGACGAAGTGCAGCGCTTGGCGGAGCGTGCCGCGAACGCGACGAAGCAGATCGAAGTGCTCGTGCGCACGATTCAGGCGGACACGAACGAAGCCGTCGTTTCGATGGAACGCAGCACGACGGACGTCGTCGGCGGTGCGCTACTCGCCGAGAACGCGGGCGCGGCGCTGGAAGAGATCGAGCAAGTGTCGAACCAGATCGCGAGCTTGGTGCAGAACATTTCGGCGAGCTCGCGGCAGCAAGCCTCCGCCGCGCAAAACATCGCTCGCAACATGCAAGTGCTCCGCGAGATCAGCGCGCAGACCACCGAGAATTCCGCCGCGACGTCGAACTCGGTCGGCAAGCTGGCCGAGCTTTCCGCGCAGCTGCGCAAGTCCGTCGCGGGCTTCCGTCTGCCGGATGCCGCATCGGGCGGAACCGCGCTACTCACCGATCCGACGAAGAAACCGGCTCCGGTCGCTGCGCCCGTCGAGCGCGCAGCACCGAAGAAGGTCAGTGGGCTCGCGAGCTGAGGAGCGGCAATGTCGATGATCAACACGGGCCGTGAGATCGGCTGGAGGCTGGAGGCTGGAGGCTGGAGCCAGAAGGTTCTTCGGGACGGCTGGAGGCTGGAGGCTGGAGGCTGGAGTCAGAAGGCTCCGTTCTTATTCTCTTTTCTGACCCCAGCCCCCAGCCCCCAGCCCCCAGCCG
>JBIQKP010000007.1:0-99465 GCA_044506405.1 Lysobacterales bacterium | reverse complement strand
AGGGGGGTCAAAATTACTTCGGCGGGCGTGGGTCAGTTTTACTTCGGCGCTGACAATACGAGCCGTCTTACTCCGGTTGGGGGTGCGCATCGTCACTCGCTCAGGATCTGATTTGCTTTCTCGGTCGGTTGGGAGCCTGATTGAGAACTCCCAAAGATCGACATGGATGAGCGTGTGCGCCGAAACGCAGGTATGGGGCGAGTGTTGCAAGACACTGCCTTCTTCTAGAGCGCGTTCGTCTCCACCATATAAACGTCATTCCTGGAGACCTTCTTCTCGCTGATCGTTGCGTTCTTCTCACTTTGCAAATCGCACGGCGCTGCGCGATCAAGTGGCGATGGAAGAGCGCGCTGCGCACGCTGCACGGCCATTGAAATGCCCTTCGGAGATGTAAATCCACCCCCCTATCAATTGGGCTCGCGTGCAAGGACATCAGCGAAGTCTGTTTCGAGTTAGTGCGAACGATTTGAACTTTACAGATCTATGGTTTAGAGTTCAATAAGTCATTGATAATAAAGAGAAAATGATACCATAGAGTGATATCAGCTTTATGAGAATCCGCGTCTATCCCGACATCCGCCTGAGGTTCGCTCCGTTCACCCTGCCGCCCATGGACGCCTATGCAGTCGTGCTCGCGGGCGATATCGGAGAGGGTCTGGTTGGCGTCGAGTGGGCACGCCAACAGTTTCAGAATGACGAGATCGTGTACGTTGCTGGCAATCACGAGTTCTATAGCAATCGTCTGTCGGAATTGGTTCGACCGCCCGTTGACCTTTCGATCCTTGGACACGCGCAGGAATCGATTGACTACACAGTCGATGGGACGCGCGTGCTCGCGAACCCGCGGGGCTACGCGCCGCCCGATGACAACCCCCGCGTTCGACGAAGAGCTGATCGTCGAGGATTGATGTGAAGATCATCTTTCTAGACTTCGACGGCGTACTGCACAGCCATTACGGGCCAGGCGGCGAGCGCTTCTATTTCCTGCCGAGATTCGAGGCTGTCATTCGCGATTTTCCTGATGCACGCATCGTGGTGGCAAGCAGCTGGCAGCTGACACATGACTTGCCCGCACTGTGCGACTACTTCTCGCCGGACATACGGGAGCGTGTAATCGGCATCTCCGAGGTCACGCGCGAGCAAGCGCTGACTTGGTACGGCAAGCGCCATCGCATCGCAGCTGCGCACCGATTTCTGAAGGCGAACAGTTATGAGCATCTACCGTGGGTGGCCATCGACGATGAGCCCTCATTCTGGCAGCCGGGCGCGCCGTTGATTCACTGCCGTGACGGGTTTCAGGATATCGAAGAGCAACTGCTGCGGTGGGTGCTGGGTGGCAAAGTAAACGCGGACCCAGGTTCGCTCAACTTCATGGACACCCTGCTGCGACACGATCTTCGCGGAGATCTCGGAAAGGCGGATCTCGCACAGCGCTTCTACGAGAAGCACTACCTGCGCACGATCGAAGAGGATGAAATCCGCAATGCGGCCTGGTTTGAATCGGTATGCGCGTCAGATCCTGAATTCGTGGAGCTACTGATCGATCAATCAACTGGCGGTGGTGACGTCCAATGAAGCTCGGGTCATGTCCGACCTGCATCTCGAGGAAGGCGGTTATTGGATAAAAACCTCACCACTTGTCGATAAGTGGTGTCAATTTTATCCACCCCGACGTGAGATCAAATGAAGGCTGCCAAGATTACATGCCCGAGAGATGACGGGGTGATCACACTCGTCTTTCTCGGGATCGACGGCGTTCTTCATCGAGGACCGCGAGCTAAGTCAAATACATTTGACTTCTCCTCCTGCCTACCGCTGCTGGAGGCTGTGCTGCGCGAGTTTCCGGACGTGCGGATAGTGATCACTGGGAGCTGGTGCCATCGCCACTCTTTGGCGGATCTGCGAGCGATCTTCTCCCCAGACATTAGCGCGCGAGTGATTGGGGTTGTCCCAGGGAGCGGTCGCCGTCATCGTCAGCGTCGCATCAACGCGTACCTTGATAGGCACAACCTCAAAGAGGTGACTTGGATGGCTATCGATCGGTGGGGCGAACGAGTCGGTGACTTCTATCTCCAGTGCTACGACGGCTTTCAGGAGGGAGAGGCATGCGTGCTGCGCGCGTTCTCGCAGGCGACCGCCATGACACCTGATCGAAAGCTGATGGATGAACTTACGTCGGAAATCGAATCTGTTGTTCACGCGTTCTTTAAAGGCGACGAGTCGAAGATCAATCTCTGGTTCGACACGCATAACCCGATGCTGGGAGGCTTCCCACCGCGGTTACTGATGAGCGCGCCTGAAACGCTCAAGAAGGTTTACAGCTTCGTCATGGACGCAGAAATGAATAACGCTCTGACGGACGACGCTGCGCGCGTGCTAGCTGCTGCGACACAGCTCTCCGGTGATGCCGATCGAGCTGCACAATGGTTTCGTTTTCAGGTGATCGAGGCGTTCCACGGGAAAACCGCGGAGCGCCTCGTGCTCGACGGACGCGCGGAGGATGTTCTTCGCTACATCGAGATGCTCGAGGCGGGCCCTCTAGGGTGATCAAGTGATTTTTCTTGCCCTCGACATCGATGGTGTCCTGCATCCGTTTTTCCCGCGCGCGGACTTGCCGGATTCGGAGAATCAGATGTTCAGCTACTTGCCTCGGTTCGAACGCGTGCTGCGCGACTATCCGAATGTGCACGTTGTGATCGCCAGTGACTGGCAAAAGCATCACACGCTCGAGGAGCTGCGAGCCTTCTTCTCTGTTGACCTGCGGGAGCGGATTGTCGGAGTGAGCGGTCGCCACCCGGGTGACATCGAGCCTGGCAATCGCCAGCGCGATGTGGAGCGGTATTTTGCTGAGCGAGGCTTGCACGACGCCGTCTGGTGTGCGCTCGATGATGACGAGCAGAACTATCTGCCTGGCGCAGCCCTAGTGCTTTGCGCCGATGGATTCTGTGACCATGAGGAAGCTCTATTGAGAGCTGTCCTGGACGTTCAGGAAAAGGACGAAATCGAGATCCAGGAACTCGCGTCCGCCGGTAAGTTGCGCGCGCCAATCAATCAGAACATAGCTTTACCGCCCGACGAGGTGGACGAAGAGGAACTGCACGAGGCTTCACCTGACGTCAATCCAGACTGGCCAAAATGAACAGCAACGCCGATATTCCGCTGCGCCGCTTCAAGACACTGCTTGTCGTCGATCTCGAAGCAACGTGCTGGGCCGACGGTCGTGGTCCGCGCGAGGACATGGAGACTATCGAGTTCGGCGCCGTGCTCGTTCGCATGTCGGACCTGCAGCCGATCGACGGACGATCGTGGTTCGTCAAGCCGAAGCTGCATCCCGTCCTATCGGAGTTCTGCACCCAGCTCACGTCGATCACGCAGGATCAGGTGGACAACGCCCAGCCGTTCGAGCGAGTGTGCGAGCTCATCGCCGAATGGCTCGAGCTGCATCGCGAACGACTGGGGTGGGGAAGCTGGGGCAACTACGACATGCATCAACTGCGAAGGGATGCGCTGCGCATCGGTATTGATTCGCCGCTTGCGTCGTACCCCCATGTAAATCTCAAGGACGCATTTACGCGTCGGCATCACATCAGCCGGACTAAGCGCCCTGGAATGCGCAAGGCGCTCGAAATGTGCGGTCTTTCGATCGAGGGTGCGCATCATCGCGGCATCGATGACGCTCGCAACATCTCGCGCATGCTGCCGTGGATAGTGGATCCGACGAAAAGGATTCGCTACGACGAGTGTCAACCAATCTTCAGTTTGGCTATCAGGGCGCTCGGCTCTGAGAAGGCAGCCAAGACTTGGCTTCGAACGCCTGCAAAGCTGTTCGGTGGGAAGCGCCCATGCGACGCGATGAAGTCACCCGCTGGCGACCGGGAAGTTAGGACGCTGCTTGAGCGGCTTGCGGAAGTTGGAGACGAATGATCCTGTTCATCGACACAGAGTGGGCCGACATTCTAGCGAGCGAACTGGTGTCGCTGGCGCTCGTCAGCGATTGCGGCGGGTACGAGTTTTATGCTGAGCGCGATCCGCTGCCCGAGACGCCTACGGATTTCGTCCGCTCGGTCGTGTATCCGCTCCTCGATCGCGGTTCTCGAGCGCTCGCGGATGATCAGTTCACGGCGAGTCTGCACAAGTTCTTCGATGACGTTCTCGAGGTCGCCCCGCGCGGCAAGGTGCTGGTCGCCTACGATCACCGGAACGACATGGCGCTGCTGGAGTACGCGCTGGACGGATTCGAGTCACCGGAAACACCGTCGCGCCCCCCTTTCAGTCGGTTCAATCTAGGCCTGCTGGGGGACGAGTATCTGAAGATGGTTGAGAGCAGCTTCGCTCGAGACACTTCGCTCACTGCACGGCGCCACCACGCGCTCATCGATGCGCGCGTCAATCGCCAAGCGTACTCGGAGATGCGTGACCGAGACGCGTGGGCGCTCAGCGAGCTTGAGCGACTACGATCAGAAGATCCCGATTTACACCAGTTGATGGTCGATACGTTCGGAAACTTGCAGCTGGCCGCAAAATGGTGGACGCGACGATCGTGGCACCTCGGTAATGAAACGCCGAGCGAGAAGTACTGCGCAGGAGGGAGAGGGGAGGTCGTTCAGGAGTTGTACGCGATCAAGTACGGCATTCCGCGATGAAGACTCGCATTCAACGAAACGTTGTGCAACGACCGCTTTCGGAGCAGAGATCACAAGAATGCGACGAATATGACAAACCTGAGGTGGTTTTCAAGGCATATGCGAACTAAAGAATGTCCCATCGATCGTATGCCTGATCCGTGTAAATGGTGTCCGCGTATGGGGGCTGCGAGTTGTGATCGAAGCTTGAAATTGCTTGAGCGATAGGTACCTTCTTGAAGGGTATGTGGATAGTGCGAGCAGTGGAGCTGTCGATGCGGTTGGCAAGCGCGCGTGGCCACAAATATCGCAGACTCCGAGTCTCGGTAATACGTCCATATCCCGGATACGCAGCGATTATCGGTAGACCGTAAGAGTCGATAGCCTGAGCAATCTCGAATGGAACCCAATCGGTGTCGAGCCTAGTCGTATCACCGACTATCAGAAGCATATTCCTTGAGTTTCGTAGGCGTTCCAGCAATGAGTTTCGCAATGTCGCCCTCTTGCTCGTATCGCGAACCGCCCAAGCCTTGTCATGGCTGTTGATCATGGTGAAGTCGTCGTCGGATCTCGCTGTCCATGCCTTTAGCAAGTTGTAGTAGTCAATATCAGTTTTCCCGGGAGTATTGTTTCCATCCGCATGGAATGCGACGTAGGTGCCATTGCGATATGCCATCTACTTTTCCTCCCAGTGCTTCTGGACGTCCCTTAGGTCGAGATCGTCGAATCGGTCCTCGTGGAGGATGATTCGAATCCGTGTTGTGATCTGGCCGGCCTTGGTTGCTGTGATGGCCGAGAGAATGATCAGGTTCAGCAGGTCGCGTGTCGGGAGACCGATACCGGATAGCCCGCTACCCATAAGCGGAAGATTCATAGCCGCACCCTCTGCCTCAAGACGGGCGCGTTCCCAGAGTCCATGCAGCGCACGCCACATGTCGATGACATCGGCCTTTGCCTTGCAGGTCGCTTCATCGCTCTTGGCGAAAGCGACGAGCAGATAGCGGTCGTCGTTGCAGGCAACCATCGCGGTTGTCCCGATCTCGAACCGTATGTTCTTTCCCTCCTTCTTCGCGGTCTTCACTCCATTCACATTGGTTAGTTCCTGCCCAACCTGACGATCGAAGCTTTCCGGATGCCCCCCGAAGCATTGTTTCAGGAAGGCCCCGTGCAGGCTGTTCTGCGACACTGGCTTGCCGAGTTCGCTGTCAAAGAAATCATTGACAGCTATTGCACGCAGACCGTCCTGTTTGAACAGATCGCCGAAAGCGACTTCGATACAAGTATTCGTCAGTGCGAGCTTTATCCCGACCTTCGACGGCTTCCACACCTTCCAGCAGGCGTAGCCCGCGCTCAGGAGCGTGGCTCCAGCGAGCCACGCAGATCCTTTGATCTCCACGCCAGGTACGAATTGAGTGATGGCCTTTGCGAGAGTGAATAGGACGCTGAATCCTGCGAACCAACCTCCGACGAATCTCCCGGGGCGATCAGCTATCCCGCGACCAAGATCGGTAAATGACTTCACGGATGTCCCTCCCATGCGACTGTCGCCGGCAGACCGGTTGCGCACCGAGCCGACAATGTGTGCAGCCAAGGCATGAATTCTCTGGGTGAACAGCGATCCCGCAACCGCTGGACCCACGTTTTTCTTTGGCGCTGTGATTCTAACGCAGTCGGGGTCGCTGGGATGTTCCCACCCGATGGTCCTCTCCTCGGACCGCGGCCCAGTCAAGTATCGATGGCGAACACGCAATAAGGTGCCGGAGAATGTAGAAGCGCCATGACATGGAAGGGCGCGGGGTAATGCCTGGAGAGAGGCCGGAGAACATTGTGCTGACAGCTCGCAAGGCCAATTTTTCCACCACGATCCTCGACGCCCACCGTTCTAGCGTGTCTTGAAACCGGGCGCCCATCTATTCAACAGAATGCAAGTCGAGGTCCACGCGGTGGACCTCGGAAGGTCCACGCCATGGACCTTGGAAGGTCCACACGGTGGACCTTATATGGTCCACGTGGTGGACCACGCCTCAGAACGGTTGAGAATGCGGCTTTAAGCGCACGCGTTGCTTCTGTGTCGGCCGGCGCGACCAGCTCGCAGTCAGCGCTGCAGGGAAATCTGTGAGTCCCGTTGGTGCCGCGGTTGTCGGCGCGCGCACCCGTGTGCCTCCACCGGAAATACTTCTCAGGATTGCCCTCTCACGAGAGACTAACTCGGTGGCCACTAGCGCTCTCTTCAGTTAAAGCATCGTGAAACCGACACAGCAGTTTTCCTCGCAATTTCGTGTGTCCGTCGCGAACATATGCAGAGCCACGACAACACGCGGTGGCGGTAAGCGTTTTCGCAGATACAGCGGTTCATCCGTGGCGGCCGTGGCGTACCAGACAGCGCAGCCTCTTTATTGCGCTCGAGTCAAACGCTGTTACCACTATCCGCGCCCGGCGAAGGAAGTTGTCGCGACCCGGCTTCTCGTCCCTGCGTTCGCACCCAGCTGGGCGCGGGATCGTCGCGAATTATGGAAAAGGAACGAGCTCCACAACAGGCGGAAGGATGCGCGAGTGGCGATCTCAGCGATTGTCTCGATTCCGCACAATCTAGCGCACGATCGAGCGACCGCCGTCGCTGCTGTCCGAGTGATCGCGCAACGCATCGTTAGAGCATTTGCAGTGGCTGTGGATTTCGCCGTGCATGCCCCTTCCGCGGAAGGTGATGCGAGAAACTATCACGCACACCTAGTGATCTCCACGAGCACGCTGACGCCTACCGGCTTCGGACGAAAGGAACGGTACTTTGACACGAAGGCCCTCCGGAAAAGTGGGACGAAGCAAGCTAACGCCGAATCGTTTGTTGCCCTTGTCCGACGTTGGTGGGAGCGGATCGCAAACGCCGCGTTGGAAAAGGTTGGAGAACGTGTGCGCGTGAATCGGCGACCTCGTCGCGATAGATGTCGTGAGGCGTGGCGGATGTGGGATGTCGAAACTGCGCAAGAGTTGGAAGGTGAGCCGCTGGAGTACCTGGGTAAAGAGCGTTTCGAGGAGCTTAGGACGTCTGGCCTGGCGCCTCGTCGGAGATCTACGCGCCCGACGCGGCAGCCTGTCCACTCGGTGATACCGAATGGATTTGCCCGTTATCCGCGCATTGACGCTCATGTCTTTCGTGACAAGTTGGACGAGCTCACGAGCTGTCTAGACGCGTGGCATTCGATCGATAAGACGCTCGACGCCGGTTTCTATTCTTCTCCTCGCGAGGAGGAGTTAGCTCCTGTTGTGATCCGTGGCAGCAGTGAGGCGGCGATCAATTTCGCACGCAAGGGCGTGATGCGGGCTGCCTTAGTTGATGACGCCCCTAGGGCGCGCGAACGGGAGAGTAGGTCGGATCAAACAGCGCGTAGCGTGCCGCGTAGCCCGGCAAGTGAACCGCAGGTCCGCCCGCGAATGGAAGGTTCCGCTCTGACGGCCGGCGCGTCTTGTGCGGCGAGCCTGCATCAGCCCGAACCGGTGGCGACGCGATCTGTGAATCAGCATGCTGCGCCCTCGACTGGGGCTGATCGCTCGCAGAAATCGTCGCTAGGTGATCGGCAAGCGCGCTTGGCAGCACTGGCGAGGAACCCTCAGCCGCGCAAGAAGGTGCGTGGTCCGTCCGACGACGCTGCGCGCTTCGAAAAGGCGGCCGAGGACGCGCGTGCTCCGGGAGGGGTTCCAGCCGATAGCGAGGCAGCGGCGCAAACGGATATGTCCACACGTGAAGGCGACGTCGAGGGAGAGCGAGACGATCTGATGAGCCCCTTCCATAGGTGGCGGACGCCATTTTCATAGCAAGAGACGAGCCGGCTGATCTGACGTTACACATATCGAGTTCGTTCCTTGTATGTCAGTACTGGTCCGTTAACCGCCTGCGCAAGGACGGCGCATGGATCGATTCTGTATCCGTAGAAATCTGCGGAAGATATGGGTAGCAGGCTTTTCCTCCTCAGAAATCTGCGCCCATGCGCTCCGAAGATTGTGCTGAGAGTCACATTTCAGGCGATGACCTGGTTAATTATTGACCATTAGAAAATCGCATAGAAAATCGATGTAGCCACAGTGGCTATGTGAAGAGATGAAGCTGATGCCTGAGTACTCCATGTCGAGGTTCTACACGGAACGTGAAGTCGCCCAGATCCTCAACTGTTCAGCGAAAACAGTGACGAAGAACCGCCGGAAAGGACTGATCGCGTTTGTTGCGGTTACAGAGCGATGCATTCGTATTCGGGGACAGCAGATCTGCGACTTCATTGAGGGGCGTACGCGGCTTGCGGCCGCAAGTGCTCAGCCGCAAGTTCAGCAGAAGAAGGAACCCGAAACTCGGTCAGGCCGAATGGCGCCGCAATCAGTAGACGGTGCTTCGGAGAGTTTTTTTCGTGCGTATATGTCGTGCATCGATCTCGACGATGTAGATGTGCCCAAGCTGTCGCGAAGAACGTCGCAGGACTCCTGATCAAGTATGTCCAGCAAGCGCGGGGAGCGACCCTTCGGTCGTGGTGAGGCATGGCTCGGCAAGCGAGCCGGTTCGGACAACTTTTACATCTTCTGGTTTGATGCCCGCTCGAGACAAACACGGAAGGTCACCACCAAAACAGCCGACCCAGAGAAAGCACATAAGGCCTTCTTAAAGTGGATGGCAGTGCACGGCAAAATGACGCGGGAGTCTCCGTCTCAAGTCCCTCTCGCGCTCGTGCTCGATCGCTACTATGAACAACACGCGTCGAAGAAGAAGAGCAGAGTTCAAGCGAAGACAGCGAATGCCAAGTGGAAGAAGTTCTTCGGGCCCGTCGCGGTTTCAGAACTCTCTATCGCGCGCCAAGAAGAATTTATCGAGCACCTTAGTAATGCTGGTTACGCCGCCAACTACATCCGGCGCACGCTCAGCGTTGGCAAGTCAGCCTTGATCCGAGCGGTGCGTCGGCAAGAGCTCGCGTCCGCGCCGGCGATTGTCATGCCGCCGCGCAAGAGAACGAAGAAGTCGCGTATGTCGCTGCAGGAAGTCGCGGCACTTTTCAATGCAGCTCGAACGGAACACTTTCGCATGTTTCTCCTCCTCGCGTTCGCGACGGCGCAGCGACCCATCAACATTCTGGAACTGACGACGGATCGAATTGACGTTCAGAACCGCTGGATTGACTTCAACCCGCCCGATCACGATGAGAACAAGAAAAGACGCCCCGTGATTGCGATTTGCGAAACGCTGCTCCCATGGCTCGAGCGTCTTTCGCCTGGTTACGCCATCCGATGGAAGCGAAACCAGACACGGCCGATGAAGAGGATTCAAACAGCTTTCGAAGCAACGCGTGATGCTGCTGGTTTGCGCAAGGACGTCACGCCTTACACCATCCGCCGAACGGTCGCGACTGAGCTAAGGCGGCGCGGTGTGGGGGTGGGGGAGATTGCGGGCCTTCTGGGACATACACAGGCAGGTTTCGAAATCACGGAGCTATACGCGGAGTATTCGCCCGACTACATGAGCAAGGTGACGGCTGCGCTCGATGACTACTTCAGCGAGTTGGAACCGCTGTTGAAGAAGTCCTTGCGTGTGGTTGACCTGGAAGAGCAGCCGCGGCCGGAAGAGCTGCGTGCCAATTGCGTACCACTGCTGCAGCGACTCTTCGTTCAACCTATTGATTTAATGGTCGGGGTGACAGGATTTGAACCTGCGACTCCTACGTCCCGAACGTAGTGCTCTACCAGGCTGAGCTACACCCCGACGGTGCTGAGGGGCGGAGGATTGAAGCGAGGCGGTCCGAACTAACCGCTAACCGCCAATCGCTAACCGCTTCTCAATGTGTGCGATCTACCGCGAAATCCGCAAGCGTGCGCAAGGCCTGCTTGTACGCCGACTCGGGCAGTTCGGCGAGCGCCTCGATCGCGAGAGTGGCCTCCCGCCGCGCGAGGCGCGCAGTGTACGCAAGGCCCCCCGTCGATTCAATTGCGGCGGTGATCTCCGGCAAGGCGTCGATCGAGCCCTGCTCGATGCTCCTTCGGATCGTTTCGCGCTGCACCTCGGTCGCGTGCTTGAGCGCATATATAAGAGGAAGGGTCGGTTTGCCCTCCGCCAGGTCGTCCCCGAGATTCTTGCCCAGCTCTTCGCGGTCGGACTTGTAGTCGAGGACGTCGTCGATGAGCTGGAACGCCGTGCCCAAGTGCTTGCCGTAGCGCGCCATCGCCGCTTCGATCGCAGGCCCTGCATTCGCCAAGATTGCCGCGATCTGGGCGCCGGATTCGAAGAGCTTCGCCGTCTTGCGGTAGATGACGTCGAAGTAGCGTGACTCGGTCGTTTCAGGGTCGTGGGCGTTCATGAGCTGTAGGACTTCGCCCTCGGCGATGCGATTCGTCGCGCTCGCCATGACGTCCATGATCCGCATGCTTTCCAGTGACACCATCATCTCGAAGGCGCGCGAGTAAACGTAATCTCCGACGAGCACGCTCGCCTCATTCCCCCAGACTTCATTCGCCGTGTCGCGGCCGCGGCGGAGTTTCGAGCCGTCCACGACGTCATCGTGGAGGAGGGTGGCGGTATGGATGAATTCGATGATCGCGGCCGCTTCGGCGTGGCGAAGATCGCTCGCGCCGCAGGCTCGTGCGACGACGACGACGACGAGCGGGCGCAATCGTTTGCCGCCCGCGCCGACGATGTATTCAGCAACCTGATTGATCAGAACGACATCGCTCGCGAGACGGCGGCGAATGACACGATCGACCTCTTGCAGGTCGTCGCCGACCAGCGCTTTTACCGACTCGAAGCTCATTGACTAGGTGAGAAGTGGGCCAGGACCGAAATGGTAGCCGAAAGACGACGGTCGCTGGGTTTTGGGTGTGGTCGATGGTCGTAGAATCGCACTCCGGGACCGGCCGAACGCCTCGTTCCCACGCCGCCCGACGTCCTTGTGCGCCTTGTGGTTGCCTTCAGGCCCTCCGCTCCGTACACTTCACGCCCTTTTATGCCGGGGTCCTCCCGGCACGCTTGGAGCTTCGGAAGATCATGTACGCCGTAATCGCCACGGGTGGAAAGCAGTATCGGGTCAGCGAAGGCTCGGTTTTGCGGGTTGAGAAACTCGCGGCCGATGTCGGCGCGAACGTCGAGTTCGACAAGGTTTTGCTCGCCGGTTCGGGCGAGCAAGTGAAGGTAGGCTCGCCGTTCCTGGATGGCGGCAAGGTCGTTGCGACCGTGCAGAGCCACGGCAAGGGTGAGAAGAAGACAATCGTCAAATTCCGCCGCCGCAAGCACTACCTGCGTCAGGGCACGCATCGTCAGCCTTACACCGAAATCAAGGTTACGAGCATCAGCGCCTAACTTGTGGGTCGGGTTTCAACCCGACACGGTTGGTTGTGTTTTGAGTCGGAATGAATTCCGACCTACAGAGAGACAGACGTCATGGCACACAAAAAGGCAGGCGGCAGTACTAAGAACGGCCGCGATTCAGAGTCGAAACGACTTGGTATCAAGAAGTTCGGCGGCCAGCAGGTCATTGCCGGCAACATCATCGTGCGTCAGCGCGGCACGGTTTATCGCGCGGGCGACAACGTGGGCTGCGGCACGGACTACACCCTGTTCGCTAAGGCGAACGGTCGCGTGCAGTTCCGCAAGAAGGGCGTCGAACAGAAGACGTTCGTGAGCGTGGTCGCCGAATAATCGAACTGACGTTCGAACGAAAAAGCCCCGGCTCGTCCGGGGCTTTTTGTTAGTGAGCGGCGGACGGCGGACGGCGGACGGTGACAGAGAGAACGAGTACATCCTTGTGCAGGTCCGATGAAACACTGTCGAACAGTCTGAACTCTCCATACGCCGCGCCGATTTGCCTTAACCTCACCATCCGCCATCCGCCATCCGCCGTTCACCAACAAAGCCATGCGTTTCGTCGACGAAGCCATCATCAAAGTTCAAGCCGGCCACGGCGGTCGTGGGGCGGTGAGCTTTCGTCGTGAGAAATTCATTCCGTTCGGCGGGCCCGATGGCGGCGATGGCGGTAAGGGTGCGGATGTTTATTTGGTCGGCCAGGAAGGCATCAACACGCTCGCGGATTTTCGTTTCCACCGCTCATTCAAAGCGCCCAACGGCACGCCGGGATCCAGCCGCGATTGCACCGGCGCGGGCGGGGAAGACCTCGTCATTCCCGTTCCAATCGGCACCGTGGTCGTCGATGTCGATACCGACGAGGAACTCGGCGATGTGACCGAAGCGGGTCAACGCCTCCTTGTCGCGAAAGGCGGCAAAGGCGGGTGGGGCAACACGCGTTTCAAGAGCAGCACGAATCGCACGCCGCGCAAAGCGATGCCGGGGCTTCCGGGCGAGAAGCGCGATCTGCGACTCGAGCTCAAAGTGATGGCCGACGTCGGCTTGCTCGGCCTGCCGAACGCCGGCAAATCCACGCTGATTCGTGCGGTTTCCGCAGCGAAGCCGAAGGTGGCGGATTATCCCTTCACGACGCTGCATCCGAACCTCGGTGTCGTGTCCGTGGGCACACACCGAAGCTTCGTGATGGCGGACATTCCTGGCCTGATCGAAGGCGCCGCAGAAGGTGCGGGGCTCGGAATCCGCTTCCTCAAGCATCTGCAGCGCACGCGCATCTTGTTGCACCTGGTCGATGTGCTCCCACCGGATCCGGAAGCGGATCCCGTGAAGGATGCGCGCGCGATCGCGCAGGAGTTGAAGAAGTTCAGCAGCGATCTCGCGACGAAGGAGCGATGGCTCGTGCTGAACAAGGTCGATTTGCTGCCGCCCGATGAAGCCGACAAACGCTGCAAGGACATCGTCCGGCGGTTGCGGTGGAAGGGGCCCATCTATCGAATCTCGGCTTTGGCTCGTCAGGGCACGGAGGCGCTGTGCCAGGACGTGATGAAGCGGATCGAAGCTGGCGAAGCGGGGGAACGGCGGACGGCGGACGGCGGACAGTGAAGAGGCGGGAATAGAAAAGACGGGCGGTGCATCTAATTTCGATGCCTCGTCAAACTTTGGGACACTCCTCGCGCGCGAGGAATATCCCTCAAACAAAAAGCCGGGCAGAGCCCGGCTTTTTTGTTCTTGAAAACCCGCTGACGCGGGTTATCGATCAAGAGCTCGCAAGCTCCTTGATCTGCGCGTTCAGCTGGCTCTTATGACGAGCCGCCTTGTTGCGATGAATGATGCCCTTGTTGACCATCGAGTCGATGATCGGACCGGCGACTTTGAAATTCGAAACCGCCTCGTCCTTGTTGCCCGCATTCACGGCGTTCTGAACGCTCTTGATGGCGGTCCGGAGCCGCGAACGCAGCGCCATGTTATGGGCGCGACGCTTGATCGTCTGACGGGCTCGCTTTTCGGCTGACTTGATGTTGGCCACGGAACTTACACTCAGCGCTTCTGCGCTCGGAAAAAAGAGCCGCGAATTCTGCCGATCTGGGGCGTGGAACGCAAGCCTTCCCTTGGCTGGGGGCTGGGGGCTGGGGCCAGAGAAGCTCGCGCGGTGGCTCGGACAGCTGGTCACGCGGCGGCCAGAAGCATGAACCGCAGATTCAGCGACAGGATTGCGCCCGGTTCCCGAACGCAAAAGTAATCCGGGCACGCTCAGGCTCCGTCGCTCCTCTAGCCCCAGCCCCCAGCCCCCAGCCTCCAGCCCCAACGCAGCCTCCAGCCCCCCTGCCGAAGGCAGCTTCCGATACCATTCGCACCCCATGGCATCCACCTCTTCCTCGAGCCGCGCCGGATGAGTCGCGGCTTTTTTCGAAGCACGCTCGTCGTCGGACTGACTACGCTCCTGTCCCGTATTACGGGCCTGGCGCGCGACGTCGTGTATGCCTCGATGGTGCCGGCGGCGGCGCTCGAGGTGTTCGTGCTCGCCAATCAGATCCCGAATCTGCTGCGGCGTTTGTTTGCGGAAGGGGCGTTCTCGCAGGCCTTTGTGCCGGTCGTGGCCGAGTACAAGGAGAAACGCACGACTGAAGAGGTTCGCGGCCTCGTCGATTCCGTCGCGGGGACGCTCGGTCTGCTTCTCCTCGGGATTTCGATCATCGGCGTGCTCGCTTCTCCGGTGATCGTGCTGATGACGGCACCTGGATTCGCGACGAAAGACGAAGGGCAGTTTCCACTCGCCGTGGAGATGCTGCGCTGGACGTTCCCGTATGTGTTGTTCGTGTCTCTGACGGCGCTCGCGGGCGGGGTGCTGAATAGCTATAGACAGTTTGCGCTGCCCGCGTTTACGTCCGTGGCGCTCAACCTCGTGATGATCGTCTTCGCGGTCTGGGTCTCGCCGTACTTCGAACAGCCGGTCGTCGCGCTCGCGGTCGGCGTATTCGTCGGCGGTATCGTGCAGCTTGCGATCCTCGTTCCGCCGCTGCTCAAGCTCAAGGTCGTGCGCTGGCCGAAGTGGAATGTGCAGCACGAAGCGGTACGGCGAATCGCCCGACTCATGGGCCCGGCAATCGTCGGTTCGTCGATGGGGCAGCTCAGCATCATCATCAGCACCGGCATCGCATCGCTCCTGAACGACGGCAGCATGACGTGGCTCTACCTTGCGGATCGCCTCGTCGAGTTCCCGCTCGGCGTCTTCAGTATTGCGCTCGCGACCGTGATTCTGCCGAGCTTATCGGCGCAACACGCGCAGCAATCGGCGGATGATTTCTCCGCGACGCTCTCGTGGGCGGTGCGCCTCGTGTGTCTCATCGTGATCCCCGCTTCGGTCGCGCTGTTCGCGATCGCCGGCCCGTTGACGGTCACGATGTATCACCGCAATGAGTTCACGGACTTCGACGTCGAGATGACGCAGGTCGCGCTGATGGCGTTCTCGTTCGCATTGCTCGGGTGGAGCCTCATCAAGGTGCTTGCGCCGGGTTACTACGCGCGACAGGACACGAAAGGACCGGTGAAAGTTGCGATGCGTGCGCTCGGGCTCACGATGGTGCTGAACGTGATCGTCGTCGCGGTGCTCGCGGCGACCGGCAACCTCAAGTCTGAAGGCGCGCATGCATTGCTTGCGCTCACGAACGGCGTTGGCGCGATCTTCAATGCGGCCGCGCTCTACATCGGGCTTCGGCGCAAGAACATCCTGCACCGACATCCCGGCGGCGTCGCGCTGCTCATCAAGATCGCGGTCGCAAGCGCGGCCATGGCAGCGTTCCTCGTGTGGTTCGCAGGTGCGCTGGATCCGTGGTTGCAGGCGTCGACCACCGAGCGCGCGACTTGGCTCACAGGGCTGGTCGTTGGCGGTGGTGCCCTCTATTTCGCTGTCCTGTTGGCGCTTGGCGTGCGGCCGCATCAATTCAAGGTGCAAACCGCGCTCGCAGCCCACTGAGCCCCCAAACCATGAGCAGCGCCGCACGAGTCCCCTATAATGCAGGTCATCCGGTTGACCTTTGGGAGCGCAGGGCCGCGATGGAAGTGGTTCGAGGCCTACACAATCTGCGCGCGCGGCACCGGGGATGCGTGCTCACGATCGGGGCCTTCGACGGCGTGCATCGCGGGCACCAGGAGATGATTCGGCTCCTGCGCGAGCAAGCCGCGCGTCACGCGGTCCCCGCGACGGTGCTTTCGTTCGAGCCGATGCCGAGAGAGTACTTCGCACGGACCGAACCGCCGGCGCGCCTAACGCGCTTCCGAGAAAAGGTGTGCGCGTTCGCGGCTTACGGCATCGATCGCTTCGTCTGCGCGAAGTTCGACGAGCCGTTGCGCTCGATGGAGCCGGAAACGTTCATCGAGAACGTGCTGGCCGGGGCGCTCGGCGTGAAGCACATCATCGTCGGCCACGATTTCAAGTTCGGGCGCAACTTGCGCGGCGATTTCACGATGCTGCTCGAGGCCGGCGCGAGGCTCGGCTTCGAAGTGCGCGAGATGCCCGCGTATGTGCTGGACGGCGAACGCGTGAGCAGCTCGGGCGTACGCGATCGGCTCGCGCGCGGTGAGCTCGATGCCGCCGCCCGATTGCTGGGGCGTCCGTACTCGATGATGGGCAAGGTCGTGCACGGCGGTAAGCTCGGCAGGACGCTCGGCTTTCCGACCGCGAACATTCGTTTGCACCGACGCACGCCGCCGCTCAAAGGGGTGTTTGCGACGCGCGTGTCGGGCGGACCATTGAAGAACGCGCCAGCCGTCGCCAGTCTCGGTACGAGACCTGCCGTGAACGGCACCGAATTCTTGCTCGAAGCGCACGTGTTCGACTTCGAGGGCGATTTGTATCGCGAGTACTTGCACGTCGATTTCATCGCGCGATTGCGCGACGAGCAGTGGTTCCCGAATTTGGACGCCCTCGTCGAGCAGATGCAGCGCGACGCTGCGCTCGCCAGGCAAATCCTGGCGAGCAGTTGACGGTTGACAGGTGACCGTTGACAGTCAGAAGCGGAGTGGAAGTAGCTGATAGATTAGTTAATGCGGCGGAGCGAGGCGAGGCAATGAATCTCTCGTTTCTGGCCGTCAACCGTCAACCGTCAACCGTCAACCGCTAAATGGCCGACTACAAGAGCACGATCAATCTTCCGCAAACCGACTTCCCGATGAAGGCGGACTTGGCTCGTCGTGAGCCCGAGATGCTGCGTTGGTGGGAAGAGAAGGATATTTACGGGAAGCTGCGCTCGAGTGCTCGCGGTCGCCCGTCGTTCATTCTGTTGGACGGCCCTCCCTACGCGAACGGCGCGATCCATCTTGGGCACGCGATCAACAAGGTCCTGAAGGACATCGTCGTCAAGTCGCGTGGCTTGGACGGCTACGATGCGCCCTACGTTCCGGGATGGGATTGCCACGGCTTGCCGATCGAGCATCAGATCGAAAAGCTACGCGGTAAAGAGATCAAAGCGCTCGAACCGCGCGCGTTTCGTCAGGCGTGTCGCGAGTACGCGCTCGAGCAGGTGAAGATTCAGCGCGAGGACTTCAAACGCCTCGGCGTGATGGGCGATTGGGATCGTCCGTACATGACGATGGACTCTGCCTATGAGGCGGAACAGCTGCGTGCGCTCGCTCGCATCCTGCGCAACGGTCATGTCTATAAGGGCCTGAAACCCGTGCATTGGTGCCTCGACTGCCGTTCCGCGCTCGCGGAAGCCGAGGTCGAGTACGAGGACAAGACGTCACCCGCGATCGACGTGCGTTTCTCAGTGGAAGATCTCGCCGAGCTTGCGCGACGGTTCGGTGTCGCGAAGTTGTCGAAGAACGAGGCGAACGTCGTGATCTGGACGACGACGCCCTGGACGTTGCCCGCGAATCAGGCAGTCGCGCTCGGCGCGGAGATTCGCTATTCGTTGATCGACACTGGTACCGAGTTGCTCGTGCTCGCGACGGAGTTGGCGGACAAAGTGCTCACGCGTGCGGGGGTACCCGAGTCGCAACGCGTCGCGGAAGTGGAAGGATCGGCGCTCGAAGGGTTGTCGCTCAAGCATCCGTTCTACGATCGCAGCGTGCCCGTCATTCTCGGTGAGCACGTGACGCTCGATGCGGGGACGGGCGCGGTTCACACGGCACCTGGCCACGGTCAGGAAGACTATGTCGTCGGGCTCAAGTACAAGCTGAAGATCGACAACCCGGTCGGAAGCGACGGCCGTTTCGTAACGGGCACGCCGCTGTTCGAAGGCGAGCGAGTGTTCGATGCGAACAAGCACGTCATCGAAGTGCTGAGCGAGCGCGGTCGCTTGCTCAAGCACGAGACGCTCAAGCATTCGTATCCGCATTGCTGGCGCCACAAAACGCCGGTGATCTTCCGCGCGACGGCGCAGTGGTTCATCGGAATGGATCAGGCAGGCTTGCGACGCACAGCCCTGAGCGAGATCGCGAAAGTGAAATGGATGCCTGCATGGGGCGAAAGCCGCATCGGCAACATGATCGCGGATCGACCGGATTGGTGCATTTCGCGGCAGCGGACCTGGGGTGTTCCGATCGCGTTGTTTACGCACAAGAGCACCGGCGAGTTGCACGTGCGTTCAGCGGAGCTGCTCGAGGCGGTCGCAGATCGCATCGAAGAAGAGGGCCTCGAAGCGTGGTTCGAACTGGATCCGGTCGAGCTGCTCGGTGCGGAGGCACAGGATTACGAGAAGGTCACGGACATCATGGATGTGTGGTTCGACTCCGGCGTGCTTCACCATTGCTTATCGAAGACGCGTCCGGAGATCACGGCACCCGCGGATCTGTATCTCGAAGGCTCCGATCAGCATCGAGGCTGGTTCCATTCGTCGCTCCTCACGTCCGTCGCGATGTACGAGCGTGCGCCGTATCGCGGCGTGCTCACGCATGGGTTCACGATCGACGAGAAAGGACGCAAGATGTCCAAGTCGCTCGGCAACGTGATCGTCCCGCAGAAGGTCGTCGGCACGCTCGGTGCGGACGTGCTGCGCTTGTGGGTCGCCGCGACCGACTACGCGAACGAGATGAGCTTGTCGGACGAGATCCTGAAGCGCGTCGCCGAATCGTATCGACGCGTGCGCAACACCGCGCGCTTCCTTCTCGGGAATCTGTCGGGGTTCGATCCGAGCACCGATCAAGTTCCGGTGGCTGATTTAGTGGCGCTCGATCGCTGGGCGTTGTGGCGCACGGAGCAGTTGCAGTCCGAAGTGATCGAAGCGTATCGCGAATACCAGTTCCATTTGATCTATCAGAAGGTTCACAACTTCTGCAGCGTCGATCTGGGCGGTTTCTATCTCGACGTCCTGAAGGATCGACTCTACACAACACCGGCAGGCAGCCACGCGCGGCGCTCGGCGCAAACTGCGATGTTCTGGATCATCGAAGCAATGGCTCGATGGCTCGCGCCGATCCTGTCGTTCACGGCGGAAGAGATCTGGCGGTACATGCCAGGCACGCGCGGCGAATCGGTGTTTCTCGAAACGTGGTGCGCACTGCCTGCGGAAGCGAAGCAAGCGCCGCAGATCGATTGGGCTGCGATCCTCGATCTTCGGAGTGCCGTCGCGCGCGAACTGGAGAAGTTGCGCAACACCGGCGCGATCGGCGCGCCGCTCGATGCCTCGATCGATCTTTACTGCAGCGGCTCGCTGCTCGACACCTTGCAGCGGTTCGGAGACGAGTTGCGCTTCGTGTTCATCACGTCCGAAGCGCGTGTGCATCCTGTCGCCGAGCGCCCGAGTGATGCGGTGCCGGCAGAGGAGGGCGAGCAGAACGGCTCTTGGATCGTCGTGCGCGCGAGCGAGGCGACGAAGTGTGTGCGCTGCTGGCACAAGCGGCCGGACGTGGGCGCGCACCCGGAACACCCCGAGATTTGCGGTCGTTGCGTGACGAACGTAACAGGCACAGGCGAACAGAGAGAGTGGACGTAGAACATGAACTCGATCACTAAGGTTTGGTTCACGCCCACACGCGGCGCCAGCAACTGGCTGTGGCTCTCGTTTTTCGTCGTGATCATCGATCAGGCGACGAAGGCGCTCGTCGTCAACACGGTCAAGCTGAGCGATGCCATCGAGCTCTTGCCGATCCTCGATATCGTCTATCTCGAGAACACGGGTGCAGCGTTCAGCATTCTCGCGCAAGCGGGAGGGTGGCAGCGGTGGTTCTTCATCGTGCTTGCGCTCGGCGTCAGCCTCGCGCTCATGGTTTGGTTGCGACGCATCCGGTCAGAACAGATCTTGCTCGCTGTCGGCTTATCGCTCGTGCTGGGCGGTGCGCTCGGTAACGTGATCGACCGCGTGATGCACGGGTTTGTCGTCGACTTCATCTACTTTCATTGGGGACCGCACTACTTCCCGGCGTTCAATGTTGCGGATACGGCGATCTCGATCGGCGCCGGCTGCCTGCTGCTCGATGCGTTCAAAGAGAGCGGGCAGAAGAAGAAGGAAGTGGCATGAAGATCCTCCTCGCCAATCCGCGCGGCTTCTGCGCAGGCGTCGACCGCGCGATCGATATCGTCGAACGCGCGATTGAGCTGTTTGGTGCGCCGATCTACGTTCGACACGAGGTCGTGCACAACAAGTACGTCGTCGATCGTTTGCGTAGCTTGGGAGCGGTCTTCGTCGACGAGCTCGATCAGGTACCCGACGACGCGACGGTCATCTTCAGCGCGCATGGCGTCTCGCGTGCCGTTCAAGACGAAGCGCGCAGGCGCGCCCTCAAAGTGTTCGACGCAACGTGCCCGCTCGTGACGAAGGTGCACATGGAAGTCTCCCGCTATGCGAGAGAAGGGCGCGAGGTCTTTCTGATCGGTCACCAAGGGCATCCGGAGGTGGAAGGGACGATGGGGCAATTCGACACGTCGCAGGGCGGACGCATCCTGCTCGTCGAAACGCCTGAAGATGTCGCGAAAGTCGAGGTGCGGGATCCCGAGCGACTTGCGTTCGTGACGCAGACGACGCTTTCGGTCGACGACACGCAGCGAGTCGTAGAAGCGCTGCGCGAGCGTTTTCCGAGCTTGGCGAGCCCGCGCAAGGAAGACATCTGCTACGCGACCCAGAACCGCCAGGACGCCGTGAAGCGGCTCGTCGAACAGTGCGACATCATTCTCGTCGTCGGCTCGCCGGCGAGCTCGAACTCGAACCGATTGCGCGAGATCGCCGAGAAGGCCGGCATCCCCGGGTATCTCGTCGATGGTCCGGAAGATCTGCGGCGCGAATGGTTCGAAGGCAAACAGACGGTCGGTATTACGGCGGGCGCATCGGCTCCTGAAGTGCTCGTGGAACGCGTCGTCCACAAAATCCGCGAGTGGGGCGGCGAGGCGCCGATCAATCTGCTCGGACAGCAAGAGAACATCGTGTTCAGCTTGCCGCGGGAACTGCGTGTGTCGGGGCCGCTTCCCAGACCAAGCAGCATCTAGCGCGGGCGTTACCGGTCCTCGTACGGCGTCACCTGGATCACATAGGATGCCGCACCCTTCTTCGGTGCGGACCAGCTCACTGCAACGATGTAGGTCACGGGTGTCGTTGAGACATCGCGTGTAATCGTGCCGAGCCCGCTCGGAAGGCTGCGCTCGACGCGATCTTCCCAGCACGCGGCTTCGTTGGCGGCGGCATCGACCGGAGAGGTGACACGCCGCTGAGCGTTGCACACGACGCCAACGGTTCCTGCATAGCCGACGCGACCCACTTCATTCTCTTCGATTCGCTTGGCGATTTCGGCGGCGAGCTCGGCCGCTTGCAGGTGCAGGTGTTCCTCTGTATTCGTTTGCACGGCATCGGAATAGAGCGCCGCGATGCCGATCACGCCGACCGCGATGACCAAGAGTGCGGCGAGAACCTCGATGATCGTGAATCCGCGAGCGTTGCTCTCGAGCGGCACGTGCGATCCTCTAGTCGAGATGACGCTTGGCTTCCTTGAAGACTTCAAGGAGGCGAATTTCCAGCTCGCGTTGTGCAGATTCCATCTGCTCATCGTCGAGGCGACGCTCAGGGAAGTAGGGTTCCCCGATCGCAATGCGAATCTTTGCGAACGGGAAAGGGATGACGAACTTGTCCCAGGTCTTGAGGAGACGCGCGGGCTTCGCGGCGTAGGCAATCGGGACGACGGGCTTGCGAGAAATCTGCGCCGCGAACACTGCGCCTGGCTTCATCTTGAAGCGCGGGCCTCGTGGGCCATCGGGTGTGATCGCGGAGGAGATGAGCTCTTTCGCGATCGCTTGATGAACGCCCCGCACCGCGCGCACGCCCGTGTAAGAGCCAGAGCCACGCACGACATGGGCGCCGTACAGGCGCGCCAACATCGTGGGCGCTTCGCCGTCGACCGAAGGAGAAATCATGAATCCGGGCTTCAAGCCGGAGATGCTCCCATCGACCAGAAAACGCGCGCATATGAGCAGGTGTTGGTGCCAGAAGACGGGAATGACCGCACCATGCTCCGCGAGGAGGTGCTCGAGGCGCTCAGCACCGATGATGCGCTTGCGCGCGGTTCGCCAGACGAGCTCGAGGAAACCGGCCGAAATGTAAACGGCAATTCGATAGAGGAACAGGCGCCCGGCCGTAAGCCGCCGCTTCGATTTCGTGCGGCGAACAGGTCTGGAGGGCTGCAAATCGTTCGATGACACTGCCTATGCTTCTGTTGACGACCGACGGTGGGCAGTTGACGGTCAGAGCGTCGCTCGCAGCGCCGTGCGCTCCGCTCAACGTGAAAACGCCGCGCTGAGCGCGGCGTTTTCCCTGTCAATGGTGCCGGAGAAGAGACTCGAACTCCCGACCCGCGCATTACGAATGCGCTGCTCTACCAACTGAGCTACTCCGGCGAGGGGGCGCAAGTATAAGGGATGGGCGGCTGGCATCAAGGCTCGCGCGCCTGCCCCGCTTGACTGGGGGCTGGGGGCTTGAGGCTGGGGCCAGAAAAAGGCAGAAGCATCGCGCGCGCGAGTCCTTGTGAGAACGAAATTCCGAGTTTCGCGCTAGGGAGCCACTCGTGTTCTGGCTCCAGCCCCCAGCCTCCAGCCTCCAGCCTAGAAACGCTTCTTTCTCAGCCGTATCACGACTTCCACGGCCTCGGCTTCCATATCGTCGGGCAGTGTGGGGAAGCGGCTGAAGGCGATGTCCGCGGGGTCGATATCGCGCAGCTCGCCGGTTTCGAGATCGTGGAAGTGGTGGTGGGACGCGCGCGTGGAGTCGTACACGGAGCGCTCGGGATCGAGGTGGATCTGGCGCACGAGGCCGTGCTGGGCCAGCACTTTGAGCGTGTTGTACACGGTCGCCTTCGACACGCGCTCACCGGATTCGCGCACGGCGGCGAGGATTTGCTCGGCTGTGAGGTGCTGCGGAGCGCTCATGAGGACCGAAGCGACGCGGATGCGCTGATCCGTCGGTTTCAGTCCCTTCGAGGTGAGTTCGGCTGCGATCTGCTCGCGGCTTATTGGAAAGGTGTGCGCTGTGCTCACGGCGGGGCTGACATTCAGCGGCTACGATGGCCAGAGCATACTCCGCAGCCCATTTCCCGGTAAACCGTGCGCACCTCGCTGGGGTTACGTACACGTCTCAATCTCGGGAAAATCCGCAAATACCCTGAAAATTGCGAGCGCCGTGCCGGGCAGCCCGTTGCACAGTACGGCCGGCCTGGAAGGACCAAGCTGGCGGCAAGGAGGCAAGTGTGGGGCGGGCGGACGGGGTGACGTTGCTGGAGGCGATGTTCTCGATCTCGATTCTGTCGATCCTGGCAGTGATCGCGGTGCCGACTTTCGCGGATCTCAAGCTCAATGCGGATCGGACCACCACGGTTAACGAGTTCTTCCATGCGATTTTCCTCGCGCGCAGCGAATCGGTGAAGCGAGGCGAAGTCGTCAGCGTGTGCAGGTCGGAGAACGGCGAGACCTGTGCCGACAGCGGCACACCCTGGGCCGTCGGATGGATCGTGTTCGTCAATTCCGATCGAAAAGAGCCGGCGCAGCGCGATGCGGGCGAGCCCGTGCTCGCGGTGTACGGCGCGAGAAACACCGTGACGATCACGTCGAATCGGGCGACGTATTCGTTCAGACCGGGCGTGCAGGGCGTCGTGAACGGAACAATCGTGTTCTGCGATCGACGCGGACCGGATCACGCGCGCGCGATCATCATCAGTCACACCGGCCGGCCGCGAGTCGCGAAGCGAGATGCGTCCGGGCGCGCACTCGCGTGCCCGTCATGAGGGCGCTTCAGGCGCAGGGCGTTTGATCCGTGCACTCCTCGACTTCGATCTGGATCGTCGCGTGCGTGATCCCATACTGATCGGCGAGCACGGCTTTCGCATCGCGTAGCACTGCCGAATGATCTGCGCCGACTGCAACGGATGCGTGCATCGTGAGAAACGCATCCTGCGGACCGACGAGCCACGCATGCACGTGATGCACATCGCGAATCGAGGGCACTTTGTCCTCGAGCGTGCTGCGCAACTCGTTCACGTCGAGCCAGTCCGGCGAGCCTTCCATCAGGATGTGTGCGGATCGGCGCACGAGCGCGAGCGCACTGCGTACGATCAGCGCGCTGACGACGAGCGACAGGATGGGGTCGATCGGCATCCAACCGAACACGATGATCACGATTGCGCCCGCGATCGCCGCGACCGAGCCTAAAAGATCGCCGAGCACGTGCAGGGTCGCCGCGGCGACGTTCATGTCGTGCGAATCGCCGCGTCGCAAAAGGGCGAACACGACGATATTGACCGCCAGGCCGATGCTGCCGATCCAGATCATCTTCTCGGCATCGACCGTGACTGGATTCGCCAGCCGCTGGGCGGCTTCGAACGCGATCCAGGCGACGATGAACAACAGGGCACACCCGTTCACGAAGGCTGCCAGGACCCGCAGCCGCTGGTAGCCGAACGAACGTTTCGTGTCCGCCCGCCGCGCCGCGATCTTGGTTGCAGCCCAGGCGAGCGCAAGCGCCGCGGTGTCGGTGAGCATGTGCCCGGCATCGGCCATGAGCGCGAGCGAGTTCGAGAGCACGCCGCCGACGAACTCGACGATCATGAAACCGCCGGTCAGGGCAAAGGCGATCCCCAGCAAACGGCTGCTGTCCGGTACGCCGTGCGCATGATGGTGATCGTGTGCGTGCCCATGCCCGTGCGATGCGTGGGCGCCTGGATGTGAGTGGGGCTCATGCATGGGGACAAGAATAAAGCATCGAGTCGGAATTCAGGCGTGCGAAGCCCGGTGCAACACCTTCCGTGTGCAATGTGTGGCGCTCGTGGTTCGGCCTTTCCGGCACACCGTAGCCTGGTTGTTGCAGGCGAGAGACGGCGAACACAACCGATGTCTCCATTTATATACGTCGCTACCGCAAAAGGCATGCGGGAAAAGATGAAGCCGCTCCGAGGATCGACTGACATGTCGGCATGTTTAACTGCGTGCAGATGCTCGGCTTTCATCCCCTAATGCCGTGTGCCACAATCGGCGCGCGCTGCCGATCTCACCTATTTTCATAACCGTTTTGACGCTTACGGCGGCGGGGAGGAGTCTTTGTTGACTGCCATCGCCCGGCCCGGATGTTGGGTGGAAAACTATAACCTTCGAGCCGTCCGGTACTCGGACGCAGCTTGCAAGCCTTGGCGGAACATTCGCCTCTGACCGTTCGGACTATCCGATGGCGAGCAACCCGACCGAACATGTCATTGCGAACGCACCGAGCGGAGACACGCTGTTCTCCTCTCGCAGTGCGAGTCGACGCAAGGCAAAAGCGGGTCTCGACGTTCTGCTCACGAAAGCAGCCATCGATTTTCAGAATCTCACTCGAGACTCCGGCGATCCGCTGATCAAGGAGAATCTCGAAGCGCTTCGCGAAGCCGCCGGACTCGACGTCGTGCTGCTCGGCACGTTCGACGACGAGCACACTTGTATCGAAAGCCTCGTCGCCGCGACGAGCATGTTCGCGACATTCAATCCCGAAGTCTTGCAAGGCGAGCCGCTCGATCGGCTTCCTTACTTCAAAGATCGTTTGGATCATCTGCGTATCGTAGAGATCCGCGATACCTCGCAGCCCCGACGAGACTTCCTTGCCGAAGCCGCACGCTTCTCGGCGCTACACATTGGTGCGGCGTTGATCGTCGGCGTCGGCTTCGAAGGTCGGGTGCGCGGATTCCTCGCGCTGTGCTCGACGTTACCGCGAGACAGCTGGGATGCGAACTTGCACCTGACGCTGAAGCTGCTCGGCTCGAGCTATGCGAGCGGCATGGAGCGGCTGCGATATCGCCGTCAGTTCACCGAGATCGAAGAGCGCAATGAGCTCGCGTTGCACGGTGCGAACGACGGCTTGTGGGACTTCGATCTGGAGAAGAAGACCACTTACTTCTCGCCGCGCTGGAAGGGCATGCTCGGCTACACCGACGAAGACATGGAGGATTTCGGCGATTGGCGCGAGCTCGTGCATCCGGATGACATCGAACGAGTGCAGGTCGCGTTGCGCGATCATCTGTCGGGTAAGGATCCGCTGTTCGAGAGCGTGCATCGACTGAAACACCGGGATGGCGTGTGGCTCTGGGTCGTGAGCCGCGCGAAGGCCCGTGTCGATGAGCTCGGCCGGCCGCGGCGCATCGTCGGCGTCGATCTCGACGTGACCGAGCGCAAGCTGTTCGAAGAGGCGCTCTTCAAGGAGAAGGAGAGTGCGCAGATCACCCTCCAATCCATTGGCGATGGCGTGATCACGACCGATTCCAAGTGTTGCATCGAGTATCTGAACCCGGTCGCCGAGCAGCTCACCGGATGGCGCTTGGAGCACGCGCAGGGCCGAACGATCGACGAGATCTTCCGCAGCTTCCATGAAGAGACGTGCGAGCCCCTCGAGAATCCGCTCGCGGTCGCCATTCGTCGCACGCGCGCGATCAAGTCCGTGCGGCCAACCTTGCTCATCCGACGCGATGGCAACGAGCTCTACATCGAGAGCTGCGCCTCACCGATTCGCGACGGGAACGGGAACGTGTCGGGCGGCGTGCTCGTGTTCCATGACGTGAGCGAGAGCCGCGAGCTCAACCGCAAGCTTTCCTATCATGCAAGCCACGACATCCTCACCGGTCTCGTGAACCGGCGCGAGTTCGAGTCGCGGCTCGAGCGCGCGTTGAAGAGCGCGCGCGCCCGCGAAGCGTCGTTCGCGCTCTGTCACATCGATCTCGATCAATTCAAGATCATCAACGACAACTGCGGCCACAGCGCCGGCGATGCGTTGCTAGGGCAGGTCGGTGCGCTGCTCAAATCGAAGATCCGATGGCGCGATACCGTGGCGCGTCTAGGCGGCGATGAGTTCGGCGTGTTGCTCGAGAGCTGCTCGCTCGAAGAGGCGATTCGCAACGCCGAGGCGCTTCGCGAGGCGATTCGCAATTACAAGTTCGTGTGGGAAGAGCGCACGTTCCGATTGGGTGCGAGTATCGGCGTCGTGCCGATTTCGCCTGAGAATGAGGACGTCGCCGCGCTGCTTTCCGCCGCGGACAGCGCCTGTGCCGCGGCGAAGGAGTCCGGCCGCAACCGCATCTACAGCTTCCAAGAGAACGACATCGATCTCATGCGCCGTCGGCGCGAGATGCAGTGGGCGGCGCGCATCAACAATGCGCTCGAGGACAGCCGCTTCGAGATCTTCAGGCAAGTGATCCAGCCGCTGCAGCAGCCGCAGCAAGGCCTGCACTACGAGTTGCTGCTGCGCATGCGCGATGAGGCGGGCAAGATCGTTTCGCCGGATCAGTTCATCGCCGCGGCCGAGCGCTATGGCCTGACGCCGAACATCGACCGCTGGATGATCGAGCACGCGCTTCGCTGGCTCGTGTCCGAAGCCGACGAGCGCGAGAAGCTCGCGATGTGCTCGATCAATCTCTCGGGTCAAAGCCTCGGCGACGACAAGTTCTTGCCGTTCGTCATCGAGCATTTCCATCGAAGCGGCATCGACGCCTCGAAGATCTGCTTCGAGATCACGGAGACGGCTGCGATCGCGAGTTTCTCGCAGGCCAATCGTTTCATTCACGCGCTCAAGGAGCTCGGCTGCCGCTTCGCGCTCGATGACTTCGGCACGGGGCTCTCGTCGTTCGGATACCTGAAGCACTTCCCGGTGGACTTCCTGAAGATCGACGGCAGCTTCGTGAAAGAGATCCTGCACGATCCGATCGATCGCGAGATGGTGCGCTCGATCAACGAGATCGGTCACCTGACCGGCAAGCAAACGATCGCGGAATTTGCCGAGAACGCGGAGATCATCGAGATGCTGCGCAGCCTCGGCGTCGACTACGCGCAGGGCTACGGGATTGCGACGCCGCAGCGAGTCTTGCGCCTGGCAAGCGCCTGAGTCAGGCGAAGCGCATCGACAGATCCACTGCTCTCACATGCTTCGTGAGGGCCCCAACCGAAATGAAGTCCACGCCGGTTTCAGCGACGGCGCGCAGCGTTTCGAGGCTCATATTCCCTGACGCTTCCAATTCCGCGCGATGCGTATGAGCGTGGGTGATTCGAACGGCCTCGCGCATCTCGTCGAGTGAGAAGTTGTCGAGCAGGATGCGGTCGACGGCGCAGTCGAGCGCTTCGCGCAGTTGCGTCAAGTTCTCGACTTCCACTTCGACCATAACCTTCCGTGGCGCGTTGCGTGCCGCGCGCACGGCCGCTGCGATCGAGCCTGCTGCGGCGATGTGATTCTCCTTGACGAGAATGGCATCGAAGAGACCAATGCGGTGGTTAGTGCCGCCTCCGCAGCGCACGGCGTACTTCTGCGCAAGCCGTAGCCCCGGAATCGTCTTGCGCGTATCGAGAATGCGGCAGCCGGTACCCTCGATCGCATCGACGTAGGTGCGTGTGATGGTTGCGGTCGCCGACAGCGACTGCAGGAAATTGAGCGCAGTGCGCTCGCCCGTCAGCATCGCGCGTGCGGGACCTTCGATCGTGCACAGAACATCGTTCTCACGGACGCGATCGCCGTCATTCACCTTCCAGCTCACATTCACGCGCTCATCGAGTTGACGAAATACTTCGTCAACCCACGGACGCCCGCACATTACGGCGTTCTCGCGGGTGATGACTCTGGCGTGCCCCTGTTGCGTCTCAGGAATGAGCTGCGCGGTGAGATCTCCGTCAGCGACGTCCTCCGCGATGGCGACACGGACGGTTTCGGAAATGTAGGACGCGGATGGAGCGGTCATGGCAGGTTTGGATGGCAGGCTCGGGCCGGAGTAAGAGTAACCACAAAGGGCGCAAAGAGCACAGAAAACAATCTGTTCGGACCAGAAACAATCCACAAATGCGCCGCAGCGCCACTCGGGGCCGTCCCCTGAATCGGCACGAGTTTGAAGAATGGGACTACGATCCCCATAATCTCTCGACATGCCGCCGCATCCATGACTTCAGAACCCTCCCAGCGCGTCGAATCACCCTGCATCAAAGTGTGTGTGCTCGATGAGCACAGCATGTGTGTTGGGTGTGGGCGTACGCTGGATGAGATCGCGGTGTGGAGTAGGTCGAGCGCGGATGAGCAGCGCGCCATCTGTACCGCCGCAGCGGAACGTTTAGCGAGGGCGGGGGTCCGTATCTCTGCCCGTGCCGATTGTCTTTAGCCCGTCGAGGTATCCGATCCGTGGACGTCATCGAACGCATCAAGTCGCAACTTTCTTCGAGCCCGGTCGTGCTGTACATGAAAGGCACGCCTGACTTTCCCCAATGCGGCTTCTCTGCCGCTGCCGTGCGGGCGCTGAGCGCCGCGGGCGCGCCGTTCACGCACGTGAACATCTTCGAGGATCCCGAACTGCGCGAAGCGCTGAAACAGTATTCGAACTGGCCGACGTATCCGCAGCTCTACGTCAACGGCGAGCTGATCGGCGGCTCGGACATCATCCTCGAGATGTACAAGAGCGGTGAGTTGCAGAAGCTGTTGAGCGACGCCGTCACTCAGTAGTGCTGTTGGGGACACTCCTCATTCGAGGAATGTCCCCGGTCTACACGATCACGGTGCTGGCGAAACGCCGGTCGCCGCTTCGAAGCTTCCGCGCATGCTGTTGCAGATCGCGCAGAACAACTCCGCCGTGCGCATCGCGTCGTATGCGGCCGAGTGCGCTTCCTCCGAATCCCAGGCGATCCCCGCCGCCTGTAGTGCTTTACCGAGCACAGTCTGTCCATAAGCGACGCCAGCGAGCGTTGCGGTGTCGAAGCTCGAGAACGGGTGGAAGGGATTTCGCTTGATCTGCGTGCGCTCGATCGCCGCATTCAGAAAGTTCAGATCGAAGTAGGCATTGTGGCCGACGAGGATCGCGCGCGTGCAATCGTTGTCCTTCATTGCGCGACGAACTTCTTTGAAGATCCGTGTCAGTGCTTCCTTTTCGGGGATCGCTGGCCGAAGGGGATGAAACGGATCGATTCCCGTCACCGCAAGTGAGGCGGGTTCGAGGTTCGCGCCGGGAAAGGGTGCGACATGAAAACGCCAGCTCTCGCCAGGCTTCAAGCTGCCATCGCCTTGAATCTCGATCAGGACCGCTGCAATTTCGAGCAGCGCATCCGTGTTCGGATTGAAGCCGCCGCATTCGACGTCGATGACGACAGGCAGGAAGCCGCGAAAGCGGCTGGCCATTGGAAGACGATCGGTCAACGGGGCGATTCCTCGGACAGGCGCCAAGCGAGCGGCTCGCCGGCGCGAAACGGAACGATCTCTTCTGCTCCGAAGGGATAAGACGCAGGCGGCGTCCAGGATTCGCGCACGAGCGTGATCGTGCCGCGGTTGCGCGGGAGCCCGTAGAAGTCTGCGCCGCGTTCCGACGCAAACGCCTGCAGGCGGTCGAGCCGTCCGGCCTGTTCGAAGCCTTCAGCGTAGAGCTCGATAGCGGCGTGCGCAGAGAAGATGCCGGCGCATCCGCACGCGTTCTCTTTCGTGTGCTTCGCATGCGGCGCGCTGTCGGTGCCGAGAAAGAAACGCGCGCTATCGCTTGTGGCCGCATCGATCAATGCCGCGCGGTCGTGCTCGCGTTTCAGCACCGGTAAACAATACAGATGCGGGCGAATGCCGCCCTGGAAGAGGGCGTTCCGATTGAGGAGCAGATGCTGCGGCGTGATCGTCGCGGCGACGCCTTCTCGCGACGAGCGTACGAAGTCGACCGCCTCGCGCGTCGTGACGTGCTCGAATACGACTTTGAGTCCAGGAAAGCGTTCCACGGTCTGCGTGAGCACGCGATCGATGAAGACGCGCTCACGATCGAACACATCGACGTCGGAGGCGGTGACTTCTCCATGAACCTGCAGCACGAGGCCGCTCGATTGCATGGCTTCAAGCGCAGGGTAGATCTTTTCGATCGCGGTGACGCCGGCATCGGAATGCGTCGTCGCACCCGCGGGGTAGAGCTTTGCGCCGACGATGAAGCCGCTTTCGCGCGCCGCACGGATCTCGGCCGGTTGCGTATTGTCCGTGAGATAGAGCGTCATCAGCGGCTCGAAGTCTAGGTCCGCCGGAAGCGATGCGAGGATTCGGTCGCGGTATGCGCGAGCGAGCGCGACAGTCGTCACGGGCGGCTTCAAGTTCGGCATGACGACCGCGCGCGCGAACTGTCGTGCGGTGAACGGGACGACGCTCGCGAGATGAGCGCCGTCGCGCACATGGAGGTGCCAGTCGTCAGGGCGCGTGAGCGTGAGCGTGGGTCGAGTCATGGGCAGAGGCGGGCGCGGAGCAATCCTAAGGCCACAGCTTATCAGCTATTCGTTCGCAGTCCGCCGGGTCGATTTCTTCGATGCGCGTCGAGCGGCGATCACGCCGGCCTGCCGCGCGTCATCGAGAAGTTGCGTCGTATAGCGAACGCCGAATCCAGTGAAGTCCGTCGGAATGTGAGCAAGACCGCCGCTACGATTACTCGCCGCCAGATCGAGGTGGATCCACGGAATCTCTTTGGGCACGAAGCGATTCAGGAATCGAGCGGCGAGGATGTGATCGCCTTTGCTGTCCGGCGTGCACTGCAAGATATCGGCAATGTGCGATTCGAGGTCGGCGTCGAAATCCTCGTCCATCGGGAATGGCCAAACGCGTTCGCCGCTCGCGCGTCCGGCGCGCTCGATGAGTGAATGTAGATCGGGCCGATTCGTGAACGCCCCACTGAAGCGTTCCGTGAGCGCGCTGACGCATGCGCCGGTGAGCGTCGCGTAATCGACGATGAGATCCGGTTGCTCACGCGCGGCGAGTGCCAGCGTATCGGCGAGCACCATGCGGCCTTCCGCGTCGCTATGCGCGACTTGAATCGTCACGCCATTCGAGGCGCGCACGACCTCTTGCGGCCGGTACGCGCGCGCACCGATCTGGTTTTCGGTGATCGCGAGCCAGCAGTCGATTTCATAAGGGACTTGCATTTCGGTCAGCGCGAGCAGCGTTCCGACCGCGACCGCGCTGCCCTGCATGTCCTCGTGCATCTGGTACATGCTCTTGTGCGACTTCAAGTTGATGCCGCCGGTATCGAAGCAGATGCCTTTGCCGACGAGCGCAATCTTGGGTGCGTTCGTGCGCTGCGAAGGGCGGTATCGCAATCGAGCAATGCCGGCGCCGCGATGCTCGTTCGCGCGCGCGACGGCAAGGAAAGCGCCTGCACCCGCGCGTCGGAGCGCGGCATCGTCATAAAATGTGAAGCGCCAGCCCTGTTCGCGTGCAAGCGCGCGTAGCGTACGCTGATAGGCGATCGTATCGAGCACGTTCGGCGGCAATGTCGTGAGCCAGCGCGCGACATGGTTGCCGCGGTCGATCGCGCGCGTGCGCTCGATATCGATCGATCCACCGTCGCCGATCAGGGTGATGCCCGCGAGCTTCGCTCGTTCGGACTTCTTCGATTTGAAGTGAGGCAGCGGTGCGCTCCAGGCGAGACCCGCCGCGAGCAAACTGTCCAAGACTTGCGCACTGTGCTTGGAATCGACCGCGTGGGTCGCAAGCAGCACATTCGCCTTTGCAGGCGCGCACAGCTCCTTCCATGCGCGCCCCGCGCTCGTGAGTCGCTCGAACGGGGTACTCGATGACTTTGTAAACAGGACGGTGACGGGCGTCGCGTGCGGTCCCACTCGCGCACTCAAATGCCTGGGTGGCCCACTGCCTTTCGAGGCGTCACGATACAGCTTCAGCCAAAGCTGGCCGTGCGGCAGGGACTTGAGCGCCGATTCGGTATTTTCGCCCGGGCACGCGATGATCGCGGCATCATGAGCGTGCAATACGCGCTCGGTCAGCGAATCTCGCCGCTTCTGGATGCGGATGTCGCGCTCTGCAGGAAGCAATTCCACGTTTTCGCGTTCCTTGACGCCAAAAAATCAAACTCCGATCATACGCGCGCTTTTCGGACGGTACGAATTCGGGCCGAAGCAGGTTCGCGGCTTTTGGCGCGTTTCCCAAGCTTCTCAGGATCTCGGCCCCGACATCTCACGCTTGATCGCGGTGAGATGAAGCGGCGGAGCGCATTAGCTGCTCGCCCCGCAGTACGGAACGGAAAGCTACGCTACGGAAGGCGGTTCTTTACGCAGATGCGCGCTTGATGAGAAGCCATGCTTCGCACAAGCAGCGTCAGAAGCGCCGCCAAGGAGCGCATCTTCGATTTTGGCCAACGAGTAGCATAGTAATGTCATCCGAACCCTCCAGGTTTGACGATCTCGATCCCCAGGAAACGAAGGAATGGCTCGAGTCCATCGATTCGGTTCTGAAGACGCACGGTGCGGAGCGCGCGCATTTCCTGCTCGAACGGCTCATCGACTATAGCCGTCGCTCCGGTGCTTACCTTCCGTTCCGTCCGAACACGGCGTACGTCAATTCGATCTCCGTCGGACAAGAGAAGGAATATCCCGGCGATCGCACGATCGAACGCCGCATCGAGGCGTACTTGCGCTGGAACGCGATGGCGATGGTGGTCGGCGCGAATCGCCAGAGCTCCGAGTACGGCGGGCACATCGCGACGTATGCTTCCGCCGCGACGCTCTATGAAGTCGGCTTCAATCATTTCTGGCGCGCACCGTCCGAATCGCATCCGGGCGACATGATCTTCATGCAAGGCCACGCCTCGCCCGGTATCTACGCGCGCGCGTTCTTGGAGGGTCGGCTCTCGGAAAACAATCTGCGCCACTTCCGTCAGGAAGTCGCGAGTCCCGACGGCTTGAGCTCGTATCCACATCCGTGGCTCATGCCTGACTTCTGGCAGTTCCCGACCGTCTCGATGGGCCTCGGGCCCATGATGGCGATCTATCAGGCGCGCTTCCAACGCTACATGGAGAACCGCGGCATCGTGCCGCCGTCGGATCGCAAGATCTGGGCGTTCTTAGGTGACGGCGAGATGGACGAGCCCGAATCGATGGGCGCGATCACGATGCCGGTGCGCGAGAAGCTCGACAACTTGGTCTTCGTGATCAATTGCAATCTGCAGCGCTTGGACGGACCGGTGCGCGGCAACGGCAAGATCATTCAAGAGCTCGAAGCCGCATTCCTCGGCGCGGGCTGGAACGTCATCAAAGTACTGTGGGGCTCGCGCTGGGATCCCCTGTTCGCGCGCGATACCAAAGGCCTGCTCCGCCGCGTGATGGAAGAGTGCGTCGACGGCGAGTATCAGAACTTCAAGGCGAAGGGTGGCGCGTATACGCGCGAGCATTTCTTCGGCAAATATCCCGAGCTCAAGGAGATGGTCGCGACGATGTCGGACGACGACATCTGGCGGCTCAACCGCGGCGGCCACGACTATAAGAAGGTCTGGAATGCCTATCACGCGGCGACGACGCACAAGGGTCAGCCGACCGTCATTCTCGCGAAGACGGTGAAGGGCTTCTTGATGGGCCGTTGGGGCGAAAGCCAAAACGTCACGCACCAGCAGAAGAAGCTGGACGATGAGGCGCTCAAGGAGTTTCGCAATCGCATCTTCATCGAGATCTCGGATGAAGACATCGCGAAGACGCCGTTCAAGAAGTTGCCGGAAGACAGCCCGGAGATGAAGTACCTGCGTGAGCGCCGTGCAGCGCTCGGCGGGTCATTGCCGCAGCGGCGCACGCAGGCGCCGAAGCTCGAGATTCCTTCGCTCGAAGTCTTCGACTCGCTCCTGCAGAGCTCGGGCGACCGCGAGTTCTCGACGACGATGGCGCTCGTGCGCATCCTGCAAACGCTGATCAAGGACAAGGCAATCGGCAAGCATGTCGTGCCGATCGTGCCGGACGAAGCCCGCACCTTCGGTATGGAAGGCATGTTCCGCCAAGTCGGCATCTTCTCGACGGCGGGGCAGCTCTACACGCCGCAGGACGCCGATCAGCTCATGTTCTACAAGGAAGACAAGAAGGGCCAGATCCTCGAGGAAGGGATCAACGAGGCCGGCTCGATGTGCTCATGGATCGCGGCCGCGACTGCCTACGCCAACTACGGCGTGAGCATGATTCCGTTCTATATCTACTACTCGATGTTCGGCTTCCAGCGCGTCGGCGACTTCGTGTGGGCGGCGGGCGATAGCCAAGCACGCGGCTTCCTCGTCGGCGGTACCGCGGGACGGACGACGCTCGCGGGCGAGGGCCTGCAACATCAAGACGGGCATAGCCAATTGATGTTCACCGTCGTGCCGAACTGCATCTCGTACGACCCGACGTTCGCGTATGAGCTCGCGGTGATCATTCAGGACGGTATGCGTCGGATGTTCGCCGAGCAGGAGAACATCTTCTATTACATCACCTGCATGAACGAGAACTACGCCCATCCTGCGATGCCGAAGGGCGCGGAGAAGGGCATTCTCAAGGGCATGTATTTGTTCAAGAGCGGCGGGCGCGGCAAGGTGCGCGTGAACCTGCTCGGCTCCGGCACGATTCTGCGCGAGGTCATCTTGGCCTCCGAGATCCTCGAGAAGGATTACGGCGTGCCTTCCGATATCTTCAGCGTGCCGAGCTTCTCGGAGCTGCGGCGCGACGCTTTGGACGTGGAGCGAGAGAACATGCTCAATCCCGACAAGCCGGAGAAAGTGCCGTACGTGCGCGAGTGCTTCGGCGATCGTCAGGGACCGTTCATCGCCGCAACCGACTACATGAAGATCGTGCCCGATCAGATTCGTCAGTGGGTGCCTGGCCGCTACGTCGTGCTCGGCACCGACGGCTACGGCCGCAGCGACTCGCGCGCGCAGTTGCGCAAACACTTCGAAGTGGATCGCTACCACGTCGTCGTGGCCGCGCTCAAAGCGCTTGCGGATGAGGGCAAGCTCGATATCGCGACGGTGAAAGGAGCGATGAAGAAGTTCAACATCGATCCGAGCAAGCCGAACCCGTTCACGCAATGAAGATCGAATCGGTTAGCGGTTGGCGGTTAGCGGTTAGACAGAACGATCCGCCCGCCCTCGATGTGCCTCCTTGCGCGGGCGTAGTGAGCTCGCGCTCGAGCGGCATCGCCGAACTAACCGCTAACCGCTAACCGCCAACCGCATCTCTAGAACATGGCCACAGAAATCACAGTTCCCGATATTGGCGACTTCAAGGACGTCGAAGTCATCGACGTGCTCGTCAAACCCGGCGATACGATCGACGTCGAGACGCCGCTTCTCACGCTCGAGACAGAAAAGGCGACGATGGACGTGCCGTCGACGAGCGCCGGTGTCGTGAAGTCAGTCGCAGTCAAGAAGGGCGATCGCGTTTCGCAAGGCAGTGTGATCTTGACCCTCGATGCGAAAGGCGGTGAGAAGAAAGCGGGCGGCGACAAGAAGGCGTCTGCACAAGCGGCGTCGCCTGCCTCCTCTAAGGGAGACAGTCAGGTTGCGGCCGCATCCACGCCCAGCGCGGCGGACAAGGCAGCGACGGGCGGGCAGCCGAGCACGGCAGCGATCACCGTTCCAGACATCGGCGACTTCAAGGACGTCGAAGTCATCGAAGTGCTCGTCAAGGTGGGCGATCGCGTCGAAGTCGACTCACCGTTGCTGACGCTCGAAACCGAGAAAGCGACGATGGACGTGCCGTCCACGAGTGCGGGCGTCGTGAAGTCGGTTGCGGTCAAGAAAGGCGATCGCATCTCGAAAGGCAGCGAGATCTTGACGCTCGAAGTGAGTGGCGGACAGCAGGCGCCAGCCGCTGAAAAACCCGCTGCACCTGCAGCGCCGCAGTCTTCTGCGCCTGCAGCTGAGGCGCCGGGCGCACCGAGCGCGCCGGCCCAACAACCAGCCTCCAGCCGTCCTGCGGCCGCCGTTGACGCGAGCGTGTCGTTCAGCAGCGTTCACGCGAGTCCGTCGGTGCGGAAGTTCGCGCGCGAGCTCGGCGCGGATTTGAATCGCATCAAAGGCACGGGCATCAAAGGGCGCATCACGCCGGACGACGTCAAGGCATGGGTGAAGCAAGCACTCACGTCTGGTGGCGCGGCCGGAGGTGGCGCGGGGCTGCCGAAGATTCCCGAAGTCGATTTCTCGAAGTTCGGCGAGATCGAGGTCAAGCCGCTCGGACGGATTCAGAAGATTTCCGGTCCCCGTCTACAGGCGAGCTGGCTCAACGTTCCGCACGTGTGGCAGATGGACGAAGCCGACATCACGGAGATGGAAGAGTCGCGCAACAAGCTCAAAGGTCAGGCGGCCGAGCGAGGCATCAAGCTGACGCCGCTCGCGTTCATCCTGAGAGCGTGTGTGAAGGCGCTGCAAGCGTTCCCAGTCGTGAACAGCTCGCTCGATCCGTCGGCCCAGAATCTCGTGATGAAGAAGTACATCCATCTCGGATTCGCGGCGGACACGCCGAACGGCTTGGTCGTGCCGGTCATCCGCGACGCGGACAAGAAGGACATATACGAGATCGCGCGTGACCTCGCGACGCTCTCGGAGAAGGCGCGCGCGGGCAAGTTGTCTGCCGCGGAGATGCAAGGCGCTGGCTTCACCGTGTCGAGTCTCGGCGGCATCGGCGGCACGTCGTTCACGCCGATCATCAATGCCCCTGAAGTCGCGATCTTGGGCGTCGCACGTTCGAGCATGCGCCCCGTGTGGCAGAACGGTCAGTTCGTGCCGCGTCTCATTCTTCCGTTCACGTTCGCGTACGATCATCGCGTGATCGACGGTGCGGCCGGCGCGCGGTTTACGACTTATCTCGCGCAGCAGCTCGCGGATGTGAAGGGATTGTTGGAAGCCGTACCGTGACGGAAGAAGCGGTTAGCGGTTGGCGGTTAGCGGTTAGACAGAACGACCCAACGCCATCCTTCCGGCCGGTGCCAAGCGAAGGCAGGCGCTTCGCTCGACGGCGTCTTTTCGAGCTAACCGCTAACCGCTAACCGCCAACTACTTTTCCCAGAACATGACCACCGAAATCAAAGTACCGGACATTGGCGACTTCAAGGACGTCGAGGTCATCGACGTTCTCGTAAAGCCCGGCGATCGTATCGAGCTCGAAACGCCGCTCATCACGCTCGAGACGGACAAGGCAACGATCGACGTGCCCGCTTCCGCCGCGGGTGTCGTGAAATCGGTCGCGGTGAAGAAGGGCGATCGAGTTTCCAAGGGCAGCGTCGTGCTTACGCTCGAGGCTGTGGCTGGAGGCGGGGGGCTGGAGGCCGGGGACCAGAAACCCGCGCAGAGTCCCGAAGCCGCAGCCGAGCCGGCGCCGCGACAGCCGAAAGCTGATCAAGCTCCAGCTCCAGCTCCAGCTCCAGCCCTCAGCCCCCAGCCCCCAGCCTCTTACGATTTCGACGTCGTCGTGCTCGGTTCCGGTCCAGGGGGCTATACCGCAGCGTTTCGCGCGGCCGATCTCGGCATGAAGACCGCGCTCATCGAGCGTTGGCCGCAGCTTGGCGGCGTATGTCTCAACGTCGGGTGTATTCCGTCTAAGGCCTTGCTGCATGCGGCGAAGGTCATCGAAGAAGCGCATGAGATGGAGGTAGCCGGCATCAAGTTCGGCAAACCCAAGATCGAGAGTGCGAAGCTTCGCGATTGGAAGAACAAGGTCGTGACGCGGCTCACCGGCGGGCTCGGGACAATGGCGAAGCAGCGCAAGGTGGAAGTGATCCGCGGTTACGGTCGCTTCGTCTCCGATCACGAGATTGCGATCGAAGAATCCTCGACGACGCCAACGTCGGATCAGTCTGCGAGCAGTCAGTCGCCCGGTAAAGAGCTTCGAAAAGTTTCATTCGCCCACTGCATCATCGCGGCCGGTTCGGAGTCCGTGTGGTTGCCGGGCTTGCCGGATGACCCCCGCATCATCGATTCGACTGGCGCGCTCGAGCTCGAGCTGCCGAAGCGTTTGCTCGTCGTCGGTGGCGGCATCATCGGACTCGAGATGGCGACCGTGTATCAGGCACTCGGCGTGAAGGTCAGCGTCGTCGAGCTCACTGATGGGCTCATGCCGGGTTGCGATCGCGACCTCGTGCGTCCGCTCGAGAAGCGGATTGCGAAGCGCTACGAGCGCATCATGGTGAAGACGAAAGTCACGAAGATCGAGTCCGAGAAGGACGGTCTGCGCGTCCATTTCGAAGGCGAGCAGGCAATCGAGCCGCAGCTCTACGACAAGGTGTTGATCGCGGTGGGACGTTCACCGAATGGCAAGCGCATCGGCGCGGATGCCGCCGGTGTGCTCGTGAACGAGCGCGGTTTCATTCCAGTCGATCGTCAGATGCGTACGAACGTGCCGCACATCTTCGCGATCGGCGACATCGCCGGTCAGCCGATGCTGGCACACAAGGCGACACACGAAGGCAAGCTCGCCGCCGAGGTCGCGCATGGAGAGAAGCGAGCGTTCGACGCGCGCGTGATTCCATCCGTCGCCTATACGGATCCCGAAGTGGCTTGGGTCGGTGTCACTGAAACCGACGCGAAGGCCAAGGGCATCGCGTATGAGAAGGCGAATTTCCCCTGGGCGGCGAGCGGGCGATCGCTTTCTCTCGGTCGCGATGAAGGTTTCACGAAACTCTTGTTCGATCCCGCGACACACCGCGTCATTGGCGGCGGTATCGTCGGCCCGAATGCGGGCGATCTCATCGCCGAAGTGGCGCTTGCCATCGAGATGGGTTGCGACGCCGCGGATATCGGGCTGACGATCCATCCGCACCCGACCCTGTCCGAGACGATCGCCTTTGCTGCCGAGGCGTACGAAGGAACGCTGACCGACTTGTACCTGCCGAAGAAGAAGAAATAGAACGCGAGCACGTGGGAGACCTTTGTAGGGAGGTCTCTCCGCCTATCGGCAAGCAGGCCTCTGGCAAGGGGGCCTTCAGCAGGAAGGCCCTCACGGCAGGCCAGAGACCGCTGCTCGGTGATTCCCCCAATGCGCTGAGCGCTCGTATGCGCCAGTTGGCTCGCGAGCGCGAAAACCCTTGGCTCCTTAGGACCAGAGCATCTTTCGCCTGCGTGCGGCTAAGATGGTCGCTCGAAATAACAATACTTGGGAGGACTCCGCCTTGGACTTCAACAAGCTCATCGCGCGCGTGAAAGCAATTCTGACTCAGCCGAAAACGGAATGGCCGGTCATCGCGGGCGAACCTGCCACGGTCGGCGATCTCTACAAGAACTACATCATCCTGCTCGCGGCTGCGCCGGCACTCGCGAGCTTCATCAAGACCAGCCTCATCGGCACGACCATTCCGTTCGCCGGCACGGTTCGTGTGCCGATCGGCGCCGGACTGACGAGCCTGATCATCGGCTACGTGCTCGCGCTCGTCGGTGTGTTCGTGATGGCGCTCATCATCGATGCGCTTGCGCCGACGTTCAGCGCACAGAAGGACCGCACGCAAGCGCTGAAGACCGTTGCGTACTCCTACACGGCGGCATGGGTCGGCGGAATCGGGCTCATCGTGCCGGGTATCGGTTGGTTGGTGGCGCTTGCAGGCGGCATCTACAGCATCTACCTGCTGTACGTGGGTCTGCCGCACACGATGAAGTGTCCGCAGGAGAAGGCTGCAGGCTATACGGCCGTTGCGATCATCGTCGCGATCATTCTGTACTTCATCGTCGGCGCAATCGTCGGCACGGTCGCGGGCGTGGGCGCGAGCATGGGTGCCGGGTCTTACTCGAGCAGCAAGGTGACGTTCGACAAGGACAGCCCGATCGGCAAGCTCGAAGAGTGGGGCAAGAGCGTCGAGGAGGCGAGCAAGAAGCTCGAGGCCGCGCAAGCGTCCGGCGACCAAGCGGCGCAACAGGACGCCCTCAAGCAGATGATGGGAGCCGCGCTCGGTGGCGGCGGATCGGTGGAAGCCGTGGCGCCGGAGCGGCTCAAGCCCTTCGTGCCTGAGTCGTTGAACGGGTATGCCCGCAGCGACTTTTCGGTCGAGCGGAACAGTGCAATGGGCTTGCAGATTACGAATGCATCCGCGACCTATGCGCACGAGCGCACCGGCCGGACACTCGAGCTCGAAATCGTCGACACGGGATCCGCGAAGGGATTGCTTGCGCTCGCGGGGTTCGCCGGAACGGAAGGCGAACGCGAATCGAATGGCACGACCGAAAGGATCTATCGAAAGAGCGGTCGACTCGTGCGTGAGTACTGGGATCGAAACGGATCGAGCGGCGAGTACGCCGTCGTCGTCGGCGATCGCTTTACGGTCAAAGTCGCCGGCGAAGCGGACGATTTAGACGATCTCAGGGACGCACTGAACGAGGTCAACTTGAAGAAGCTCGAATCGTTGAAGGACGAATGAATCGGCTCCGCTGATCTGGGCTGGAGGCTGGAGGCTGGAGGCTGGGGCCAGATAGGTCCCAGATTCCGAGTTCCTGACACAGTTCTTGAGCTTTGTTGAGCGCGGCGCGTTTCACACTCTTGCTCCAGCCCCCAGCCCCCAGCCTCCGGCCTCTAGCCTCCAGCCAAACCATGCTGCCGAAGGAAATGAAAGTCATCGAGGTCGGGCAGCCGGGCGGGCCGGCGGCGCTGACGCTCGCGCATCGACCTTTACCTTCCGTTGGCCCGGGAGATGTGCTGATTCGGATCGCGGCGGCCGGACTCAACCGCGCCGATATTCTGCAGCGGCGCGGCCGCTATCCACCGCCGCCCGGCGCGCCGACGCATCTCGGCTTGGAAGTCGCAGGCAGCGTCGTGGCGGTGGGGGCCGCGGTCGACCGCTTCCGAAGCGACGACCCAGTGTGTGCGCTGCTCGAAGGGGGCGGCTACGCGGAATACGTGGCAGTCGATGCGCGCCAAGTCGTGCGCGTCCCTGACGGGTTGAGCCTGGTAGAGGCCGCCTCGCTTCCCGAGGCCTGCTTCACGGTGTGGAGCAACGTGTTTCAACGCGCCGCATTGAGCGGTGAGGACACGTTGCTCGTGCATGGCGGCTCGAGCGGCATCGGGGTGACGGCGATCCAAATCGCGACGGCCCTCGGGCACACCGTCTACGTGACGGCGGGCTCGGCGGAAAAATGCAGCTTCTGCGAAAGCTTAGGCGCTGCCAAAGCCATCAATTATCGCGAGGAGGACTTCGTCGCCCAGATCGCAACGCTCACTAAGGGGCGCGGCGTCGATGTCGTGCTCGACATTGTCGGCGGGAGCTATCTACCTCGTAATATCCTCGCGCTTGCTCCTGAAGGCAGGCTCGTCGTGATCGCGACCCAAGGCGGCGTGAGCGGCGAGATCGATCTGTTGAAGGTGGCACAGAAGCGGCTCGTTGTGACCGGCTCGCTGCTGCGGCCTCGGTCCGCCGAGTTCAAAGGCGACGTGCGGCGCGAGGTCGAAGAAAAAGTGTGGCCGCTCATCGAAGAGAAACGGGTCAAGCCCGTCGTCGATCGCGTCTTCCCGTTTCATGAAGCAGCGGCAGCGCACGCATACATGGAAGGCGGAACGCACAAAGGCAAGGTCGTGCTGCAGGTCGCGGACGCGTAGAAGACTCACGCGCAGGCGTGAAGCAATGCAGACGAGACGTTCTTTCTCGTGCGCGTTCGCCTCGAATGATCCAAGCCGCTAGAACGTGATCACCGAGCGGATCGATCCGCCTCGCTTCATGAGGTCGAAGCCTTCGTTGATTTGCTCGAGCGTGAACCGATGCGTCACGAGGGCGTCGAGCTCGATCTTACGCTCCATGTACCAGTCGACGATTTCCGGGATGCGATCGAGGCGCGCGCCGCCCATGTAGCAGCCCGTCCAATGCCGGCCGAGCATGAGGTGCGCTGGCGTTGCGCACACGTTCGCACCCTGCGGTGCCACGCCGATGACATAGCTCTCGCCCCATGCGGGATTCGTGCATTCGAGTGCTTGTCTCATCGTCGTCGGGTGACCGATGCACTCGAAGCTATAGTCCGCGCCGCCGCCGGTCAGCTTCATGAGATGGCTCGTGAGCTTCGGCACCGTCGTTGGATCCAAGAACTCAGTGATGCCGAGTTGGCGAGCGATCGTTTCCTTTGCGGGATTCGTATCGATGCCGACGATCATCCGTGCGCCTGCCAATCTCGCGCCTTGCACGACATTGAGGCCGATCCCGCCGAGCCCGAAGACGACGACACTGCTGCCTCGCTCGATCTTCGCTTTAAAGAGCGCGGCGCCGAGGCCGGTCGTCGCGCCGCAGCCGATGTAGCAGATCGGATCGAACGGTGCATCGCCGCGCACTTTCGCGATCGTGTCGGCCGGCACGACGGTGTACTCCGCGAAGGTGCCGAGTCCCCAGAGCTGCGTGAGCGCCTGACCCTTCAACGAGAAGCGACCTTCGCGCGGACGCAGCCGCGCGAGTGCTTCCACGCAGAGGTTCGTCTTCGCGGAACCGCAGTAGGCGCATTTTCCGCAGCGTGGGATCAAGAACGGGATGACGTGATCGCCCGGCGCGAACTTATCGACGCCCGCGCCGCACTCGACGACGACACCCGCCGCTTCATGCCCAAGCACGGTCGGAAACTGCCACGGCACCGCGCCGGTACACACGTGCAAATCGGAATGACAGAGTCCTGTCGCTTTGACTTGGATGAGGACCTCGCCTTCGCGAGGACCGTCGAGCTCCACGGTTTCGATTGCAAGTGGCGCTCCAGGAGCGTGGGCGATAGCAGCGCGGGTCTTCATGGAGTGAGCGGATGCCATGTAGCGACGAGAGGCGCGCAAGTATCGTTCAGTCGTTCGAGAATTGCGACGAGCCGTGCAGGGCTAGACGATCGGCGCGAATCGTCATTCCATCGCGCTTGAGCGCTTGACACGTCTAGTCACGTTGTCAGACCTTGTGCTCTATTGCTCAGGTCACACTCCCTCGAAGCGAAGGATACCGAGATGCCCACGCTTACGATCAACGGCTCGCCATACGAAACCGACGCGGATCCGGACACGCCGCTCCTGTGGGTCTTGCGCGATTATCTGGGTCTCACGGGCAGCAAGTTCGGGTGCGGCAAAGCGCTGTGCGGCGCGTGTACCGTGCACATCGACGGTGCGCCGACGCGCAGCTGCGTGTTGCCGCTCTCCGCAGTGACGAACGCGAACATTACGACGATCGAGGGCGTCGCCGAATCGGACATCGGCAAGGCCGTGCAAGAAGCATGGGTTGCCGAGAATGTTCCTCAGTGCGGGTACTGCCAGTCGGGACAGATCATGAGCGCCGTCGCGCTTCTCAAATCGAACGAGAAGCCGACCGACGCCGATATCGATGCCGCGATGTCCGGCAACATCTGTCGCTGTGCGACCTACGTGCGCATTCGCTCAGCGATCAAGCGCGCTGCTGGCACGCTCGCCTGACGAGGAGATTTCGATGAGCTCAATGGAAACCGATGCGCTGAAGACGACGCGTCGTAACGTTCTGAAGGGTGCCGGTGCGCTCACGATCGCGTTCTGGCTACCGGCGGCGAAACGTGCTTATGCCGATGCGTCGACGACCGTGAGCGAGCTCGTGCCGAATGCGTTCGTTCGCATTGGTGCCGACGACACGATCACGATCCTCTCCAAACATGTGGAGATGGGGCAGGGCGCGTACACCGGTCTTGCGACGATCGTGGCGGAAGAGCTCGATGCCGATTGGAAGCAGGTGCGCGTCGAAGGCGCGCCCGCGGATGCATCGAAGTACAACAACACGATGTGGGGGCCGTTTCAAGGCACCGGCGGCAGCACCGCGATCGCGAATTCGTTCGAGCAACTCACGAAGGCCGGCGCCACGGCGCGCGCGCTGCTGGTGACGGCCGCGGCACAACGTTGGAAGGTTCCCGCCGGCGAGATCTCGATCTCCTCCGGCGTCGTGCAGCACACAGCCTCGGGTAAGACGGCTCGTTTTGGCGAGCTCGTTGCCGATGCGGCGAAGCTGCCCGTCCCGACCGATGCCCGACCAAAAGATCTGAGCCAGTACCGGTTGATCGGTCAGCCGCTCGCGCGCGTCGACAGCCGTGAGAAGTCCACTGGCACTGCAATGTTCACGCAAGACGTGCGCCTGCCCGGGATGCTGACCGCCGTGATCGTGCACCCGCCGCGTTTCGGGGCGAAGGTGAAAAGCTTCGATGCCTCGAAGGCGAAAGCAATGAAGGGCGTCAAAGCGATCGTGGCCTTCGACACCGCGGCGCGCGCTGGCGTGGCGGTACTCGCGAGCGATTTCTGGAGTGCCAAGAAGGCGCGCGATGCGCTGACTGTCGAGTGGGACGAATCGACCGCGTTTCGAGGGAGCTCGGACGAGCTGTTCGCGCAGTTCCGAGCACTCGCACAGAAGCCCGGCGACACCGCGAGGAACGACGGCGACGTCGAGCAGGCGCTGCGAAAGGCCTCGCGAGTTCTCGAGGCGACGTACGAGTTGCCGTATCTCGCGCACGCGACGATGGAGCCGATGAACTGTGTCGTGCGCATCGGCACGGATGAATGCGAGGTTTGGAACGGCGAGCAGTTCCAGACAGCGGATCAGCTTGCGCTTGCGAAGCTGCTCGGTATTCCGCAGCACAAGGTCACGATCCATCAGCTCTATGCCGGCGGAAGTTTCGGCCGGCGTGCGAATGCGTTGTCCGACTACCTCGTCGAGGCGGCGGCGATCGCAAAAGCCGCTGGTGTGTCCGTGCCCGTCAAACTCGTGTGGACACGCGAGGATGATCTGCGCGCGGGCTTCTATCGGCCGATGTTCGTGCACACGATCAAGGCCGGACTCGATTCGAATGGCGTGCTCTCCGCCTGGCAGCATCGCATCGTTGGCCAGGCGATCCTCGCGGGCACGATCTTCGGCCCGCCAGGACCGATCGACCCTGCGTCTGTCGAAGGCGCGTCCAATCTGCCGTACGCGATTCCGAACCTATCGGTCGAGTTGCACTCGCCGAAGCTGCAAGTGCCGGTGCAATGGTGGCGCTCGGTCGGCTCGACGCATACGGCGTTCGCGACCGAATGCTTCATCGATGACATCGCGCGCGCGACGGGGAAGGATCCGTACACGTTTCGGCGCGCACTGCTCGCAAAACATCCGCGGCATCTTGCCGTGCTCGACCTTGCAGTCGAGAAATCCGGGTGGAAGAACCCTCGCGCAAAGGACACGGCGCTTGGGCTTGCCGTGCACGAGTCGTTCGGGTCGGTCGTCGCCGAAGTTGCGCATCTCAAGCGGACGAGCGATGGCATCAAGCTCGAGCGCGTGACATGCGCGGTCGACTGTGGTCTCGCGGTCAATCCGAACATCGTCGAGATGCAAATGGAGTCGGGAATCGGCTACGGCCTCGCGGCGGCGCTCGAAGGCGCCGTCACGCTCAAGGACGGTCGAGTCGAGCAGAGCAATTTCGATGACTATCCCGTGCTGCGGATGGTGCAGATGCCGAAGATCGACGTGCACATCCTGCCGCTGCGTACGAAGCCGAGCGGCGTAGGCGAACCAGGCACGCCGGTGATCGCGCCTGCGCTTTGCAACGGGCTCGCGGTATTGAATGGTGAGCCAACTCGGAAGCTGCCGCTCTCGGCGCAGGGGATTCGCCTAGCCTAGCCTGCGCTATGGAGACTGACGCCTTGTCGGAGCGCTTAGCCGACGAGCGTGTCGGTCGGCAGCACGGCATCGGGCGGGATGCCGGGTTGATCGCGATACTTCTCGTAGATCGGTGCGAAGTCAGTGTTGTACGCGGACTCGAAAAGATCTTCGAAGCGGTCGACGACGAAGTACGTTTTCTGAAAGTCGTCGATCAGATAGTCGGTCCGCATCACGCGCACGAGATCGAACGCGATTCGATGCGGCGCTTTACTCTCGATGCTGTACACCGTCTCGCCCTTGGAAGAGAGGATGCCCGAACCGTATGCGCGTAAGCCCTGCGGCGAGCGGATCAAACCGAACTCGACCATGTACCAGTACAAGCGGGCGAGCATCTTGAGCCCACCCGAGGCGACCGCCTTCGGACCGGCCGCACCGTATGCTTGCATGAAGCGCGCGAACACGGGATTCGTGAGCAGCGGCACGTGGCCGAAGAAATCGTGAAAGATGTCGGGCTCGACGAGATAGTCGAGCTCCTCCCAGCGACGAATCCATACGGTCACAGGAAAGCGGCGGTTTGCGAGATGCGCGAAGAAGTGTTCTTCCGGGATCAAGCCCGGGACAGCGACGACCTGCCAGCCGGTCGCCGCGCTTATAACGCGATTCGTATCCTCCATCCGCGGAATACGGTCGGCAGGCGCTGCCAAGGCGCGCGCACCGGCAATGAACTCCGGCGCCGCGTATTGCTCGATCAACTTGATCTGGCGTGCATAGAGCGTTTTCCAGATCTCATGGTCCTGAGGCGTGTAACGTTGCCAGTCCTGCGGCACCGTGTAGTCGCTCGCGGCATGCGTGTAGTCGCCGCGCAGCTGTACGGGCTTCTGCGTGGGCGCATCCGGTGTCTTGTTCATGCGCGCGAAGATACACCGCGCCAAATGCCCGCGCGATCAGTAAACTTGCATGTATACAGCGCCTGACAAGGCAGAGAGGCAAAGGACCACGATGAACTCGGACGATCCAGAACTGGATACATTGCTCGGTCGCAATCGCGCGTGGGCCGGCGGCATGACGCGCGTCGATCCCGAGTTCTTCTCGCGCCTTGCGCAACAACAAGCGCCCCAGTTCTTGTGGATTGGCTGCTCTGATAGTCGTGTGCCGGCGAATCAAATTCTCGGGCTCATGCCCGGCGAAATCTTCGTTCATCGCAACGTCGCAAACGTCGTCGTTCACAGCGACTTGAATTGTTTATCGGTCATTCAGTTCGCGATCGACGTACTGAAGATCCGCCACATCATCGTGTGCGGACACTACGGTTGTGGCGGCGTGCTCGCCGCACTTCACGATTCGAAACTCGGTTTGATCGACAACTGGTTGCGGCACGTGCAGGAGGTGCGCAATCGCAGTCGCGATGAGCTCGCGGCGTTGAAGGACGACGAGGCACGGCACACACGTCTATGCGAGCTCAATGTGCTCTCGCAGGCGATCAACGTCGCCGAGACGACCTTACTGCAAGATGCTTGGCAGCGCGGTCACGTCGTGTCGGTGCACAGCCTCATCTACGGGCTCGACAACGGGATCCTGCGGTGCCTCGGGAAGAGCTTCAACGGTCCCGAAGACGTGCAGGTGCGCAAGCGAGAGCTGGGATGGTAGGGCGGCGCGGATAGGCGCCCCAAAAACAAAACCGCGGAGCTCCGGCCAGGGAGGTCTCCGCGGCAACGTTGGGCGAGAATCGACTAGCGATTCGCGGCGGTTCGATTCTTTTGGGTGACCGGGCCCACGTCTTGGACATCGACCATCCACGCCTTCTCGTCGGCCGGCGTAATCTCGACCGACCCGCGGCTGATTTGCTCAGCGGTCGGAGGAGATGTGAGCAGCATCGCCGACCCCCACATCACCGCACCCACGAGGGCAAATGCGGCAGCCCCACCTACAATCGTTCGTGCTTCAATTGTCATAACGCTTTTCCTCCCCGCGGCAGCGAGAAGCTGCCTCGATGCGCGCGTCGTTTCGCACTCGCTCGCGCTAGAACAGAACACGGTGCTAACGATATTCCTTTTACCTGTCCGCTCTGTGCGACAGGTCACAGCGTTCAAGCGGCACAGTTGCGTGTTTGGATGTATCGCGACGCAGGTCTCAGCCGCTGACCTGTCCATCTTTTTCAGCATTCCATAATGTGTCTGCCGCGATGTTCTTCTCGCACGCTAACGTGCGAAAGAACGGCTAAAGCGTTATCGCTGATGCAGCTCGCGCGCTTCAGAAGAGCTCGATATCGCCCGTCTGATTGGCAGCGCGTTCATCACCATGGTGCTCGGCCTGCGCGCGTGCATCTTCGGCCGATGCACCGTCGGCCATCAGTTGGAATATTTCGCGCTCTTCTTCCGTGCGATAGAGCCGACGCAGTGTGCTGAAGAGCCGCTCCCAGCTCTCGCGTTGGCTCGTCTGCGTGCGATTGCAGACGAACATCGCGAGCGAGGTGAGGCTGTAGCGAACGTGGCCCAAGCGCTGCGTCAGCTTGTCGTAGAACTGGAATGCAACGACGGCGGAAGACATTTGCTCGTGGATCGAGCCGATCTGTTCTTCGAGCTTGCCGTTGAGCTGACCTCGGAGCTCGGGTGGCAGATCGTTCGCGATCGCTTTCAGAGCGCGTGTCGTCTCGTGCAAGCCCGTGAACGCCTTGATCAGGACATCGACGGCTTGATCGGACTCGGCGAGCGCAGACTCCATCTGCGCTTCGCAGAGCCCGAGCATGTGCGCAATTTGCCGCTCGGGCGTCCACTCCGCTGGGACGTCCGCGTGCGTGCTCGTATCGTCGCTCGGCGGGATCGGTTTGGAACGTGTTTGCATGATGAAGAGCGAACGTCACAGCACCTTCGCGATCGTCGCGAGTAGCTGCTCCGGATTGAAGGGCTTCACGATCCAGCCGGTGGCGCCGGCTTGTTTGCCGCGTTGCTTCGTGTCCTGTCCCGACTCGGTCGTCAGCACGAGCATCGGCGTGAACTTGTACGTGCTGAGCGCGCGCAACTCGCGCACGAGCGTGAGGCCGTCCATGCGCGGCATGTTCACGTCCGTGAGCACGAGATCCGCCGGGTTCGCCTTTGCGAGCTCGAGCGCTTCGACGCCGTCGGCGGCTTGCACGACCGTGTAGCCCGCGCTCTCGAGCGTGTAACGGACCATCTGTCGCATCGATGCAGAATCGTCGACGGCGAGAATCGTTTGACCTGCGGCACCCGGCATTGCGCTTCGCTCCAGAGTCGATTTGCGTTGTGAGCCTGCGATCGATGGGCGCAGGCGCGTACGCCACCTTTTGGGGCGGTACATAGCGTTGTAGCGGCGCTACGCGGCCGCAATTGAGGGTGGATCGCCGAATCGGGCTCAGGACGAGACCTGAGTCTCAGGCGGCGACGAGAGCCGCTTCAAGGTAGGGGGAGGACCCGTGCTGCGCCACGCGGTCTCTCGGCCGTCAGGGTGCTTCGAAACCGTAACCGCGCGCGGGTGAAACGCTCAGTCGGCCCGCGGTAGACGCTCGGGGTAAGCGAAAACTGCCAACTGCGTATCAGAGCCGAAAAGTGTGACGCACTACAGTCCCGCGCTGACACCAGACATAAGGAACACGCGCGCGGTCTCGTCCGAGGCCGTCGCTCGCTCCGAGAGGCGTAGACCGCATGGGCGTTTCCGAGACGATCATCGCAGCCATGATCGGCGCTATGGCGACCGTGACGACGGCGTTGTTCCAGTTGTTCGGCGCGATTCGTGGGCGCGGCAAAGCCGACACGTCCAAACCAAAGCGCGGGATGACACTGCGTTCGACGTTGGCAGTGTTCGCGCTCATGGTGGCGTCGGCCGCCGGCGGGTTTCTCTACTCGGAGCTCCTCAAGCAGCGTCACAGTGAAGATATTCGCGCGATGCGCCAGGAATTGAAGGATCTCAAGAGCGAGTTGAAGCAGGAGCTCACGGCAGCGGCGAACGCGCGCGTGAGCCCGACGCCAACGGCGGCGAGCGCCGATCCAGCACCTCCGTTGACCGCAGCGTCGATGCAGCCCGTGCATCTCGAGTCCAATGAGAACAGCGCGGAATCCGTTGCCTATCTCCCCGCCTGCCGCGCGCGGGTCGTGGGTGCGCAGTGCGAAGAGGCGGACGCACAGCGCCTCGCGCTGTGCGGCACGATTCCGAGCTACGCGCAGGTGCGTACGATCGAGCTCTTCGTGCAGCCCGACGCCGTGCAGAATCCGTGGGAGGAGCACCGCGTGCTCTTCGAGCAGGACTTAGGCGGCGCTAAGTTCACAGGCAAGTCGTTTGAGTACGTGCAAGGTTCCGAGAGCAAGGCCGTGTGCGTGAACTTCATGCACTGGAGCAGCGAGCATCCGCACATTGCGCGGCTAGTCGTAGAGTATGGCTTCGGGCCGCCAGAGCCCGCACCGGTCCCAGACACGTCCTTCGAAGCGCTCGAGCCGACGACGTTGCCGCCCACGCCTGCGGTGATCGCCGGGCCGATCCGGGAATGACGTTGGTGCTAGAAAGGGCTCGCCGAGGCGCAGAGGCGCAAAGACGCGGGGTCGGAAGGATTTAATCCTTCTTACTCGTCTCTGTGTGTTTCGCGCTCTGCGAGAATATCTCTTGACCGTCGCCAATATTGGGGTGGATCCCCGCCGTCTTAGGGACGACTTAGGTAGTCGCAAACAGCTTCACGGCGAACATCACCCACATCGCCCACAGCACGATCGTGCTTGCGACGTACGCTTGGAAGCGGCGGATCACTTTGTTGTGCGTCAGGTGCACATAGGTGTGATAGGCGCGCAGGATCACGTAGCCCCACGCGCAGGCGAGCAGGGCGGGTGAGGTGAGCTTCGCGATCGCGATGAATCCGCACACGATGTAGAAGAGCACCGGCACTTCGAAGAGATTGCGGAAGTGATCCGACGACTTGATGTTCTGCATCGTCTCCGCCATCTGGCGCGAAGTCGCGACCTGCTGCGGGTGGATGCGACGCGATCGCATCTCCCCGATGCGATCCCGATACAAGCGAATCCACACGATCGCGATCAGCAACGTCATTGCGACCGGCGGGACGAGGATCGTGTGTTCCAGCGGCATGACGTGCGCGAAGGTCTAAAGGACTTTGACCGGTATGCCGCCGATTCGCGCCTTCCACTCGGCCGGCCCTGTCTCGTGCACGGAGACACCACGGGCATCGACTGCGACAGTGACGGGCATGTCCTTTACCTCGAACTCGTAGATGGCTTCCATACCGAGATCGCCGAACGCAACGACTCGGCTCGAGCGAATCGCTTTCGACACGAGGTACGCGGCGCCCCCGACCGCCATCAGATAGGCGGCACGATGCTCCTTGATCGCGTCGATCGCTTCGGGCCCGCGCTCTGCCTTGCCGACCATCGCGATGAGGCCGGTCTTCGCAAGCATCAGGTGCGTGAACTTGTCCATGCGCGTCGCAGTCGTCGGGCCCGCAGGACCCACGGCTTCCTCCTTCACCGGATCGACAGGGCCCACGTAGTAGATCACGCGGTTCTTGAAATCGAGTCCGTCGGGAAGCGGCTTGCCCGCCTCGATCAGTTGGCTGAGCCGTTTATGCGCGGCATCTCGTCCGGTGAGCATCTTGCCGGAGAGCAGCAAGCGTTCGCCCGGCCGCCAGCTCGCAACGTCCTCGCGCGTGAGCGCGTCGAGGTTGACGCGGCGCGCATCCGGCGACGCTTCGTATGTGAGCTTCGGCCAGATGTCGAGCGGTGGCGGATCGAGTTTCGCGGGGCCCGTGCCATCCAACACGAAATGCGTGTGGCGCGTTGCCGCACAGTTCGGGATGACAGCGACCGGAAGCGATGCCGCGTGCGTCGGGTAATCCTTGATCTTCACGTCGAGCACCGTCGTCAGCCCGCCAAGGCCCTGCGCGCCGATGCCGAGCGCGTTGATCTTGTCGAGAATCTCGAGGCGCAGTGCCTCGATCTTGTTCGCCGGACCGCGTGCACGAATCTCGTGGATGTCGATCGGATCGAACAGGGATTCTTTCGCGAGCACGACGGCTTTTTCTGCCGTGCCGCCGATGCCGATGCCGAGCATGCCGGGCGGACACCAGCCGGCGCCCATCTCAGGCACGGTCTCGAGCAGCCAGTCGACGATCGAGTCGGAAGGATTCAACATGGTGAGCGCGGCTTTGTTCTCGGAGCCGCCGCCTTTCGCGGCGAGGGCGAGCTCGAGCGTGTCGCCGGGAACGACTTCCATGTGAATGACTGCCGGCGTGTTGTCGCGCGTGTTCTTTCGATCGAACGCGGGATCGGCAACGATCGATGCACGCAGTTTGTTATCGGGATGATTGTAGGCGCGACGTACGCCTTCGTTGATCATCTCGGCGAGACTCATGTCGGCTTCCCAGCGCACTCCCATGCCGACCTTGGCGAAGATCGTGACGATGCCCGTGTCTTGGCAGATCGGTCGATGTCCCTCCGCGCACATGCGGGAGTTTACGAGGATCTGCTTGATCGCATCCTTCGCCGCGGGATTGGCCTCCAGCTCGTACGCCGCGGTCATCGCTTTGATGAAGTCGGGCGAATGATAGTAAGAGATGTACTGAAGCGCGTCGGCGACGCTCTGAATGACGTCTTCTTGCTTGATCGCAGGCATGGTGGTCGCGGAGTCCAAAGCAGGCGCGGAATTTACCACAGCCGCTTCGATCAGGGCGTGCGGTAGTCCCCGGGTGCAAGAGTAAGAGATCGAGCTAACCGCAAAGAACGACAAAGAGCACAAAGACGTCCCGTTCTTTGTTGCTCGGACGCTTGTCTGGACCTAGGAAGCAAGCTGCTTCAGGCGTTCCAGGTACGCGTGTTCGTCGGGCGGGCGGCCGGATCGTTGTGCTTCCCAAAGGGCTTCCGCGAGACATTCGATGATTGCGTGTTCGGCCTCGTGCTCGTCGCCGCGTTTGCGCGCAATCGCCTCGAACAGCGTACGAATGCCGGCAGGACGATTCGTCGCGATCTGATCGCGTACCGCCAGATGCAAGCCCATGTGCAAGAACGGATTGGACTGACCGCCCTCCGGCGTATAGTCGCCTGCGAGCGCACGCTCGAGATCTTCAAGCGCGGCGTGATACTCGGGGTGAAGCGCGACGACATCCGCGATCTGCGCCTCGAGCGGCTCCATCGGCGTGCCGGAACGATGCTTGCGCCACGCCTCGACGTAGTAACGGCGCAGGTCTTCGCGGGATTGGGTATCGAAGAAAGGCATTCGCTTCGCGTGTGTGACGTGTAACGTGTGAAGTGTAAAGTGTGACGTGTCGTGTCCGAGGCGCTGTGCGCCGTTCCGACCTTACACTCTACACTTCACACCTTACACTTCTTCCAGGGTCTTGGCCGGATACTCGCACAAATCCCGAATCAAACACTCGGGACACTTGGGCTTGCGTGCAATGCACGTGTAACGACCGTGCAAGATCAGCCAGTGGTGGGCGTCGTGCCGAAATTCTTCCGGCACGACCGCGAGCAGCTTGTCCTCGACCTCCCGAACGTTTCGACCCGGCGCAATCCCGGTGCGGTTGGCCACTCGAAAGATGTGCGTATCGACGGCGATCGTCGGTTCGCCGAATGCCGTATTGAGGATCACGTTCGCAGTTTTGCGGCCGACGCCGGGTAGCGCTTCGAGTGCTTCGCGCGAACGCGGCACTTTTCCGTCGTATTGCCCGATCAGAATGCGACACATCTCGATGATGTTCTTCGCCTTCGTGTTGAAGAGGCCGATCGTGCGAATGTACGGTGACAGTCCTTCGACGCCGAGCGCCAGAATCGCTTTCGGCGTATTCGCATGCTTGAACAGCACCTGCGTTGCAAGGTTCACGCTCTTGTCCGTCGCCTGCGCCGACAGGATGACCGCGACGAGCAGCTCGAACGGTGTTCGATACTCGAGCTCTGTCGTCGGTGCGGGATTGGCGTCTTTGAAGCGAGAGAAGATCGCGCGAATTTTTTTCGGAGTCATTCGGAAACCGTGTGCCGACGCCGCAGCCAGTTGCGAACGGCGAGAAGAAGACCGAACGAGAGAAAGGCGCCGGGCGGGAGCATTGCGAGCAAGAATCCCATGTCGACCCGGAACAAAGAAATCTCTCCCGCCACAGACCCGATCAGGGCCTGGGCATTGTAGAGGAGCGAACCGCGCCCGACGATCTCGCGCGCGATGCCGAGGATGATCAGCACGATCGCAATCGAAACGGTGAGCTTCGCCACGCCGCGGAGCAGGTCACCCGACGTTTCGCTCGCACGACTCATGCGATGCACGAGTGCGAGATTGCAGACGATCAAAGCGAGGAAGATGCCGACGGTTTCGTGCGCGATATGAAACCAGGCGCGCAATGCCAGCTCGACGATCGCAACGACGGTTGCAGTGACGAGCAGGGCCGCCACGAGCCGGGTGTCCTCATCGATCCACCGCTTCAGCAGCGCGAAGATGCTTGCCGAGAACAAGCCGACGAGAATCGTCGCGATCCCGAGAGTCAGGGCACTCACGATCGTGTCATTCGCGGCGATCAGCGGGCACAGCGCGACGACGAGGATGAGATCCGCATCGCGCGTCGATCTGCCGGTTGCCGTCTCGGTGCTCATCTATGCGTCCGAGGAAAAGAGGGTGTCTCGGTTGGCTCGATAGAACTCGAGCGATCTTCTCACGGCTTTGACGATTGCGCGCGGCGTGATCGTCGCACCCGTGAAGGCGTCGAAATCGCCGCCGTCCTTGCGGACCGTCCATCGCTGTTGAGGCGGATTCGAGAGGGACAGACCTTCGAAATCGCGTAGCCAATCCGCTTCGCGCGTTTCGAATTGGTTGCCGAGCCCAGGTGTTTCGTTGTGCCGCAACACTTGAACGCCGATGAGCGTGCCGTCGTAAGCGATCGCAACGAGCAGCTCGATAGGCCCGCGATAACCGTCGGGCGCGATCGGACGCACCACGGCTGCGACGGGCCGCCCATTCTTGCGGGCACGGTAAACAGGCATGGGTCGCGATGTCCCGAGGAAATCGGGCGCGATCACATCGATCGTATCGAGCAGCGGTTGATTGTCGTAGCTGTTCGACGGCAGCAACGCGGAGAGACCCGCTGCCACGCCGGATTGTTGGTTCAGTGCGATGCGCTCGCGTGTCGCGCTCGCGAGCCAGACGAGCACGCCGGTCAGGAGCGCCAGGGCGATCGCGAGCGCTGCCGCCGAAACGGCGGTTGTGCGGCGCGCGGGCGCGCGCTCAGGGGCGTTCTGCGTGTCCATAGATGCGAGGGATCGTATAGCGATCGATCAGCGGAACCGCGAGGTTCATGAGCAAGACGGCAAACGCGACACCGTCGGGATAACCGCCCCACGTTCGAATCGTATAGGTGAGCACGCCGATGCCGCTCGCGTAGATGAGGCGCCCGCGATCGCTCGTTGCCGCTGACACGGGATCGGTCGCGATGAAGAACGCGCCGAGCATGCTCGCGCCCGAGGTGAGGTGAAAGACCGGCCCCGCGTAAGTGCCGGGATCGATCGCGTACATGACCGAAGCACACACGGCGAGGGAGCCGAGCATCGCGACTGGAATCTGCCAGCGAATGATGCGAAGCGCGAGCAGGACAATGCCGCCGATCAGCGTCGCCAGATTGATCCATTCCCAACCGCGCCCGCCGAAGCCGCCGAAGATCGGACTCGCATGGGCCTCCTGCATCGTCATGCCCATCGCGAGATTCGTCTTCAGCGCATCGAGCGGAGTCGGTGACGTAACCGCATCCCAGCGGAATGCATCGGGAAGTTGGCCGGTCAGGATCGTTGCCGCCGTCTGAAAGAACGACAGCTCGGTCGTGCGCAACTCTGGGACGTCCGGCGGTAGCCATGTGAGGAGTTGCGCCGGGAACGACACGAGCAGCACTGCGTACCCGACCATCGCGGGATTGAAGATGTTCATGCCGAGCCCGCCGAACGCGTGCTTCGCAAGCAGGATCGCAAACGCGGTACCGCTGACGACGAGCCACCAAGGTGCGAGCGGCGGCAGGCACAACGCGAGCAGAAGCGCCGTGATGACGGCTGTGCCATCCGTGAGGTATTGACGAACAGGCTTGTTACGCAGGCGCAGCGCAATCGCCTCGGCGACGAGCGCCGTCGAGATGGCGAGTGCGCTCTGAATGAGCAGGCCGGGTCCGAAGAACATGACGTGCACGGCGATCGTTGGCACGAGCGCATAGATCACGAGCCGCATGAACTTTGCGACGGTGGTGGACGCGACGACGTGCGGCGGGGCAGACGTGGGGAAGTGCACGCTAGCTTTCCTTGCGGCGCGCCTGACGGCGCTTTTCTTCCAAGCGGTCACGCTGCTCGGCCTCGAGCCGCTGCAACCGCAGCGCGCGCTCCTCGAAGCGCAGTCGCGCATCGCGCGCGTTGTCGCGAGCGATCAAATGCGCGGCGAGGTTCGGCTTCGCCTCGCGAAATCGCTCGACGAGTGGAATCTGACTGGGGCACACATAGTCGCAGCAACCGCATTCGATGCAGTCCATGAGTCCGTAGCGTTCCAACCCCGCAAGGTCCATTGCGCGCGCGTTCACGTGGAGTTGCTGTGGGAGCAGGAACGCGGGACAGACTTCCGCGCAGTTGCCGCAGCGAATGCAGGGCATCTCGGCCTCGCGCGGCTGTAAGTCCATGGCCGATGCGGCGACGATGCAGTTCGTTCCTTTCACGATGGCAATCTCATCGCTCGACAACGCCATGCCCATCATCGTGCCGCCCATCAGCAGCCGCGCGACGCGCGGTGTGTAGCCGCCGCATTCGCCGATGAGTTGTGCGATCGGCGTGCCGATGCGCACTTCGAGGTTGCGCGCGCGTGCGACGCCATCGCCGGTGATCGTCACGATGCGCTTGATGAGCGGCTCGCCGTCGCGCACCCAACGCGCGACCGCGGCCGCGGTGCCGGCGTTGTGACACAGAATGCCGATATCGGGCGGTAAGCCCGCGAAGGGAACCTCGCGGCCGAAGATCGACGCGATGAGCTGTCGCTCGCCGCCGGACGGATACACCGACGGCACGACATGCAGGCGAACCGGCGCGTCGATGTTGGCGAGCGCGGCGCGCAGCGCTTCCTCGGCGCGAGGCGCATCATCCTCGATTGCGAGGATGCATTCTCCCGCTTCCAAGGCATGCATCAGAATTCGAGCGCCTTGGACCACGTCTTCCGCGCGCTCACGCATCAGCATGTCATCGCAGCTGATGTACGGCTCGCATTCCGCGCCGTTGATCAAGAGCGTGATCGTCGCGGCCTGTGCACCGCTCGCGAGTTTCGGCAGTGTCGGAAAGGCAGCCCCGCCAAGGCCCACGATGCCGCCGCGTCCGATCGACTCGCGCAACTCGAGTGCCTCCATCGAGCGGAAATCTCGATTCGCAGTCTCGGGAGAATGCAACGTTTCGAGCCCGTCGTTCTCGATGACGATGCTATTCGCGGGCGCGCCCGCGTGAGTGGCGGAAGGACGCGCCTCGATCGCAATCACGCGACCTGAGATCGGCGCATGGAGCCACGCGCTCACTTCAGCGGCGGGTCGTGCAATGGGCTGGCCGATGGCGACTTGATCGCCGACGGCGACGACGGGCTCCGACGCATGACCTGCGTGTTGATCGAGCGGCAGCACCGCGATCGAAGGCGCGGCAGCCTTCGCGATCGGGTCGCGCGTCGAGCGTTCCTTGTGTGCTTCGAGTCGCAAACCTCCGCGTGCACCGGTCCCTTGCAGCATCGTTCAACTCGCGAGCGCGCGGCGTCGGTCGCCAATCACTTCGGTGACGGATGTCGAGGCCGGTCGCATGTGGATGCAATCGACCGGGCAGGGTGGAATGCACAGCTCGCAGCCGGTGCAATCGGCCGCGATCACCGTATGCATGTGGCGCGATGCACCGACGATCGCATCCACTGGGCACGCTTGAATGCATTTCGTGCAGCCGATGCACGCGGGTTCATCGATCCACGCGATCATCGGCGTGGAAGGCATCACCCCGAACTGGGGGTCGACCGGCTTTGCGGGGCGGTTCAGCAGTGCGGCAAGGGTGTGCGCCGTCGTATTGCCACCCGGGGGGCATTGATTGATGTCCGCTGTGCCTTCCGCGAGCGCAGTCGCATACGGTTTGCACCCGGCGAACGTGCAGCGACCGCATTGTGTTTGCGGGAGCGCATCGTTGATGCGCTCGATGAGTCTATCGCGCGCGCTCGCGTCGGCGGCGCGCGCGGCAACGCGGCTTGCGAGCAGCGATAACCCCGCCAAGCTCATCATCACGCCGAATGCAACGATCGCGGTCATTCCGGAAGAAGCCCGATGAAGCCCATGCAACCGAGTGCCATGAGGCCGACGAAAACCAACGTGATCGGCGCTTCTTTGAACGGCTCGGGGACGTCGGCATAGCGTACGCGTTCGTAGATCGTGGCCGCCGACAGGAGCAACACGGCGAAGGCCGCTGCCGCACCTGCCGCGAGCACCAACACCTGAAAGAATTCAGGCGCGAGCCCGCGACCCAAGAGCGCGATCCCGAGTAGCGCGCTGTTCGTTGCAAGCAACGTCGCGAAAGCGGGGCGCGCCGGTACGCGCGTGCCTGCGCGTCGCACGATGAGCTCCACGAAGGACACGGTTGCGAGCACGATGGCGACAAATGCCGGCGTGCGCAAATACGAGAGCTGCAACGGCTCGAGCACGAGCGTACTGAGGAGCCAGGTCGAGATTGCCACCAGCGGAATGGCGATCGTGTGCGCTTGCACGACGCCGACGGCGTTCTGGTAGACATCGGCGGTGTCCGCGAACGGGCGCCAGCCCTCGATCCCGCGAATCGCGACGACGCTCACGAGCACGGCGCTGAGGAGGATGAGAAGGAGGGAGGACATGGAGCACTCGGTCGATCGGTGGAGCTCGGGCCTCGGGTCAATCGGCGCGGAGCCTCTATTCTAGCTCGCGCGGGGGCTCGAGCCGCCCGCGCTACTTGACCTTCATTCCCACCTGCGCCCCGGTGTCGGGGGCGAGGAGGAAGATGTCTTTCCCGCCCGGACCTGCGGCGAGGACCATGCCTTCAGAGGTGCCGAAGCGCATCTTGCGCGGCTTCAAGTTCGCGAGCACCAGCGTCAGGCGGCCGGTCAGGTGCTCCGGTGTGTAAGCGGAGCGGATGCCCGCGAATACGGTTCGCTGCGCATCGCCGATGTCCACCGTGAGCTTGAGCAACTTGTCCGCACCTTCGACGGTCTCGGCGGCGACGATCTTTGCGATCCTGAGATCCAGCTTCGCGAAGTCGTCGATCGTGACTTCGGAAGGGCTGGAGGCTGGGGGCTGGGGGCTGGGTGAAGACGAGCTCTTCGTCTGCGCTGCAGGGACGGCGTCGAACAGCGCTTCGAGTTGCTTCGGGTCGACTCGCTGCATGAGGTGCTCATAGGGCTTGATCGTAACGGCCGCGTCTTCGTTCAGTTGCGTCCAACGAATCGGCAACGGCAAGCCCAAGAGCCCGGCCGCGCGCTCCGCCGTGCGCGGCAGAATCGGTGCGAGATAGAGCGTCAAGCGACGGAAGGCGTGAATGCAGTCGGAGCACACCTGATGCAGACGCTCGGCTTGTGCGGTGTCTTTCGCGATCTCCCACGGCTTCTCGCGATCGATCGCAGCGTTCATCTCGTCGGCAAGCTCCATGATCTCGCGCACGGCTTTGCCGAATTCTCGGGTTTCGTAGTACTCGCGAATGCGCGCTTCACGCTCGCGTGCGAGCGCGGCCCATTTCGCGGTTGCGACTTCGCGATTCGTGTCGACCGCGAGCACCTGACCGCCGAAACGCTTCGTGATGAATCCCGCCGCACGGCTCGCGATGTTCACGTACTTGCCGACGAGATCGCTGTTCACGCGTGCGATGAAGTCGTCTGGATTGAAGTCGAGGTCTTCGACGTTCGCATTGAGCTTCGCGGCGAGGTAGTAGCGCAGCCACTCGGCGTTCATGCCGACGTCGAGATAGCGCAGCGGGCTAATGCCTGTGCCGCGCGACTTGGACATTTTCGCGCCGGACACGGTGATGAAACCGTGCACGTAGATGTGGTCCGGGATCTTACGCTCCGCGAACTTCAGCATCGCCGGCCAGAAGAGCGTGTGAAAGTAGATGATGTCCTTGCCGATGAAGTGGATCTGCTCGACGTCGGGCGAGGCCAGGAACTCATCGAAGCTGCGTGTTTCGCCGTTCGCGCGCGCCTTACCGCAGTCGAAGTAGCTCTTGAGCGAGGCGAGATAGCCGACCGGAGCATCCAACCACACGTAAAAGAACTTGCCTGGCGCATCGGGAATCGGAATGCCGAAGTAGGGGGCATCGCGCGAGATGTCCCAGTCGCTGAGTGCTTGATCGCCTTGGCCTTTGAGCCACTCGCGCGCCTTGTTCGCAACGGCAGGCTGCAAGCGGCCGGGTGCGCTCAACCATTCGGTCAAGAACTCGACGCAGCGCGGATCCGACAGCTTGAAGAAGTAATGATCCGAGGTCTTACGCACGGGTGTTGCACCCGACAGCGTCGAGAACGGATTGATGAGGTCGGTCGGTGCGTAGACGGTGCTGCAGACTTCGCACGCGTCGCCATACTGCTCCTTCGCGTGGCAGTTCGGGCATTCGCCCTTGATGTATCGATCCGGCAAGAACATTTGCTTGACGGGATCGAAGAACTGTTCGACCGGCTTCACATAGATGAAACCCGCGGCCTTGAGCTTGCGATAGATATCGGTCGAGAGCTCGACGTTCTCAGGCGAATGCGTTGAATGCCAGTGATCGAACGAGATCGCGAAGCCCTGAAGATATTGCGCGCGGTCTGCTGCGATGCGTGCAACGAGCTCCTCGGGCGTGACGCCTTCCGCTTCTGCCTTGAGCATGATCGGGGCACCGTGCGCGTCGTCCGCGCAGACGAAATGCACCTGATTGCCCACCATGCGTTGGAAGCGCACCCAGATGTCGGCCTGGATGTACTCCATGATGTGGCCGATGTGGAACGGCCCATTAGCGTAGGGCAGAGCAGTGGTAACGAAGAGATGGCGCATGAGCGGTGGCGCGGCCGGGAAAAGCCGCGATTATGCCACGGGGCGATCAGCCCACGTCTTTGAACTGCTCGAATTTCGCCTTGTTGATCGCCTTCTTGTACGCGTCCTTGCCCGAGATGACGGCCTTATCGAGGAGCTCCTGGATGGCCGAATCCATGAGGCGCATGCCGAACTGAGCGCCGCTTTGCATCGTGTTCTCGAGCTGATCCAGCTTGCCTTGGCGAATGAGGTTCGCGACCGCGGGGGTGTTCACCAGGATCTCGAGGGCTGCGACGCGTCCGGGTTTGCCCGCGCGCGGAATGAGCTGCTGTGAGATGACGCCGCGCAGGGACGTCGACAGCATCGCGCGGACGTGCGACTGCTTGTCGGCAGGGAAGGCATTCACCATGCGATCGACCGTGGCGGCCGCGCCGTTCGTGTGCAGCGTGCCCATCACGAGAATGCCCATCTCCGCCGCGGTCACCGCGATGCTCATCGTCTCGTAGTCGCGTAACTCGCCGACGAGGATGACGTCGGGATCTTCGCGCAGTGCCGAGTGCAGCGCTTCCGAGAACGAAGGGCTGTGAGAGCCGATCTCGCGCTGGCTCACGAGGCAGTTCTTGCGCGGGTGCACGAATTCGATCGGATCTTCGATCGTGAGGATGTGGCCCTTCAGGCGCGAGTTCATGTCGTCGATCATCGCCGCGAGCGTCGTCGACTTGCCGGAACCGGTCTTCCCGGTGACGAGGATCAAGCCGTTGTTGACCTTACAGAGGTTGCGCACGGCATCCGGCATGTTGAGCTGATCGAGCGTCAGCGCCTTCGACGGGATGGCTCGGCACACCGCGCCAAGACCATACAAGTGACGCATGACGTTCACACGAAAGCGCGAGACGCCTGGAATGATGTAGGCAAAGTCGGCGCCGTGTTTTTCTTCGAGGCGAAGCTGCGCCGCGCGGGGCATGATTTCGCGCAAGACCTCTTCGACGAACTCTGGCGCGAGCACTTCCTGCCGCAGGTTCTGCAACTCGCCGTACAAGCGTACGCGCGGCGGGTCGCCCGCAATGAAGTGCAGGTCCGAGCCGTTCTTGGCGAGAACTTCCTTGAGATACTCGTCGATGCGGCGCGAGACCGGTTGGGCGGTGCTGCCGCTGGTCGGGGTGCTCAGTTCTGTACTCACGATGACCTCGCCGGCTCAGCCCGGTGCCAAATCCAACTTCGGCAGCACGCTCGTATCCGTCACGTAGCGCGCGAACAGCCGTTTGTCGGTCGCGTAGACATAGGCATCGTCAGGGTCGATTTCTTTCGACTGCACATTCGCGAGCAGCGCTTGATCCAGCATCTGCATGCCGAGCTCTTTGCCGGTTTGCAGCTGCGACGGAATCTGGTGCGTCTGATCGGTCATGATCAGCTTGCCGATCGCGCGCGTCACGACCATGACTTCGCAGATCGCCTTGCGACCGCGCTGATCTGCCGTTTTCACGAGCACCTGCGTGATGACCGCGATCAGACTTTGCGACAGGAAGCTCTTCGTCTGTTCTCGCTCGTCCGCGGGCAGCGCGTCCACGACCCGGTCGATCGTCTTGACCGCGCCGGTCGTGTGCAACGTTCCGAGCACCAGGTGTCCGGTTTCCGCGGCCGTCATGGCCCAGCGGATCGTCTCCGCATCGCGCAACTCGCCGACGAGGATGACGTCGGGATCTTCGCGCATCGCGGCGCGCACGCCTTCGGCGAAGGAGGGGAGATGCGTGTTGAGTTCGCGCTGGATGATCTGGCTCTGCTTGCTCTTGTGCACGAACTCGATCGGATCCTCGAGGCTGATGATGTTGAGGCGCCGCGTCGCGTTCAGATAATCGATCATTGCCGCGAGCGTCGTCGACTTGCCCGTGCCGGTCGATCCCGTCACGAGGATCATGCCCTGATGGTGATCGCACAGTTTCTTCACGATCGGCGGCAAGCCGAGCCGATCCAACGTCGGCACATCGGAAGGAATGGCGCGGAATGTCGCGCCGACGCCTGTCTCCTTACGAAAAACGTTTACGCGGAAGCGACCGCCGTTTGCCGAGACATACGAGAAGTCGACGTCGTGGCCCCGGCGCAGCGCGTCCTGATTGGGACGGCTCATGATCTCGGCGATGTAGCTTTCGAGCTCTGCTTGGCTCAAGTCGCGAAACTTGATCGGCAAGAGATCGCCATGCATGCGCAGCATCGGCGGCAAGCCGACGGCGAAATGGATGTCCGAGCAGCCCTGGTCGGTGCCCAGCTTTAGAAATGCGTCGATGCGGGCCATGGCGAAAAGGCTGGAGGCTGGAGGCTGGAGGCTGGAGCCAGAATTCCCGAATTCGGGCTTCGCGCGCAAATCAGGAATGGAAGGGCTACGAGCATGCAGCAGGTGGTAGAAGTTATTGAATATCTGGAGGGTACAGCCTCCAGCCCCCCGCCTCCAGCCCCCCTCCTAACGGTGCGCAGCACCGCTGCGCTAGAGCGCCTTTTCCAAGGCCACCCTGAGCTCATCCATGCTCTGGAAGCGCTTGAGCTTATCGACCGACATTGCTTTGACGACTATCTCGGATACCGGCCTCGGCAATTGGGGGTTTACCTCAAGCGGCGGCTTCGCCTTGCCCTGAACGTGCTGGTACATCACGGACATGTGGTCGCCGCGGCTGTACGGCGGCACGCCGGTCACCATTTCGTAGAGGATGACGCCGACGCTGTAGATATCGGCGCGTTCGTCCACCTTCTTGCCGAGGATTTGCTCCGGCGCCATGTACTTCGGCGAACCGATCACGTAGCCGGTCTTCGTGAGCTGCGTATCGCCTTCCTTGTGCGCGGCAGCCACGCCGAAGTCCACGATCTTGAGCAGGCCTTCGTTGTTGATGAGGATGTTCGCGGGCTTCAGGTCGCGATGGACGATGCCTGCCTGGTGCGCAATCGTCATGCCGGTCGCGATGTCGATGCCGTATTGGATCGCGCGCGGTAGCGGCAGCGGCTGCTCGTTCACGATCTCGCTGCCGAGCGTGTGCGAGGGGAAGTACTCCATCGAGATGGCGTAGTTCCCGCGCATGTACAAGAAGTCGTAGATGCGGATGACGTTCTTGTGCGTGATCTTGCGCGAGTAGCGCAGCTCGTGCACGAAACGCTTCATCATCTCTTCGTCTTGCGAGACGTTCGGGTTCAAGAACTTGAGGATGAGGCGCTCGTCGACCACGGTGTCCTCGACGAGCAGCACCGTACCGAACGCGCCTTTGCCGATCTTCTCGATGAACTTGTAGCGGCCTTCGACCACATCGCCCGGCTTGAGCGTCGAGATATCGAGCTTCTGAGTGGCGGTGGACGCTTCTTCCGCTTTCTTGATGACGGCATCGACATCGCCCTTGTCGATCAGGAGCGTGCGCGCGGGCTCGGCCATCTTCGCCGCTTTCACCTGCGCTGCCACCGCCGTGCTCGAGTAGCGCGCATCGATTTCCTCGATTGCGCGAATCGCAGCGTGCTGGATCGTTTCGTCCGTCGCCGCCGCGCCGGCGCTCTGGATGTAGCTGCGAACCGTATCGGCGCGCTTGTCGTCCGCGAGTCGGGCGAGCGCGTTGATGGCCTCGACCCTGATCTCTTTCTCCGGGCGCTCGAGCAGCTTCACGAGCGGCTCGATCGTGCGCGCATCGCCGAGCTTGCCGAGCGCACGTGCGACCGTCGGCAGCGAGCGCGTGTTGTTCGCGTTGAGCAGTTCCATGAGCGCCGGGAGTGCCTTCTTGCTGCCGATCTCTGCGAGCGCATCGACCGCGCGCTCGCTGACCCACCAGTCCTTGTCCTTCGTCGCCTCGATCAGGAAATTGACAGCGCGTTCGTCCTTCGTCTGATTCAGGATTTCGATCGCGGCACGACGAACGTCTTCGTCTTCGTCGCGCACGAGCTCGATCACGGCATCGACAACGCGCGGTCCGCCGATGCGTCCGAGCGCGTCTGCGGCACGCGTTCGCACCCACCAGTCGTCGTCCTTGATGACTTGCAGCAGGTGTTTGATGTCGCGCGCGGTGCCGAGGTGATTCAGAACCTCGACGGCGGCGCGACGCGCGTACTCGTTCTCATCCTTCAGGACCTCGACGAGGTACTTCATCGTCTCGGGATCTTTCGCGCGCACGACGACGTCGATCGCGCGGTTCGCGACCTCGAGGTCCGGATCGCGCAGAAGCTGACAAACGGGGCCGATCTGAATCGGGCCGTCCATCTTCGAAAGCGCATTGAGCGCGGCTTGCCGAATCATCTTGTTCGGATCGCGAAGCTGCGTCTCGATCGCCGCCGCGACATCCGGTCGGTTGAAGCGCGACAGGATGTTGATGATGTGCATCCGCGCGACCGAGTCCTTGCCTTCGATGCGGCTCGTGAGCTCCGGGATCGAGCTTTCGTCCGCGAGCTCGCCGATGATGCGGAAGAGCGCGGCTTTCTCGTTCGCCTCTTGGCTGTACGCGTGCTGCAGGAGGTCGCGCACCGTGAAGCGGTTCTTCTGTGAGTTGATGATCTCGAGCACGGCAGGCTTCGAGACGTCATCGCGATCGAGGAGCTCGATCAAGAGCGTCGGGCTGTAGTTGCGACTCGCCGAGAGTGCGAGCCCGATCGCCGCGATCGTACGCGGATTTCCGTCCACCAAGCCTTGCACGATGATCGGAAAGGTCTTGTTATCGGCGAGCTGCGTCAGGATGTCGACATACGCGGCTGTTTCCTTCTTGTCGGCAACGGCGAGCGCATCGAGGATCTTCGGAATCGCCCCTGGGCCGATCTTCGCAAGCTTCTGGAACGCCTTCTGCGATTCGGGATTCAGTGGGTCTGCGATGCCGCGGATCTCAGCAATCAGCCGCTCGGCTCTCAGATCTGAAAAGAAACTCATCGAGTCGTCTCGGTATCCATCGCGTACTACGCGCCCGTTGTGCGCCAGCGCCCCGCCGCTGAGGAGTCGAGATCCGCTCCCTGTGGCTACTTATAAAACTGGGGCACGTCGTTCGTCTGCAGCTTATGTGCTGGATTATGCCACGGGCCGCTGTGTCGCAGAGCACAGACTGTTGCTAGCTCCTTGAAAGGCCTCGGATCCGCGCGATCCGCTACAATTCGCAGCCCCGTCACCCGCGTGCACCGCGCTCCAAATCGCCATGAGCACAGACCCCGAATCCGCGATACGCGAATCCATTGGTCGTTATGCCGACCCGTATATCGGGTTGTCCCTGGCTGAGATTGGGGCGATCCGCTCGATAGATATCGAGAAAGGCCGTGCCGTGGTCGCCCTGCAGCTGCCGATTCCCGCGCGCCGCTACGGTGCGGAGCTCGCGGCTGCGCTGAAGGCGGCCGTCGCGCAAATCGATCCCGCGATCGAGCTCGATGTGCAGGTGACCTGGGACGTCGCGGCTCGCGCAGTCAAGCAGAACCTCAAACGCATCCAGGGCATTCGCAACATCGTTGCCGTCGCCTCGGGTAAAGGCGGTGTCGGCAAGTCGACGACGGCCGCGAATCTCGCGCTCGCGCTCGCCCAAGAGGGCGCTGCGGTCGGCCTGCTGGACGCCGACATCTATGGGCCGAGTCAGCCCATGATGATGGGCCTCAGCAAGGAGCGCCCCACGAGTCCCGACCAACGCTCGATGATTGCGCCGATCGCCCACGGCGTGAAAGTCATGTCGATCGGATTTCTCATCGACGAAGAGCAGCCGATGGTGTGGCGAGGCCCGATGGTGACGCAGGCGCTGGTGCAGCTGCTCGAAACGACACAATGGGGCGACTTGGATTATCTGATCGTCGACATGCCGCCGGGCACCGGCGATACCCAGCTCACGCTGTCGCAGCGCGTGCCCGTGAGCGGCGCCGTCATCGTGTCGACGCCGCAAGACATCGCGCTGCTCGATGCGCGCAAGGGTCTACGGATGTTCCAGAAGGTCGAAGTGCCTGTGCTCGGCATCGTGGAGAACATGAGCACTCACCTCTGTTCGAAGTGCGGGCACGAGGAGCACATCTTTGGCGCGGGCGGCGGGCAACGCATGGCGGAGCAGTACGGTGTGCAATTGCTCGGCGAGCTGCCGCTCGATATTCGCATTCGCGAGCAGACGGACGCAGGACGTCCCACGGTGATTGCCGAGCCGGATAGCACCATCGGCCGAGCCTATCGTGACTTCGCTCGTCGAACGGCGGGCAGCCTTGCGCGCGCGAACATTACGTCGCCCACTGCGTTCCCGACGATTTCCATCGAAGACAACTGAGTAAGCGGTTAGCGGTTAGCCAGAGTGCACCACCACCCCAGCCTCTAGCCCGCAGCCTCGAGCTCTCTTAACCTTGCAACCAGAAGGGCGTCTTGCAACCGAGACGGGCGCGACAGCGCATCCTAACTAACCGCTAACCGCTAACCGCTAACCGCTTCCCTCCTAGGAGTATTCATGAGCATCAAAGCCGACCGCTGGATTCGCCGCATGGCGGAGAAGGGCATGATTGAGCCTTTCGAAGCGGGGCAGGTTCGCGAGGGCACGAACGGCAAGATTATCTCGTACGGAACGTCGAGCTACGGCTACGACGTACGGTGCGCGAACGAGTTCAAGATCTTCACGAACATCAACTCGACGATCGTCGATCCCAAGAATTTCGACTCGGGCAGCTTCGTCGACGTGAAGTCAGATGTTTGTATCATCCCGCCGAACTCCTTTGCGCTTGCGCGGACGGTCGAATATTTCCGCATCCCTCGGAACGTGCTGACGATCTGCTTGGGCAAGTCCACCTATGCGCGCTGTGGGATCATCGTCAACGTGACGCCGCTCGAGCCGGAATGGGAGGGGCACGTGACGCTCGAGTTCTCGAACACGACGCCGTTGCCTGCAAAGATCTATGCGAACGAAGGCGTCGCGCAGATGCTATTCCTCGAGTCGGACGAGGTCTGCGAGACGTCGTACAAGGATCGAGGCGGAAAGTATCAGGGGCAGCAGGGCGTGACGCTGCCGAAGGCCTAAGGCGTGCCCGATTTCCGCTCGAGCGAGCGGATCTCCATCACCGTTTCCACCTTCCCCTTGCGTATCTGTTCCGCGCGAACGGGGAGGTAGTCGAGCGTCGGCGCCATCCAGAAGCGGGAGAGTCGCGAGGAGCCTTCGCGCGCGCTCTCGTAGATGATCGTGTCTAAGGAGCCGAGCGGGGTGTCGAGTGTGGCGGTGCCCGTGCGTCGGTAGGTATAACGCTTCACGCGCTCATCATCGATGAGCGGGATGGTGCCGGGCTCCTCGCCGCGCAAGAGCGCGGTCATGACTTCGATCTGAATCGACAAGCGATCCTGCAATCGAGGCTCGGTCGGCAAATCGATCTTCTGTCCGTCGGCGACTCCGGTGACGCGCTCATTGTCCCAATCGAACGAGAGCCGACCGTCATCCTTGTCGCCCGCCTTGCCGTCGTCGAGCGTCCATTCGAGCGGCCGCACGCCGTTCTCGTCGATCACCATCTCGCTGCGTTCGAGCGCGTTGCGGCTCACGACGAGGCGTGCGAGGAAGCTGGGATCGGCTTGCGTCTCGTAGATATAACGGCCGTTCTCGGCGGGGCGAAGCTTGAACGTGAGATTGCCGGCTTCGATACCGCGATATGAGGCCGCGTACGTCGCCGTGAACTCGGGCGGGAATGCTTGAGAATCCGCGCGTGCGCCGAAGCTGGCTGCGACGACGAGGATGAACGCGCATGCTTGCGAGCGAAGCTTGTTCATCCGATTTGCGTGCACTCAGGTTCCTCGGACGTCGATGACGACGGGCGCGACGAGCGGTTTGCCATCTAGATGCGCTTGCCCGTTCTCGAGCTTGAGCCGTCCGCGGGCGAACCAGTCGATCGCTTGGGGATAGATGATGTGTTCCTGCTGCTGAACTCGGGCTGAAAGGCTGTCCACGGAGTCATCTGCTCGAACGGAAACGCATGCCTGAATAATGACCGGGCCGCCATCGAGTTCCTGTGTGACGAAGTGCACGCTCACGCCGTGATCGCAGTCACCCGCTTCGAGACACCGTTGATGCGTGTGCAACCCGCGGTACTTCGGCAGTAACGAGGGGTGAATATTCAATATTCGTCCAGGGAAGCGGTCGATAAACCGTGGCGTGAGGATGCGCATGAAGCCCGCAAGCACGATGAGTGCGGGCTCGAACGACGCGACGAGATCGGCCAGCGCTTCGTCATACGCTTCCCGCGATGGAAAGCTCTTGGGCGACACGCTGCGAGTCTCGATCCCGAGCGAACGGGCGATCTCGAGACCGCCGGCATTGGCCTTATCGCTGACGACTGCTCGGATCGTGACCGGCAGGTTGCCTGCGAGCGCCTGATCCGCGATCGCGCGCATGTTGCTGCCGCGCCCGGAGATGAGGATGACGATGGGCGTCGGCGCCTCACCGGATGCCGATGAAGGCTCGCTCGACGTCATTCGCGAATGGTCACGCCGCCATCGCCCCGGCGGACCTCGCCGATGATGACGGGCTCCTCGCCGTGTTCGCGTAGGCACTTCATGGCTTTGTCTGTGTGCTCCGCGCCGACGCAGATCGTCATCCCGATGCCGCAGTTGAATGTGCGATACATTTCCGCCGGAGCGATGTTGCCCGCCTTCTGCAGCCAATCGAACACTGGCGGACGCTTCCAGGTCTGCGCACTCAACATGACCTCGAGTCCATGCGGCACGACGCGGGGAATGTTTTCGGAAAGTCCCCCGCCGGTGATGTGAGCGATGCCGTGAATGGAAACGGTTTTCGCGAGCGCGAGCACGGGCTTCACGTAGATGCGTGTCGGCGCGAGGAGGGCATCGTAGAGCAAGCCTGCGCCGAGCTTCGTCGTCGGGGTCGACTTCGTCGTCTGCAGGAGCTTGCGAATCAATGAATAGCCGTTCGAATGCGGACCCGACGAGGGCAAACCGATGATCGTGTCGCCGGGACGCGTGTGACTGCCGTCGATGATCGCATCCTTCTCCACGATCCCAACGCAAAAGCCCGCGAGGTCATAGTCACCTTCAGCGTACATCCCCGGCATCTCGGCGGTCTCGCCGCCGATGAGCGCCGCGCCCGCTTGTACGCACCCTTCAACGATGCCTTTGATGACCGCCTCGGCTTGCGGCACGCTGAGCTTGCCGGTGGCGTAGTAGTCGAGGAAGAAGAGGGGCTCGGCCCCTTGCACGACGACATCGTTCACGCACATGGCGACGAGATCGATGCCAATGGTCTCGTGTCTGCCCGTTTCGATCGCGAGCCTAAGCTTCGTGCCGACGCCATCGGTGCCCGAGACGAGCACCGGTTTCTTGTAGCGTTCGAAGGGCAGCTCGAAGAGCGCGCCGAAACCTCCCAGGCCGGTGAGTACTTCGGGGCGCATCGAGCGTTTGACGAGAGGCTTGATGCGCTCGACGAGCTCGTCGCCGGCTTCAATATCGACGCCTGCGTCTTTGTACGTGATCGAACCGGGAGGAGGAGACATAAATTTTACCGACGAACTCGCTAATGACGGGGGCACCCTCGGCTGCTCGCAGCACTCGCACGGACTGCCCTCGAGGGGCTTGGATCTTACGCGAAGGTGGCTGTGTTATTTTACACGGCCGTGACGATAAGGGCGGGCGGAACGCTGTGCCCCGAGAAGGATGCTTGTGTTTTTTCCATGATCTCCTCCATCTGCAAGAAGCTTTGGTGTGGCGTTCTCGTAGCGCTCATGTTGCCGCCCCTCGCCGCGGCCGTGACGGTCGAGGACCTGTACGAGGCTGCACAGCCGGTGTCCAGCTCACAAGACGCTGCGTTCGTCGAAGCGCTCAAGATCGTCGCGATCCGCGTGAGTGGGCGCCGCGATGCCCCGGAGCGGCTCGGACCGGCGCTCGGCAACGCACGGCAGTTCGTGCAGCGCTACGGCATCACACAGGACAACGTCCTGCAAGTAGGATTCGACGACGTCTCTATCGACCGCATGTTGACGGAGGCAGGGTTGCCGATTTGGGGCCGCGAGCGACCGCAGACGCTCGTCGCGCTCAATCTCGACGATATGGGTAGCGGTTGGCTCAGCGCGGACCTGCCGCCGGCGGATAAGGAACGTTTGAGCGCCGTCGCGCGCGAGCGTGGTGTGCCCTTGCAATGGGGTGCGCTCGATTCGCAAGACCAGAACATCCTCAGCATGGGCGAAGGCGCCGCGGGCTCGCTGCTACAAATCGCGCAGCGCAACGGCGCGAATGCGATCCTCGTTGGGCGTGGGAGCCGCTCGGGCTCGATGCGCTGGATTTTGGCGACGGTCGACGGCGTGACGCAAAGCGGTGGCACATTCGAGGAGGCGATTCACTCGACAGCGGATGCTTTCGCACGCGTGTTCGCCGCTGAAGGAGCGGCATTGAGCCGCGTCCGCGTGGAAGTGAGCGGCATTGCGGATCTCGACGCGTACGCGTCGACGCTCAACTACTTGGAGGGCATGACGCTCGTGCGGAGCGTCGCCGTCGAACGCGTCATGGGCGACACCATGCTGTTCGAGCTCGCAGTGCGAGGTACTGCATCGACTCTGCAGCGTGCGATCGCGCTCGATCCTCGGCTCGTGCCCACGCAGGCCGAGCCGTCCGGTGACCCGGCGGCTGCCCGTCTGTCGTTCCGCTACCAGAAATAGCATCCCATGCTGCGGCACATTCCAAACGCGCTGTGCGTGTTTCGCATGCTGCTCGTCGTACCGATCGCAGCCTTGCTCGCGCGCGGAGAATATTGGTCGACACTGTGGATGTTCGCGATCGCTGCGGCGACGGATGGGCTCGACGGCTTTCTCGCGAAACGCTTCGGTTGGACCTCTGAGCTCGGAAAAATCCTCGATCCCCTCGCGGACAAACTTTTGCTCGTTAGCGTCTTTCTCACGTTGGCGATCCTGGGGCACGTTCCCATCTGGTTAGCCGCGACCGCCATCGCGCGAGACCTCACGATCACAGGCGGTGCGATCGCGTACAACGCGTTGTATGGGTATCCGAACGGGCGGCCGACGCTCGTGAGCAAGCTGAATACGCTATGCCAGGTGCTCTATCTTCTGCTCGTCGTCGGCGCCGCGGCATTCAATCGCTTCGCCGAGCCGCTGTTGACGGTGCTCGGCGCGTTCGTTTTCGTCACGACGGTCGTCAGCGGCCTCGACTACGTGATTACCTATTCTCGCAAAGCAATCGCGGCAAGCCGCCAACGCCGCGGCGTTGCATGAAGCCGACGCAAATCCCGCTTCGCGTGCGGCTGCGCGATAGCTCGGTCTTCGCGAGCTATTTCGCCGGTCGCAACCAGCCTGCCGTGGATGCGCTCGTCGCCCTGGCGCCCGGCGTGCCGCCGACGTGCGTGTGGCTGCATGGGCCTCATGCCTCGGGCAAGACACATCTCCTCCAAGCGGCGTGCGTGCAGTGGAGTGCGCGCGGCGAGACCACGGCGTACGTTCCGTTACGCGAGCTCGGCGGCGATGCCGAGGCACTCACGGGCTACGGCGAGCTTGCGCTCGTCGCAGTCGACGATGCGGAGCTCGTCGCGGGGAATTCGGCCGCGGAGCGTGCGCTCTTTCGCTTGCATCAAGAGCTCGACGAGCATGGAGGGCACTTGGTCGTCTCCGGCGCGAGTCCACCGGCAGGGCTCGACTTCAAGCTTCGCGATCTCGCTTCCCGTCTCAACGGTGGGATCGTGCTCACGCTGCAGACACTCGACGACAATGAGCAGATGCAAGCGCTGCAACGACGCGCTCTGTTGCGAGGCTTCGAGCTGCCGGAAGAGACGGTTCAATATCTGCAGCGACGCATGCCGAGAGACATGGCGAGCCTCAGTGCCTTCCTGGATCAACTCGATGAGGCATCGCTCATCGCGCAGCGCAAGCTCACTGTGCCGTTCGTGCGAGAGGTACTGCGGGGACTTTCCTCGCCGTCGAGGAATGTCCCCTAGTGTTCGCTTTGTTTGGGCACACTCGTCGATGCCGAGGAATGTCCCCCGCGCGTAACACGCAGGTACGCGATCAATAGTACGAAGAGTGCGAAGGTCGACAGCAGCGACGCGCTTGCCCACGCGCGAGCGGCGGGGTTCGCCACGAGCTCCATGAGCGAGAACGTGAGATACGCGACCAGGCACAACGTGAGTGCGGCGTAAGCGCGTCTTCGTCCGCGCACAAGGAAGGGGACGAAGGCAGCGAGTGGCAACGCCGCGGCGAGCGCTCCGATTGTGCGCATCACGGAGAAGTTCCCCCTTAGGATCCAGGCCGCAATTAGAAGCGCGAGCCCCGAAGTGGTGCAGAGGATCGCTGCGCGCAGGCGCGCTTCATTATTCATTTCGACTGGGCGATCCGGACGGCGAGTTCCGCGACTCGGCGCCCGAGCAATTGCGCGAGCGTGCGCTCGTCCTCTGAGAGCTTGGCTTGGACCGCGGCGCCCGCGACGTGACTTGCGCCGTACGGCGAGCCTCCGGTCGTCGTCTGATTGAGCGCGACCTCGGTGTACGGCAAGCCGACGATGTACATCCCGTGGTGCAGCAGCGGCAGCATCATCGAAAGCAAAGTCGTCTCTTGACCGCCGTGCATCGTTTGGGTGGACGTAAACACCGCGGCCGGTTTGCCGGCGAGCGCGCCACTCACCCAAAGCGCACTCGTTCCGTCGATGAAATGCTTGAGCGGCGCCGCCATGTTGCCAAAGCGCGTTGGACTCCCGAGCACGAGCCCGGCGCATTCGCGGAGGTCGTCGTGGGTCGCATAGGGCGGGCCTTCCGAGGGCACACGCGGTAACGTTTGCTCGATCACCGTATCGACTGGAGGCACCGTGCGCAATCGCGCGCGGGCGCCTTGCACGGACTCGATTCCTCGGCAGACGTGCCGCGCGAGCTCGGCTGTGCTCCCTTTGCGTGAATAAAACAAAACCAGTATTTCCGACATGCGCGAGGATTCTCCAGTAAGTCATGCTCGCGCGCATGTTCGTGTGGGACGAACGCAACGCAGAAGCGCGAACGCTAACGCAAGCATTGTATGAGGCCGCAGCTTGACGGTGTAGATTCTCGTTGTTAGCTTCGATCGGACAGGTCTCGCGGGACGCAAAGCGCAAGGCCGACGGACAACAAATACGCCTGACCAAGAAGGGATTGCACGTACGTGAGGCTGCCGTCGATGTTCGAACGGGCGCAGAGAATGTTCCGTCTCGACGTAAAGCTGCCGTCACCGCGCTTTTTGAAAAGGCGTTTGAGGTGTGAGGAATCGATGGCTCCTTCCCTTCGCAGTTGGTTTGCGCCTCTGATGCTCGCGCTCGCGATGAGCGTCTCCGGGTGTGCAGGTGCCCCTGTGCAGGAGATGAGCAATGCGCGTCAGGCAATCAAGGCCGCGCGCGATGCCGGAGCCGACAAGGTCGTACCGAGCACGCTGAGTGAAGCTCAAGCGTTATTGGAGCGGGCCGAAACGAACCTTCAACGGCGTGCTTACCGGGATGCGCGGCGCGACGCGATCGCGGCGCGGACTAAAGCGAGCGAAGCCCTCGACGCCGCCCAGCTGAGCGGCAGAGACGGTACGGGCTAACCGGCCCGAGTTTTTCCCAGGTCGATGATGGTCGCTCGACGCTGTTTCGTTTCCGGACGAGTGCAAGGTGTGTTCTTCCGGGCCTCGACACGCCAAAAGGCGATCGAGCTCGGCTGCTCGGGGTATGCCCGCAATCTGGGTGATGGGCGCGTGGAAGTGCTCATCGTGGCGGAGTCGCACGCCGCTGAGGCACTCATCGAATGGCTGTGGCAGGGACCGCCGGCCGCTCAGGTCACGGCGGTCGAGGTGCTCGATCTCGAGTTGGATGAGCTCAACGACGTCCCGGTCGGCTTTGGAACCGGCTAAGGCCGATCTATTGGAAGTGCCACCGGTTCGCGAGTCGCACGAGCACGAGATCTGAGTACGTTCGCCGGCCGACGCTGCCGTTGTAGCGGGCGAGCGCACGCGTGTAGTCGCCTTTCTCGCGCTCCAAGTAGAACTTGAGGATCGTGCAGCCCATGCGAATGTTTTGCGGGATGCGCACGAGCTCTTGATTCGTCATGCCGAGCTGCCGCGGCCAAAAGGGCATGATCTGCATGAGCCCGACCGCGCCGGCGGACGACACGGCCCAACGGTCGAATCGGCTTTCGACATCGATCACGGCCATGACGAGCCCGGGGGGCAGTTCGAGGCGCTGTGCTTCGCAATACACGTGGTGCAGGATCTGGGCGCGCTCTTCCGCGTCCTTCACGAGCTTGGTGAGCTTCGGTTCCATGGCCGCGCGCCACACCTGCTCTTCGAATTGATCCTGAAAGCAGCTTTCCGCGCTCAACGCCTGGCTGAGGAGCTTGCCGAGCTCTGGATCTTGCTGCCGATCCGCATAGGCAGGCAGCCCGAGCGCGAGCAGCGCCAGGCAGAGGAAACAACGGAGGGTCCGACGAGTTAAGTTCATAATTCGCGCGCATCCTGCTGTTGTCGCTCGAGATGCGCTGTGAAATACATCACAGCCGGTCGCACCCTACGGCGAGATGGCGACTCCTGCGGCGGCCCACTATCATGCCGCCGCCCCGCGAGAACGTGTAGTTCCGAGGCGGTACGAACATCGACGAACGGCCCGACCTCCTGACGACGACCTATTTCTTCACCACTCATACCGCGACCATGGCCACGGAATACGAAACCGAAAGCTTGCCGGAGGAGAGTCCTCCCGCCCGTGGTGTGTATTGGCTGCCGAACCTGTTCACGACCGGCACTTTGTTCGGCGGCTTCTATGCGGTCGTCGCGGCGATCGATGGCAATTTCTCGCGCGCCGGGATCGGCGTGTTCGTCGCGATGCTATTCGACGGCCTCGACGGGCGCGTCGCGCGATGGACAAAGACGCAAAGCGACTTCGGTAAGGAATACGACAGCCTGTGCGACATGGTCGCCTTTGGGCTCGCCCCCGCGATCGTCGTGTATCAGTGGGGCATCGAGCGCATCGCGGATTACGGCCAGTTTTGGTATCGATTCGGATGGCTCGCGGCGTTCTTCTACGCGGTGGCGGCGGGTCTCCGACTGGCGCGCTTCAACTCGCGCGCGGCGATCGTGGACAAGCGGTATTTCGAGGGGCTGCCCAGCCCTTCCGCCGCGGGAACCGTTGCTGGCTTCGTGTGGGTCGTGAGTGCGTTCGACGTGCGCGGCCTTCCGGCGCTCGTGCTCGCGTTCCTGATCACGATCATCATCGGCGGCTTGATGGTCAGCAAATTCTCTTACTGGAGCGGCAAGGACATCGACGTGCGCGGTCGGATCCGCTGGGTCTACGCCTCGGCGATCCCGCTCGTGTTCGTGATCGTCGCGCTCGCGCCGGAATCCCTCTTCACGCTCTTTGCGATGTATGCCGCCTCGGGTCCGGCCTTCTGGGTCTGGCGAAGAATTCGGCGCAAACACAAAGTCGTGCAGTGAAGGGTGGGCAGGGGGTCGACGCGCGAGCCGGATGCAGCGGTGTGCGGAGACTTCATCTGTGCCTGCGCGCCCCGTTCTTGTACCCTGATCCCCCACGATGAATGCTCGCAAACTGGCTTATCTAGGCGCGCTCGAGATCGACGTCTGGCAGCGTCGCGATCGGGCGCATGCCGCTTCTTCCCCGATCGTCGAGGAGACTCCGGCTACGGAGGTCGACTCCGCATCGCAATCAATCGAGTCGAATCCTGCCCGACCTGCGGCGCCTCCGAGCGATCTGCTCGGAACGGACGTCTCCGCACTCTCGTGGGATGAGCTACAGGCGCGAGTGCGTGAGTGCACGCTCTGCCCATTGCATGTGTCGCGTACGCAAGCGGTGTTTGGCGTCGGCAACCGCGCCGCAGAGTGGATGGTCATCGGCGAAGCGCCCGGCGCCGATGAGGATCGACAGGGAGAACCGTTCGTTGGCCGCGCTGGGCAGCTCCTGAACTCGATGCTGAAGGCGATCGGCTTCCCGCGCGAACAGGTCTTCATCGCCAACATCCTCAAATCGCGGCCGCCGAACAATCGCGACCCGCGGCCGGAGGAAGTTCGAGCGTGCCTTCCTTATCTATTCCGGCAGATCGAGCTCGTGAACCCGAAGCTCATTCTTTGCGTTGGGCGTATAGCCGCACAAACCCTGCTGGAGACCGATACGCCGATCGGTAAGCTTCGCGGGAAGTTGCATCACATCGCCGGAGGGCGACCGATGATCGTGACTTATCATCCGGCCTACTTGCTACGCAGCCCAGGTGAGAAACGGAAGGCGTGGAGCGATTTGATGCTGGCCGTCCAAACGTATGAGTCCGTCGGGGGCACGCCCGCGTCATGAGCGCCGAGCTCAAGCCTCCGAGTGAAGCGCCATCGGCACTTTTTCGGCCGATGACGTTGACCGACGTCGCCGACGTCATCGCTGTCGAGCGGGCTTCTTATACTTTCCCCTGGAGCGAGGGCGTCTTCCGCGATTGCATTCGGGTCGGCTATCTCTGCCGTGTCGTCGAGGTGAATGGCGAGGTGGGCGGCTACGGCATCATGTCCTACGGCGCCGGCGAGGCGCACATCCTCAATATCTGCATCCGGGCCGATCTGCGGGGTCTCGGCCTCGGACGCCGCCTAATGCACTTCTTGCTCGATCGCGCGCGGGCCGCCCGTATGCAGGACGTCTTCCTAGAGGTTCGTCCCTCGAATCCCGCGGCGATCGCGCTCTACGCCTCGCTCGGCTTCAGCCAGATCGGCACTCGTAAAGCGTACTACCAGGCGGTTGGCGGCAGAGAAGACGCGTTCGTGTATAAGCTCGTGCTCTCCGACGGACAGGCGTAGACGGCCTACGAACGAGTACGCGTCAGATTTGGAGTGCCGCTCCGCTCCTGACGCCTACGCCTACACGTTACACGTCCGCACGTCGGGCGCTGCTACAATCGCGCGCTTTCCCCTCCCATCGCTCCTACATGTCAGCGCCCAAAGACGAAATCGCTCGCCGCCGTACTTTCGCGATCATCTCTCACCCTGACGCCGGCAAGACGACGTTGACGGAGAAGCTGCTGTTGTTCGGCGGCGCGATTCAGCTTGCGGGCACGGTGAAGGGACGCAAGGCGACCCGTCACGCAACGTCCGACTGGATGCGTCTCGAGCAACAGCGCGGTATTTCGGTGACCTCGTCAGTCATGCAGTTCCCGTATGAAGGTCGCATGGTCAACCTGCTCGACACGCCCGGCCACGAGGACTTCTCCGAAGATACCTATCGAACCCTGACAGCGGTCGATTCGGCGCTGATGGTGATCGACTGCGCGAAGGGCGTCGAGGAGCGCACGATCAAGTTGATGGAAGTGTGTCGGCTACGGGACACGCCGATCATGACGTTCATCAACAAGCTCGACCGAGAAGGCCGCGAGCCGATGGAACTACTCGATGAAATCGAGAAGATCCTGAAGATCCAGTGCGCGCCCGTTACGTGGCCGATCGGGATGGGGCGCGATCTCAGAGGCATCTACCACCTGCTCGAGGATCGCATTTACGTGTATCAGGCGGGCGAAAAAGGTCGGGCGGGCACGCACGCGACGATCGACGGGCTCACGAGCGATGCGGCGACGGAGCTGCTCGGCGACCGCGCGGCGTCCTTCCGCGATGAGGTCGAACTCGTGCGGGGTGCGGCGCCGGAATTCGACATCGACCTCTATCGGAGCGGCAAGCAGACGCCCGTGTTCTTCGGGTCCGCGATCAACAACTTCGGCGTGACGGAGTTGCTGTCCGCTTTCGTGGTTCATGCACCGGGCCCGATGCCGCGAGAGACCACGAGCCGCATCGTCCAGCCGCAAGAGGACAAGCTCAGCGGGTTCGTGTTCAAGATTCAGGCGAACATGGATCCCGGTCATCGTGATCGAATCGCGTTCATGCGGATTTGCTCGGGCCGCTATGCGAAAGGCATGCGGCTCTTTCACGTGCGTCTCGGTAAGGAGATGCGCATCAGCGATGCGCTCACGTTCCTCGCATCGGACCGTCAGCACACCGACGAAGCCTTTGCGGGCGACATCATCGGTCTGCACAATCACGGTACGATCAACATCGGGGACACGTTCACGGAAGGCGAGTCGATCATGTTCACCGGCATTCCGAACTTCGCACCCGAAATGTTTCGTCGCGTCGTGTTGCGCGACCCACTGCGCATGAAGGCCTTGCAGAAGGGCCTGGATCAATTGTGCGAAGAAGGCGCGACCCAAGTGTTCCGACCGCTACGGAACAACGATTTGATCTTGGGCGCAGTCGGGCAATTGCAATTCGATGTCGTCGCGTTCCGCCTGCAAGACGAATATGGCGTCCAGGCGACATTCGACAACGTCAACGTCTTCACCGCGCGGTGGGTGTACGGCAACGACTCCAAGAAGCTCGATGAGTTTCGTACGAAGGCCTACGAGAATCTTGCGGTCGACCACGCGGGCGCGCTTGTCTATCTGGCGCCGACTCGTGTGAACTTGTCGCTCACGCTCGAGCGCTGGCCGGATCTCGATTTCCGCGAAACGCGCGAGCATCTGGCTGCGGCCGCATAGGCCGCGGTAGTGACGATGCGTCGTTACTTCACCAAACCCGTCATCGGTTGGGCGTTCTACGACTGGGCGAACTCGGCCTTCGCGACGACCGTGATGGTCGTTTTCTTCCCGGTGTTCTTCAAACAATACTGGAGCACGGACGTCTCGGCACAAGAGAGCACGTTCTGGCTCGGGATTGCGAACGGCGGGGCGAGCTTCCTGCTCGCGGTCATGGCGCCTTTGCTCGGCACGCTCGGCGATCGTGGCGGTTCGCGAGTGCGCTTCTTGTTCGTGTTCACGCTGATCGGCGTGCTCTCGACGGCGGCACTCAGTACGGTTGGCCAAGGCGACTGGATCTGGGCGGCCGTGCTGTTCGCGATCGCTTCGATCGGCTTCTGGGGCGGCATCATCTTTTACGATTCGCTGATCATCGATGTCGCTCCGCGCGAGCGCATTGATACCGTATCGGGGGCGGGCTATGCGTTCGGCTACCTTGGCGGCGGCCTGCTGCTCGTAATCAACGTGTGGATGACGCTCGATCCGAAGTTCTTCGGGCTCGCGGATACATCCGAGGCGGTGAAGGCGTCGTTCATTACCGTCGCCGTGTGGTGGATGCTGTTTTCGATTCCGACGTTTGTGTTCGTGCGGGAACGCGCGCCCGCTGACAGGCCGAGACTGATCTCAGCGCGCCTCGTCAAGGAGAGTTTCGGAGAGTTGATCCATACGTTTCGCGAAGTGCGCCGCTATCGCGCGGCGTGGTTGTTCTTGCTTGCCTATTGGCTCTACATCGACGGCGTCAACACGATCCAGAAGATGGCGGTCGATTACGGAATGTCGATCGGGCTCGAAACCTCGAGCCTGATCCAAGCGATCTTGATGGTGCAGTTCATCGGTTTTCCCGCCGCACTCTTGTTCGGGTGGCTGGGTCAGCGAATCAGTCCGGTGATCGGTATTTTCGTGTGCATCGTTGTCTACACGCTCGTGACGATCTACGCGACGTTGCTGACGACCTCCACCGAGTTCTTCATCATGGCGGCAGCGACCGGCTGCGTGCAGGGTGGCATTCAGGCGTTGAGCCGTTCGTACTACGGGCGATTGATTCCGCCAGAACGCGCAGGGGAGTTCTACGGCTTCTACAACATGATGGGTAAATTTGCCGCAGTCCTCGGCCCGCTACTGATGGGCACAACGGCGTTGGTGACCGGCAGCTCGCGAATCGCCATCTTGTCGATCGTGATTCTCTTCGCCGCGGGCGCCGCGCTGCTCAGATTTTCCGCGCGCCAAGTACCGGCACCGGCTCAGGTGCCAGCGCACGCGAGCGGCGGTTAGACCGGGCAGCGAGCGATCTCTGACTCAATTTCCTCGCGGCGAGGCCGAGGAGTCTTCCTCGAAGAAGGGAGTCCCTTCAACTGCTCCAGCACGCCGGGTCGAGGCGGTAGTACCTCACGAGTTGCTCGTAGAGCTTTGCGTGTGCGTCGCGCAATGCGCGCGGCTGGTGGAAGAATGTTTCTGTCGCGACCGCGAAGAACTCTGCGGGTTCGGTCGCGGCGTAGGGATCGAGCAGCGTCTCGCGGCCCGCATCGATGTCATCGGCAAGCTTTTCGTACTCCGCCCAGAACGTGCTGGACCATTCTTCGTACTCAGCGGCGCTGCCTAGGCCCGGCGCGCCATCCATCGTTTGATCTTCCATGTCGAGGTAATGCGCGAACTCGTGCAGCACGACGTTGTCTTGCTCGTGCACGGCGCCTTGCACGTCTTCCCACGACAGGATGATTCGGCGCTCATCCCACGCTTGGCCCGATAGAACGCTATGGCCTTCGGTGACGATGCCGTCTTCCTCGTCGGATTCTGGGACGACGAACGCACTCGGATACACGAGGATCGACATCAGCTCATCATAGAAGTACGTGCGCGGCACGCCCGGCCGGTTCACGACGAGTAGGCAAGCGTAGGCCGCGATGACGATGCGCATTTCATCCGTTACGACCAATCCGTTGCAACCGACGAACGATTTCTCGCGCAAGAAGATGTGCATGAGCGCGTGCAGTCGATCGCGAAGGGATGTCGGAACGCGATCGTAGAACGGCATGTGCGCACGCAGGATCGCCTGCCATTCAGTAGGCACCGGTAACTTCGTCCATCCGAGGCGCCGTCTTCGGCGCACGAACGGCATCAGCACGAACCAGAGCGCAGTGCCGAGCGCGAGCGTCAGGATGAGGATGAAGATCGGCACGACTGGGGAAGGGGATAGGGGATTGGGGGTAGGGGATAGTCAGAGCGAGCGAGTCTGCAGCGCCACCTTGTAAACGTCACGCTCTCGAAACGTGCGGGAGCATCTGACTATCCTCTATCCGCTACCCGCTATCCCCTACACTGAGTTGGTTGACGATGAACTTGAATCGACTCAGGTCCGACGGATTCGGAGACGGCCCGTAGCGTAGCCCAACATAGATCTCGCGCGCCTCCGATAGATCGCGCGCGATCTTGGGTTTCGCCGTCGCGAGGCGGTTCAGATAATCGCTCGGTCCCTCGTGCGGGAGCCTGGGCAACTCCGCCTTTGCAAACTTCCGGCACAGTTGTTCGTACACGTGCTGCACGGGGTCGCGAGCGCGCGGACGGAAGTGCCACGCGAGGTAGGCGGAGAGAATCGTGAAGAATGCGCCGAGCGTGATCGCCATCGCGATGCCGAGCTCGCGCGACCCAAGGTCATCTAGGCCTACCTTGCGTGCGAGCCAGCGTTGCTGCTCGGCGCTGAACTCGATGACCTGATTATTCCAGAACGTGTTGGCCGCGTCCCAGGCGAGTCGAATGCTAGACAGGACTCGACTGCTTCGAATCAGGCGGCCGGGCACCGGCTCGTTCGCCGACATTGCAGCGTCGATACCGCCTTCGATGCGCTCCGGCGAAACAGCGGCGGTCGGGTCGACGCGGACCCACCCTTTGCCGTCCATCCAGACTTCGGACCATGCGTGTGCGTCCGATTGCCGGATGATCAAGTAACCGTTGAGCGGGTTGAACTCGCCGCCGTGATACCCGGTCACGATGCGAGCGGGTATGCCGGCCGCGCGCGCGATCGTCGTAAATGCCGATGCGAAATGCTCACAGAAGCCGCGACGTGTGTTGAAGAGAAAATCGTCGACGGAGTCGCGCTCGAGGCGCGGCGGTTCGAGCGTGTAGTAATACTCTTGCTCGCGGAACATCCTGAGGACGGCTTCGACGAAGGCGGCGTCGTCGGCCGCCGATGCCCGCAACCTCTGCGCAAGCTCGAGCGCGCGAGGGTTACGCCCTTGGGGTAACTGTAGATCGGCGCGTCGCATCGCCGAGGGCAGCGGTGCTTGTACGGCATAGTCGGTGGAGGATTCCAGATCGAAAGACGTCAGCGTCGACACCGAACCGCGGCGCGTGACGAGTTGCAGATCCGACGTCCGCAGCGTCGACTCCGGCCACTGCGTTACGACGTCGAGCGCGAAGATCCACGGACGTTGATGCGGCTCGAGCGTCACTCGGTACCGATACGTGTCCCCGATCGGATGCACGACCTGCGGGATATAGAGCGGAAGAGGTCGGCGCCACGTTCGCCCGTCGAAGTTGTGCAGGACGGGTCCGCGCCAATATCGTTCTCTCGGCGGCGGCAGCGCGCCGTCAAACTTTACGCGGAAGGCGATCGCGCCGGAGACGCTGAGCTCCGAGACATCGCCGGGCGAGAGCTCATCGTCCAAGCCGGTGATCGCCTGCGAGCGCGCGGGGATCGACCAGAAGTTGCCTGGCAAGCGCGGGAACAAAAGGAACAGCAGCACAGCGAGCGGCAACGCCTGAGCCATCATCTTTCCGGTGAGGCCGGCTGCCTCGCGCACCGGCATCGACAGGGTGGTTTGATGAATGCGCATGAGCGTCGCCGTCAGGAGCCATGCCGTCGCAAGCATGTACGGCAACAGCAGCAGTTCTTGGTTGTAGAGAAAGCCTGCGAAGAGCGCGAAGTAGCCGAGGAAGACGACAACGGTGAGATCGCGAAGGCTGCGCGTCTCGAGCAGCTTCATTCCGGCCATGACGACGAGCAGTGCGGTTCCCGCTTCGACGCCGTTCAATGTGCGGTACGTCAGCAGCACGCCGAACAAGGCGCAGAACGCGATGAGAATTCGCAGCCATTTTGGCGGCAGCGCCCATCCCTTCGCTTCTGTCAGGATGCGCGCGCCGATTGCCGCCGCGAGCAGTGCAAGAATCCACGGAGACAAGTGCAGCACGTGGGGAACGACGGCGAGCACGAGCCCGGCGACGACCCAGGTGAGCTTTCGCCCGAACGGCGAGATGCTTTCAAGTCTCAGGAGGGCGTTCATCGAGTCGGAATAGCGCGAGGGCTGTCAGGCATCGCTGACGATGAGAGAGCCCCACGTTCGCCGGAATGTGAGTGCCCGGAATGTTCAGGCCGAACGCACGACCCGCCGCATGAGCGTCCTCGATCCAGCGACAGATTTGCGAGAGCCGCGCTTCCACGCCGAGCCCGGCGAGCGTGTCCCAGTCGAAGAGATGCGACGTCACTTCAGTGCCGGCGTAGAGCTTCACTTGGAGTCCTTGTTCGCGCGCATACGCTTTCCAGGCAACGCGCGACAAGGCGTCGCCGGGATGGAAGCTGCGGAAGCCCGCGAAATCTTCATCGCCGCGTGAGAGGTCCTGTGCGCCGCCCGTGTCCGTTTCGACGAGCGGCGGTGCGTGTCCGCTCCCGCTCGGTCGCGGATACACGATGCAGCGAAGATCCATGTGGAGCACGGACCAGGTCCGAAACAAACCGAACGGATGCCGCGTGGCGAGCTCGAAATACGCGAGCGGCAAATAGCCGCGCTCGCTCGCGGGGACCGCAATCTCGAGGATTGCACGTCCATCGGGCTCGATACGCTGCGGCTGCGCAATACCTTCGTCGTTGCCGGCGGTGATCTCATAGCGCGTCATCGGCGACGGGTTTTCGATGGCAACGCGGAAACGCGCGACTTGGCCCGCGAAGACGGGCTCGCAACCCGCGGCACGAATGCGCACGCCTGCAAGATTGCGGTGGCTGTGATGCATCGCCGTCAGCCCGAGCGCACCCAACAAGAACGTGAGGCCGAGCGCGAGGTTGTTGCCGTAGTTCATCGCGCCCAAGAACATCGCGAACAACATCAAGGCGTAGGTCACGCCGAGCCCGGTCGGCAAGATGTAGATGCGTCGCCCAGGCAGCGTGAACGGATCGGGATCGATGCCGTGGCGTTTGCGTGTCCAACGACGAATGCGAGGGTGTAACGAGACGGACGGCAACAGCCCGCGGAGCCGAAGATTGCCGAGAAGAGATTTGCGTGCCGCTGTGTGCGAGCTCGACGTGCTCGACATACGATGCTCGTTCAATCGCTCGCGAGCGCGCGTGCGATGCGCATCAAGGAACGCCTACTGCCTTCAGGACGAGCTCGCCGACCTCGGTCGCGTTCCGCGCGAGCGAGTCGTCCTTCGGCTTGAGTCGATGGCCGACGACCGCGCCGAGCACGGCCTGCACGTCTTCCGGCACGACACCCAAGTGACCGTGGATGAGCGCCCACGCTTGCGCTGCACGGAGCAGTGCGATCGCGGCGCGCGGCGATAACCCGGCCTCGAACTGCGGCGATTCGCGCGTGAAGCGCACGATCGCTTGCACGTAGTCGAGCAATGCGTCCGACGCGTGCACTTTCGGCACCATCGTTTGCATGAGGAGTACCTGTTGCGGCGAAAGCGTCGGTGCGAGCATCGCGAGCAAGTCGCGTCGATCTTGGCCCATGAGCAATTGGCGTTCGAGCGTCGCATCCGGATAGCCGAGCTCGATGCGCATCAAGAAGCGGTCGAGCTGCGATTCGGGCAGCGGATACGTGCCAATCTGGTAGACCGGATTCTGCGTGGCAATGACGAAGAACGGTGCGGCGAGCGGATACGTTTGCCCGTCCACAGTGACCTGATGCTCCTCCATCGCTTCGAGGAGCGCGCTCTGCGCTTTCGGCGTTGCGCGGTTGACTTCATCGGCGAGCACGACCTGCGAGAACACGGGTCCTTTGTGGAAGCGAAAGGCGCTCGTCTCGCGATCGAATACGGACACGCCGATGATATCGGCGGGCAGGAGGTCGCTCGTGAACTGAATGCGCTGATACGACAGGCCGAGCGACTCGGCGAGCGCATGCGCGAGCGTCGTCTTGCCGACGCCGGGGATGTCCTCGATGAGCAGATGCCCGCGCGCGAGCAGGCACGAGATGCACAAGCGCATCTGGTGCTCTTTGCCGAGGATCACCCGATTGAGTTGCCCAATCGTGCCGCTGATGAGCTCGACGGGGTCGGCTTGTGTGATGAGCGTTGGTACGGGTGAATCCATGAGAAGAATGCTGCCGGCGGTTAGCTGCTTGAAGGACGCTTGAGCAGTTTCACGCGACGCTCTTGTTCCTCGATCGCGGCGATCTGCTTCTGAAAGTCCGCGATGCGGGCTCGCTCCTGATCGACGATCTCGGGCGGCGCATTCGCGACGAAATTCTGATTCTGCAGCTTGGACTCGGAGCGCTTCAAATCCTGCTGGATTTTCGTCTTGCGCTTCGCGAGGCGCGCAAGCTCGACATCGACATCGTCGATGAGGCTCGAGAGCGGCGCGTGAATCGTATAGCCCTCGACGATCTGAATCGCGGTCGGCGGCAAGGAAGACTCATCCGCGATGCGGGTGAGCTCCGTTGCGTTCGCGAGTGCTTTCACGAGCTCGAGGTTGCCGGCGATCTCGCGCCATTGCGCATCGCTCGGCGTGCTGACGAATAGCGGCATCTGACGCGAGCGGGGTACATCCAACTGTCCCCGAATTTGGCGTGCGCCCAAGATGATCGCTCGGATCGGTGCGATCGCCTGCTCGGCGGCTGGATCGCGCGGGAAGTCCGCAGACGTCGGATACGCCTGCAGCATGATCGTGTCACCGCGAACGTTCGCGTGCGGCGCGACGGACTGCCAGATCTCTTCGGTGATGAACGGCATGAGCGGATGCAAGAGCCGCAACGTACCTTCGAGCACGACCGCGAGCGTCTCGCGCGTGGCTTGCTTCTGCTCCTCGCTCGCAGTCTCGGACTGCAGTGTCGGCTTCGAGAGCTCCAGGTACCAATCGCAGTACTCGTACCACGCAAACTCGTACGCCTCCTGCGCGGCGAGATCGAACCGATACTCGGCGATACGCGCGCGGACCGCTTCGATTGCGACGCCCAGTCGTGAGCGAATCCAGCGGTCTGCCGGGCTGAGCGATCTCGCCGACGCGGAGGAGGGCGACGACGGTGCTCCTTCGAATTGCATCAACACGTAACGCGCCGCGTTCCAGAGCTTGTTGCAGAAGTTCTTGTAGCCTTCGACGCGTCCCAAGTCGAAGCGAATGTCGCGGCCCATCGTCGCGAGCGCGCAGAACGTGAAACGAAGCGCGTCGGTACCGTATGCCGGAATGCCCTGCGGGAACTGCTTGCGCGTGTTCTTCTCGATCTTGTCCTTGAGATGCGGCTGCATCAGGCCACTCGTGCGTTTCGCGACGAGCGATTCGAGATCGATCCCATCGATGAGGTCGAGCGGGTCGATGATGTTGCCCTTCGACTTCGACATCTTGTCGCCGTGCTCATCGCGTATGAGGCCGGTGATGTAGATCTCGCGGAAGGGGACGTCGCCGGCGAACTTGAGCCCCATCATGATCATGCGGGCAACCCAGAAGAAGATGATGTCGAAGCCGGTGACGAGCACGCTCGTCGGATAGAACGTCTGCAGTGCGTTCGTGCGTTCCGGCCAACCGAGCGTAGAGAACGGCCACAACGCCGATGAGAACCACGTGTCGAGCACGTCCTCATCGCGAGTGAGCCCGACGTCTCGACCGCGCTTCGTCTTCGCTTGCGCCTTCGCTTCAGCTTCCGAGCGTGTGACGTACACATGGCCTTCGTCGTCGTACCACGCCGGCACTTGATGGCCCCACCAAAGCTGACGGCTGATACACCAGTCTTGGATGTTGTTCATCCACTGGAAGTACGTCTTCGACCAATTCTCGGGCACGAAGCGGATCCGGCCGTCCTCGACGGCCTTGATCGCGGGCTCCGCGAGCGGTGCGATGCGCACATACCATTGATCGGTTAGCCACGGCTCGAGCACCGCGCCGCTCCGGTCACCGCGCGGCACTGGCAGCTTGTGCGGCTCGATCTTCTCCAACAGTCCTTGTGCTTCGAGATCCGCGACGATCTGCTTGCGCGCCTCGAAACGTTCCTTGCCTCGATAGCGTTCAGGGACCGCATCGTTCAGTACCGCGTTCTCATCGAAGATATTGATGAGCGGCAGGTTGTGGCGCTTGCCGATCTCGTAGTCGTTGAAGTCATGTCCCGGCGTGATCTTCACGCAGCCCGAACCGAATTCGGGGTCGACGTACGCATCGCCGATGATCGGAATCGAGCGATCGGTGAGCGGCAAACGAATGCGCTTGCCGATGAGGTGCTTGTAGCGTTCGTCTTCGGGATGTACCGCAACGGCGGTATCGCCGAGCATCGTTTCCGGACGAGTGGTCGCGACGACGAGATGTCCGGATCCGTCCTCGATCGGATAGCGCAAGTGCCACAGCGAGCCAGACTCGACTTCGGCAAGCACTTCGAGATCCGAGAGAGCCGTGTGCAGCACCGGATCCCAATTGACGAGACGTTTGCCGCGATAGATGAGGCCTTCTTCGTAAAGGCTGACGAAGACTTCCGTCACAGCGCGCGAGAGGCCTTCGTCCATCGTGAATCGGTCCCGCGACCAATCCACCGAATTGCCGAGCCGGCGCTCTTGACGCGAAATCGTATCGCCCGATTGCTCCTTCCATTGCCACACGCGCTTCACGAACGCGTCGCGTCCGATGTCGCGGCGATGCTTGCCTTCGGCATTGAGCTGGCGCTCGACGACCATCTGCGTGGCGATACCGGCGTGGTCCGTGCCCGGCTGCCAGAGCGTGTTGCGGCCGTCCATCCGATGAAGGCGTGTGAGCGCATCCATCAGCGTGTGCTGAAACGCATGACCCATGTGCAGCGTCCCCGTGACATTCGGGGGCGGAATCATGATGCAGTACGGTTCACCCTGGCCGGACGGCGCGAACCAGCCTTGCGACTCCCATCGCTGGTAGATGCGCTGCTCGATCTGTTTCGGGTCGTAAGTCTTTTCCATGGGGAGTCTGAAAGCGGCCTGTCGGGATTATAGAGGTGGATACGGTGTGGCGAATAAGCGGGGCAAGCCGGATCGTCGCGTGCGAACTATCGCGCACTCGGACCTGTTCGCCCTTACACGTTGTGCGTTTCCATCGTGCAGCCGGCGTCGCGATACTGCTTGTAACGTTCGCGGGAGAGACGCTTACGCTCGGGGTCGGTATCGACGATCTCCGCGATGCGCGCGTAGCTCTCGAGATCATCAGGCACAGCACCGCTGAAGTTCACGAGCAGTTGCCGATGAGAGTGCGGGCCAGGGCGCTCGCCTAGGAGGACCTTGACGAGGGCATGAGCCTCGGTCGTCCCGTCCCATTGCTCATGCGCGAGAAAGCTGCGATCGCTGAACGTCCAGAGCAGTTCATCGAGCCGCTGCGCATCCCGAGCGCTCGCGAACTGCACGTAGACGCGATGATCGAGATCCACCGCTTTCTCGATCAATCGACAGGCGCATCGCCACGCGGCATCCGGCGCCGGATCCGACAGCACGTAGAAATCGACTCGACTCACACGCGCGGTCCGCTATTTGTTGAGCAAGTAATCGACGAGGAGCGGCACTGGACGACCGGTGCTGCCCTTGTTCGCACCGCCGACGTAGGCGGCGCCCGCGATGTCGAGGTGGGCCCAGCGCAAACCGTCCGCGAACTTCGAGAGGAAGCATGCAGCGGTGATCGCACCGCCTTCGCGGCCGCCGACGTTCGCTAAGTCCGCGAAGTTGCTCTTCAGTTGCTCGGTGTACTCGTCGCCGATCGGCATCGGCCAGGCGCGATCTTCGGCGCGCTCACCGGCGGTCTTGAGCGCGGCGGACAGCTCGTCGTCGTTGCTGAAAAGTCCGCTGTAGTGGCTGCCGAGCGCGATGACGCATGCGCCGGTCAAGGTTGCGATGTCGATGACGACATCGGGATCGAAGCGCCGCGCGTACGTGATGGCGTCGCACAGAATCAGTCGTCCTTCGGCGTCGGTGTTCAGCACTTCGATCGTTTGGCCGGACATGCTCTTCACGATGTCGCCCGGCTTCGTCGCGCGCCCGCTAGGCATGTTCTCGCAGGCGGGCACGACGCCGACCAAGTTGATCGGCAGCTCGAGCTCCGCCACGGCCTTGAAGGTGCCGAGCACGGACGCCGCGCCGCTCATGTCGAACTTCATTTCGTCCATGTTCGCAGGCGGCTTGAGCGAAATGCCGCCGGTGTCGAACGTCACGCCCTTACCGACGAGAACGGTCGGGCTCTCTTTGCGATCAGCGCCTCGATACTCGAGCACGATCAGCCGCGCCGGTTCTTCAGTGCCGTTCGTGACCGAGAGGAACGAGCCCATCTTGAGACGGCGGCACTCGGCTTCGTTCAGGACGCGCGTTTGGATGCTGCGATAGTCGCGTGCCAACGACTTCGCGACGTTCGAAAGGTACGTCGGCGTGCAGACGTTCGCGGGGTGATTCGCAAGATCGCGCATGAGCGACATGCCCGCGACGATGCCTTGCCCGTGCGCGAGTCCGCGCTCAGCGTTCGTCCGGTCGGCTCGACCCGCGACGGCGACACCGAACTTCGTAAGCGTCGACTTCGGGCGCTTGTTCGCGGTCTTGTGATCGGGAATTCGGTACATCGAGCTGCCGAGGACCTCGGCCGCGGCTCGCGCCAGCGAATAACTATCGCCGTCCGCAACCTCCTCGAGCCCGAGATAGCTGACGGCGTCCCGCGCGCCGGTGCGGGCGAGCGCAGCGAGCGCGGCAGAAAGCGCCTTGCGATACTGCTTGCGCTTGAAACTCGCGCGGGCTCCGAGTCCCACGATCAAGAGCCGCTCGCTCGCCGCGCCTTGGATGTCGGTGAGCAAGAGCGTCTCGCCAGCCTTGCCGCGAACGTCGCCGCGCTTCACGAGCCGAGCGATGCGACCGCCGATGCGGCGATCGAAGGCCTGGGCGGTCTCCGAAAGCACGCCTTTGTCGTAGACACCCACGATCGCGCAATCGGTGCGTTGGCGGGACGGAGCGGCAGTGCTGACGAAAAATTCCATGAACCTTCCTCTTTTGGGTTCGAGACGCCGCCGATTGTCGCTCGGACGGGTTTACGCGGTGCAGCGCCTCGCTTAAGTTACCGCTCCTGAGAATTCTGGAGCGCGGCGATGAGCGGTCATCGCTGCGCACGAAACGCTCTCAAAACGTCACGCAACCGCTTTGAGATAGGTTCGTTCTAGTTTACCCGAAACGCGCCGGTGACACGGCGGTCGACATAGGTGGCCTTGAGGCCGCCGAAGGCATCCTTCTGCGGATACTCGATCGGTACATCTTTCGCGAGGTCGCGGTCACCTGGCTCGCCGTGACCTTCGTCTTGCTCATCATCCTGCTGTCGAATCAGCTCGCTCGCGTGCTGTCGCAAGCCGCCGCGAACGAGTTTCCGCAGGGGGTCGTGCTCGCGCTGCTCGGGCTCACGACCGCGGGCTATCTGACGATCATCGTGCCGATCGGATTCTTCCTCGCGATCATGCTCGCGCTCGGACGTCTATATCACGAGAGTGAGATGGCCGCGATTCAGTCGTGCGGTGGCGGTCCGGGCAGACTGTACAGGCCGATCGCGGCGCTCGCTGCGATCGTAGCGGCACTCCTCGTGTGGCTCTCCTTCTGGGCGATTCCCGCAGCACTTCATCGAGCGCAGGAAATCCGCGCGGCCGCCTATCGCGACGCGCAGCTCGGGATGCTGGAGCCAGGACGGTTCCGCACGTTCGGCGATGGGAGCATCGTGTTCTACGCGGAGCGCGTCGATGACTTCGGCATCCTCCACAACGTCCACGTGTTCGTGGACCGAGCGAGGCAGGGCGGCGACGCCAAGGAAGGCGAGTTCGAGGTGTGGGTCGCAACTCGCGCCGAGCAACGCGGAGCGGGGCAGGCCGAACAGTTGTTCGTGATGTATGACGGCGAGATGTACCAGGGCGTCCCGGGTAATGGTGACTTCCGTATCATGGAGTTCAGCGAGGCCGGCTTTCCGATCTCGGTCAAGGGCGGCGTGAGCAGCGCGAGCAAGGCCGAGATGAAGTCGAGCCGCGAGCTGCTCGCATCGACCGACTTGCGGGACCGCGCCGAGTTGCAATGGCGCATCTCGGTGCCCGTGTTGGCGGTCGTTCTCATGATTATTGCGGTGCCGCTCTCCCGCTTGCGGCCGCGACAGGGCCGCTTTGGGAAGATCGGTGTCGCCATCCTGGCTTACTTCGTCTATTCGGAGCTCTTGCTTGCGAATCGTGCCTGGATCGAGAGTGGCGCGATGCCAGAAGTTATCGGCATGTGGTGGGTGCACGGGGTGGCGCTCTGCCTCGGGTTGTGGCTGCTCGCGCGGGAGAATCCTGGTTTGTTCTCGCGCGCGGGGAGAGTGCGCAAATGACTTCCATCCTGTCCCGCTATCTTGCACGCGCGGTCATCGGCTACACGTTGCTCGTCGTCGCCGTGTTGCTGATCTTGAGCGGCCTTTATCTGTTCGTCTCGCAACAGGATCACATCGGGACTGGCACGTTCGGGGTCGATGACGCGTTCGTCTTCGCTCTGCTCAACCTTCCGAAGTACGCGTTCGACTTATTGCCGATCGCTGCATTGATCGGCTCGCTGCTCGCCCTCGGCAATCTGGCGCGATCGCTCGAGCTCGTCATTATCCGTGCGGCGGGCGTATCGACGTTGCGTATCGGACTATGGGTCGGCAGTGCCGGTCTCGTGCTGATGGTCATCACGGCGGTCATCGGCGAGTTCATTGCGCCGCCGCTCGAGCAGTATGCGCGACAGATGAAGATGTTCGAGCGGTTTCAGGATGTGAGCATGACCGGCAATCAAAGCGCGTGGGCGAAAGACGGCAGCTCCATCGTCTCGGTGCGCCAACAATCCGCGGACAATCGGTACGGCGGTGTGTACGTGTTCAAGTTCGACGAGCGCAGAAGACTCACGTCGATGGGTCACGCGAGCAGCGCCAGTATCGGCGCAGACAGCAAATGGCGGCTCGATAACTTTCGGCAGTCCATCATCGAGCGGGATCGCGTCATTCCATCGCAAACTCGCCGCGCCGAGATCGATACGACGCTGTCACCCGAGTTCCTCGGGCTGGCCGTCTTCGATCCGGATTCGTTGCCCGTGCGAGGTCTCTACGGTTACATCAAGCATCTGAGAGCGAATGGGTTGGAAGCGAGATCCTACGAGACCGCGTTCTGGGCGCGCATCGCGCGCACCGTTGCCGTCGCGATCATCGTCGTCCTCGCCGTACCCTTCGCATTTGGCCCGATGCGGTCCACCGGCACAGGTGCGCGCACGGTCATCGGCATCATGATCGGCGTCGTGTTCTTGCTGCTTGCGAAAATGTTGGAAAGCGGCGGCGCGGTGTTCGAGGTGCATCCGTTCGTGATCGGCTGGGGACCGACGATATTGCTTACGATCGTGACCTTCATCGCCGTCGCGCGCGTCAAATAGCGAAACCCACGCGATGGAACACACTGCGCAGGAAACGGCTCTCGCCGCGAGCGAAGGGAGCGAATACAAATCGGCTGGGGTGCTGCGTCGCTTTGGGGCGATGCTCTATGACGCACTCCTGATCATCGCACTCTGGATGATTGTAACCGCGCTGCTCTTGCCGCTGACCGGCGGCGAGGCGATTACGTCCGATCGCGTTGGTGCGCTCGAATACGCATACCGCGCGATCCTCATCGCGATCTTCGTCGTGTTCTTCGGGGTGTTCTGGACACGTCGAGGCCAGACATTGGGCATGACTGCATGGAGGCTGCGCGTTCAGCGCGCGGACGGTGCGTCTCTCGCGTGGTCGGATGTGCTCAAACGACTCGCCGGTGCGTGCGTGTCGCTCGCGGTCCTGGGCCTGGGCTACTTCTGGATCTGGATCGATCGCGATCGCCTGACCTGGCACGATCGTTGGAGCGGCACGCGTGTCATCGTGATGCCGAAGAAGAAGTAGGTGCTCGGTGTGGGTCATTGACCTCACACCGGCACCGTCATCCTATTGCTTCAACATGCCGTCGAGTGATTTGAAGATCGCGTCGTACTTGTAGTTTGGGATTTCGAACGCCCAACCTTCGACAGATTGGCTCAAAGTCTTCGCCTCTTCCGCGACGTTCGGCACGGTGGGCTTGTCTCCGACATCGGCGGATCCGTCTTCTTCACTTTCTTTAGCCGCAGAAGCGCCTTCGGCAGGTTGCTCGCTGGTCTCGGCAGCGGGTGTCATGAACCGCTCCGCGAGGGCTTCATCGAACTTCGTCCGGACGATGATGAAGCGTTCATCCTCGAGCGACCAGCCGTCAATCTCGACGACGAGCCCGTCGAAAGTTCGATAGGTCGCGCGTGCTTCCGGTTTGCCTACCAGCTCACTTGCAGGACGCACATCCGCGAGCGCGAGGCCCGCCAGCGCGGTCGCGAGGCTGTTCGCCGCGCCCGATGAGCTCAGCTCTTTTCCCTTAGGAAGCGGATCGACCGCGAAATCGGCGTCAGCACGCGAGCCCTTGGAAGCACTATACGGTTTCGCACCTTTGGTCTCGATCGTAGCGGACTGAATTCGATCGGCAGTGACGTCGATCAGCGACTTGCGTAGCCAATCGGCTGGCCCCGACGACGTATCGACGCTCGCATCGATCAGCCAGCTCTGTTCGTCGCCCACTTTTCTGACGTACTGCGATTCGAGGCCGGGACCCTGCTTGCCGACGATGAGGTTCACGGGCGGTTCCACGCCTGCAACCTCGATGCGCACGCCGGTCGCGTTCGCATCGCTCACATCCTCGACGCCGAGGGTCGGATAGTTGTCCGGATTCGCCGTCTTCTGCTCGCGCAGCTCCGCATTCGCGAAGGTGAGAAGCAGCTTGCGAAGCTTCGCTTCATCGGCCGGAAAGCCGTGGCGCTCCGTAACGGTCCAGGTATCGCCCTTGCGCGCGATCTCGACCGCGAGCGTGTCTCCCGCCGTGTGGATGCGCACCGCATTCGCGTCATTCAAGGTTTTCTTGAGATCGGGATAGAGCGATCTCTTGCTCTCGAGGCTCGATGCGGAACGTTCGCTCGCGAGCCAGATGCCGCCGCCGATCGCAGCGACCGCAACGAGACTCAGTACGCCGACATTCTTCGAGTTCATCTCCTAAGACCTCAAGCTGTATGCGCTGCCGCGCGGCCCGCGTTCAGACGACGTCTGCGAGCGACGGCCAGTAGGATTGCCGCGACCGCAATGAGCGCGGGGACGAAGGCGATGTTGAGCACTTTGAGCCAGGTGCCGAGCCGTTCGATTTCGAGATCGAGGCTGCGACGCACGTCGCGCAGCTCTTTGCGAATGCGCAAACGCTCCTGCTGGAATCGATCGAGCTCCGCTTCCTGTTCGGGAGAGAGCACGAGCGAGCCCTGCGTGTTGCGGCCGGATTCGAGCTCGGTGAGCTTGCGCTCCGTCTCGCGTAGCTCCTGATCGAGCTCCTGCTCCTTCGCGCGCAGGCGATCGTCTGCTTGACGCCGCAACTCGTCGACTTTCGTGAACGGCCGGAAGAAGCTTTGCCGGCCGCGTATGCTAATCAGATCGCTGCTGCCGGCCAGATTGTCGAGCGCGTTGGCAACGAGATCTCCATTGTTCGCCCAAGCGACCGCGAAGTGCTGTCCGAATACGTTCTGAGTGCGAATCCACAGCGGATCGGAAAGCAGATCGGTATCCGCGACGACGATCAGGTTCGCGCTCTGGCTCGTTTCCGAGAGATGCGCGCTGCCGGTTTCGTCGCCTTCGCCCGCATCGGGCTTGCCGTTCGGGTAGGCGGATTTAAGCGTGCCGCGAACGCGTGCCGCGATCGCGTAGCGCTCTCCGGTCGCCTGGAAGCCGTCGAGTAGGTCGCTGCTGTTCTGCAGGAACGCGAATCGGCTCGAGGGGAGCAGTGCTGCGTTCGTGCTCGATTGCAAGAGCGGCTCGAACTCGACTTGTGCATCGTCCTTCTTCTTGAGCGCGCCCGCCGTCATGACGTTGATCGTGTCGAGCGCGGACGTAACGACATCCTGCGAGCTCATGCTGGCTCTGTTGAGTCCGATGATTGCGATGTGCTGCGACGGTGGTTGTCCCTGACGCAGAGAAACCGTCAAGCCGAGCTCGCGATCCCCGAGCACCATGCTCGAGTCGTACTCGATACCGTAGGCATCGAGGAGTGGCCCGAGAGAAGACGCGCGCGGGCCCATCGGCATCCCCATCTGCGCCCCTGCGGTGTCGTTCTCGGCTTGTGGATCGACGAACGCGATCAGTCTCCCGCCACGCATGACGAACTGATCGATCGCGTAGAGCGTCGTGGGCGACAGATCTTTCGGATGAATCAAGACGAGCACGTCGATCTCTTGATCGATCGCGTCCACATCGCTCCCGAGGGTGCGGACGTCAAACAGCTCGCGCAGGTGCGCGATGCTTGCCCAGCCTTCACGCATCTGGCCGCTCATCTGATCGAAGGAGGGCTCGACCGGTAGCGTGGACATGAGGCCGATCGTTGCGCGTTTCGGATTGCCGAGCCGATAGATGAGGCTCGCGACGTCGTACTCGAGGAATTCTTCCTTATCGGGTTGAAAGAATCCGATGATCTCGAGTCCTTCAGTCGAGTTCGTGCCGGCGAGCCCGAAGTAAAGCGATTCGCCGCTGGCGTTGATCGGGACCGCGGACAATCCGAACTCCGCGGCGCGGTCTTCCTCTTCCGAGAAAGGCTCCGGATCGATGACATTCAAGCGCAGTTTGCCCTTCGAGCGCTGCGTGATCTCCTCGAGTAACTCGCGCACGCGCTGGGCGTAGGCCCGCAGTCTCGGCGATTGCGCGCTCGCTTCCTGCGAGAAGAAGAAATAGAGATTTACCGGCTCATCCAGCGACCGCACGATGCGCTCGGTTCCCTCGGAGATCGAGTAGAGCTTGCTCTCCGTGAGATCGATGCGCGCTCCGCGGAAGAGGAACGTGATCAGAATCGTCACGCCAATGAACAGTACGGCGAGCGCGACGAGCGCGCCGGCGCCATACGTACGCTTTGTAACAGTCGTAGTGCGGTCTGCCATGATCAATCCGCCTTCTTGATCTCGAGCACGATCACGTTGGCGGTGAGCCAGGCCGCGATCACGGTTGCGAAATACAGCAAGTCACGAAGGTCGATGACGCCCTTCGAGATCGATCCGAAGTGGGTTAGGAACGAAAGCGATGCGACCGCATCCACAATCGCCTGCGGTGCCCATCCTTCGAACAGGTTGAGGACGAGCGGGAACCCCGAGAGCAGGAACCCGAAGCAAATGACGACGGTGAAAATGAACGCGATCACTTGATTGCGCGTCGCGGCCGACAGGCATGCACCGATCGCGAGCATGCCGCCCGCCATCAAGAAGCTGCCGATGTACGCCGCGAAGATCGCGCCGTTATCGGGCTCGCCGAGATAATTCACGGTGATCCACATCGGGAATGTGAGCGCGAGCGCTACGCCCGCGAAACACCAGGCGGCCAGGTACTTGCCGAGCACGGCCTGCCAAACGGTCACGGGCAACGTCATCAAGAGCTCGATGCTTCCGGACTTCCGTTCCTCCGCCCACAACCGCATCGAAAGCGCGGGAATCAAGAACAAGTAAAGCCAAGGATGGTAGTTGAAGAACGGAGCGAGGTCCGCTTGGCCGCGCTCGAAGAAGCCGCCGAGATAGAACGCGAACACACCCGCGAGCAGCAGGAAGATCACGATGAACACGAAGGCGAGCGGTGTAGCGAAGTAACTCGCGAACTCGCGACGAAAGATCGCGCGTACGTTATGCATGAGCGGCCTCCTGCGCTTGCGTCGGCTTCACGCCCGTCGTGATCTGCCGGAAGACATCATCGAGGCGGCCCGATGGAGCGCGCGCGGCGAGTGCTTTCGGCGTGTCGTCCGCGAGGATCCTTCCTCCGGCGATGATGATGGCGCGATTACAGACTGCGTCGACTTCCTCGAGGATGTGCGTCGAGATGACGATGATTTTGTCTTTCGACATGGCGTTGATGAGCGTTCGGACTTCGTGTTTTTGATTCGGATCGAGGCCGTCCGTCGGTTCGTCGAGAATGAGCACCTGCGGATCGTGCAACAGGGCCTGGGCAAGACCGACGCGGCGGCGGAATCCCTTCGAGAGCGTTTCGATCACTTGTTCGAGCACACCGCCGAGCGCGAGGCGCGCAATGACATCATCGAGCCGGGCGCGACGACGCTCCGTGCTCAAGCCGCGAACGTCTGCGATGAACTCGAGAAACGCGCGCACCGACATCTCTCCGTAGCTCGGCGCGCCTTCGGGCAGATAGCCCATGCAAGCTTTCGCAGCGAGCGGTTCGCGCTCGACGTCATGTCCGCAAACCCGTATCGATCCTGCGGTGGGGGCGAGAAAGCCGGTGATCATCTTCATGGTCGTCGACTTGCCCGCGCCGTTCGGCCCGAGAAAGCCCAGCACTTGTCCGGCCTCGACGTTGAACGAGAGATCGTCGACGGCCGTCAAGGCACCGTAACGCTTCGTCAAATGACTGATTTCGATCATGGTGCGCCCTTCGGGAAATGTGTTCTGTGACTGCGACGCACACGGCCGGTTCCGTGGGCAGATAGAACGTCAGAGGCATCGGTCGAAGATGCTCGCGTGATCGTTCGTGTTATCGCGGCGTTCGCAATGCGCGGATCGCAGCATCAGTTCATCCGTCGCTCGAATGTTTGCTGCGCGCGCGGCCGGGGATTTTGTCGAGCGATGCAGGTGAATTCAAGCATTGCTGCGATCCGCCTTGGCTGCGCGCTACGGGGCGAATGCGTGTGGCCACTGCCACCTGGGCGCCGAGGAATGGCCAAGGGGCAGGGTGGCCCGCTGTCTTCAAATATTGGCCTAAGGTCCACTTGTGCTGCAAAGCAGCATCCTATATATTTGGCACCGCAAAACGCGACAGGCGAGGCCTGACGCGAAGGTTGCAGCGATTTTGTTGCACCGCGAATGAACCCGCGGTGGTGTTTCGAATCCCCCTGACTAGGCCGGGTGTCCTATGTGCCCGGCCTCTTTTTTTGCCCGGCGGGCGCTCAGCTCTTCCCGGCCTTACTCTCAATCTCGGCGCGATTCGCGCGCAGCACTTTGCGAATCTCCGCAGCCGAGGGCCGATCCGCGATGCGCGCGATGAGATCGGCCAACTCGTGCCAAGGCTTGCCCCATTTCATGAGGCGAATGGCGTCCGCGATGA
>JBIQKP010000058.1:0-22969 GCA_044506405.1 Lysobacterales bacterium | reverse complement strand
GTATTGATGCGCGTTTCGAGGCGCGCGTCGATGTGAGCGTGCTCGGTCGTGACGCGACACCCGCCGCGAGTCATCACGGGATCTTCGACGACGCTCCAAGCACGCTCGGTCGTCGTCGCGGCGAGCCGTTCACGAACGACCGCCGCATCCTCCGGATGCAAGTGAACACGGACGTCGCGCGCTGCGGACGGCAGCAAAGCAATCGTTTCGCGAATGATGGCGATCACTTGGGCGGGATCGATTCGAAGCTCACGCCGCACGAGTTGGCGCGCGACGGTGAGCGCCAGGTTCGTGAGCTCGGACTCGACCTGCGCGTCGACATCCTCGAGCGGCTCGGCGAGCGAGCTCACGATCTGTTCGAGCCGTGCGACCTGCGCCTTTGCCTGCGCGATGACCTGCTGGTACTCCGCCTTCGCGGACGCAAGACCCGCTTCGCGCCCTTTCGCGTACGCCTCGTCGTACGCCTGGCGTTCGACCTCCTCGATCTCGGCGACGGTCTTACCCGAGCGCCGCGCTTGAATGGGAGCGCCCGAGACTGAAGGAAGATCCCAGCGACTGATGACATCGGCGCTCATCGTCAAATGAACTCCTCGCCCTTGCCGCCGAGCTGAATCGTGCCGGTTTCGGCCATCTTACGTACGATCGCGAGGATCTCCTTCTGCGCCGCTTCCACTTCGGACAATCGCACAGGGCCCTTCGCTTCGAGATCGTCCTTCAACATCTCGGCCGCACGCTGCGACATGTTCTTGAAGATCTTTTCTTTCAATGTTTCGTCCGCGCCTTTCATCGCGAGGAGCAAGCGCTCGCCCGGCACGGCCCGCAGCACTTCCTGCATGCCGCGATCGTCGATATCGGCGAGATCGTCGAACACGAACATGAGATCCTGAATCTTCGTCCCCAGGTTCTCGTCGACTTTGCGGATCTGCTCGACCACCCCTGCCTCGTGCGTCGAATCCATGAAGTTGAGAATGGTCGCCGCCGTCTTCACGCCGCCGATGACGGAGGTCTTGAGCGCACCGCTCTTGGCGAACTGCTTCTCGATGACTTCATCGAGCTCGTGAAGCGCGGTCGGTTGAATGCCGTCGAGCGTCGCGATTCGCATCACGACGTCGGTTCGCAGCCACTCGGGAAACTGCGCGAGAATCTCCGCCGACTGGTCCGCGTCGAGATACGCCAGCACGATCGCAATGATCTGCGGATGCTCCTGGCGTACGAGCTCGGCGACCGCGCGTGCATCCATCCACTTCAGGGATTCGAGACCTTTGCTCGATCGGCCGAACAGAATGCGATCGATGACGCCGGCGGCCTTGTCCTCGCCGAGCGCACCGATCAACACCTTGCGCAGATACTCATCGACGCCGACGCCGAGGGAGGTCTGCTCTTCGACCGTGGCGGTGAACTGATTCAGCACCTGCGTGACTTCCGCACGCGAGATGTTATGGAGCTGCGTCATCGCGGCCCCGATGCGCTGCACGTCCTTCGCCCCCATGTGCTTCATCACTTCGGCCGCTTCTTGCTCGCCGAGAGACAGCAATAGGATTGCGGCACGCTCGGTGCCATTGCGTAGCTCTTGTTTCTTTGCCGCGCTCATTGGAGGGCTCCGCCGGCTGGAGGCTGGAGGCTGGGGCCCGGAGCAAGAGGGAGGCAGTTAGCGGACCGGGGAGCGCGCGCCGTCGGAGCACGCTCCGCAGATATCTGGCTCCGGCCCCCAGCCCCCAGCCTCCAGCCGAAGTTGCGATCTTCGTGACGCTTACTCATCGTTACCCACCCAAGACTTCACGACCTGAGCGACGCGCGCCGGATCTTGGCTCACGAGCGAGCGCGCTTGCGCAATCTGGCCCTCGTAGTCGAGCGCCGCCGTCTGTGCGGTCGCTTCGACGGGCACCTCCGGCGACGGTAGCGCCGGTGTGTATGCTGGCTTCGGCGGTGCGAGCAAGCCGCGCACGAGTGGGCGCAACACGCTCAAGACGAGCACGAGCAGCACGATCAAGCCGGCGAGCAGTTTCGCGATGTCGCGTACAAGCGGGTTCTGCCATAGAGGAAGCTCATCGACCTGGACGTCCGCAGGCTGCACTTCGCCTCTGAAAGACGCGTTGACGACGTTCACGCTGTCGCCACGCACTTCGTTGAATCCGACCGCATCCTTCACGAGTCGCGTCATATTCTCGAGCTGCTCGGGTGTCAGCGGCGTTTCGACGACGTTTCCTTCTCCGTCGGTCGTACGTACGTTATCCACGAGCACCGCGACAGTGAGCCGCTTCAGGCGTCCGGCCGGCTGCTTTGTATAGGCGACCGTACGATCGATCTCATAGTTTCGGGTGGACTGCCGCGACGTATTGTCGGGCGGTGTCATGCCGCTCGCTGCGGCCGCGTTCTGATCCGCGCCCGCCGTCGCCGGGGTCGCGGCCGCACCCGGCGGCAATGCGACGCCCGGTGTCGGCGGTTGATTCGTCAGCGCGCCCGGCACGCCTTGCGGACCTGCGCCGTTGCGGCTGCTCTCCTCCGCTGTCTGCTCGCTGCGCACGACTTGGCTCTCGGGGCGGTACTGCTCGCGGGCTTCCTCCGTCGTCGACAGCTCGACGTCCGCCACGACTTGTGCGCGCACGCGTCCGATACCCACGAGCGGCGTAAGCAGCGATTCGATCCGGCTCGTATAACGCTCCTCCATGCTGCGAGCGATCTCGAGCTGCTTCTCGCGAGCTGCAAACTCGTCGTTTCCGCCCGGCGCCGAGAGCAATCGCCCTTGCTGATCGACGACGGTCACTTGCTTCGACTCGAGCTCTGGGATGCTGGACGCAACGAGATTCGCGATCGCGGTCACCTGCTCGGACTCGAGACGGCGACCCGGTTTCAACTGCAGGAACACCGAGGCGCTCGGCGCACGTCGGTCGCGCACGAATGCGGACTGGCGCGGCAGCGCGAGATGCACGCGTGCTCCTTCGACGGCCTGCAAGTTCGAGATCGTGCGCGCAAGCTCGGTTTCGAGCGCATGCTGATACCGCGCACCTTCCATGAACTGGCTGACACCGAAACCGGGATCCTTCGACATGACGGCGAAACCGCCATCGCCTTCCGGCAAGCCTTGTCCCGCCAGCTTCAGGCGCGCGTCATGCACTCGATCGGCCGGCACGGTGATCTGTCCCGTCGCCGCATCGAGCTTGTACGGCACGCCGTTCGTATCGAGGGCCTGCGCGATCTGCGCGGAGTCTTGTTGACTCAAGTTCCCATAGAGCAGCGCATACGTCGGCTCTTTCGACCACAGCACGACACCGACGCCGGCCGCGACGGCTGCCGCGATACCGATCAGCATCGCGAGCGGCTTCAGGCTCGGCGGAATCAGGGATGCGCGAGGCAGTGCAGGTGCGGCGGCACTCATGAGCGCACTCCGCGCCAGTGATGAAGGTAATGGAAGTGATGTAGGCAAAAGGTGCGCTCATCGAGCGCAGGCCCCTTTCCCGTCAGTGGTGTCGTCGTCAGGCTCATCTTGGTTCTCTTACTGTCTGACCTTCATCACTTCCGTCACTCGTATCACGCTCGGTCTGATCGCAGCGCGATCAGATCGGCATGTTCATGATCGTCTGGTACGCATCGACCAACTTGTTGCGCACTTCGGTCACGGCCCGGAAGGACACGCTCGCCTTCTGCATCTCGAGCATGACTTGAGGCAACTCGACCCCGGGAACGCCGCGCTCGAACTGCGTCGCGATATCCGCGGCCCGCTGCTGCGTCTGATTCACTTGATCGAGCCCTTGCTTCATGACGTTCGCGAACGAGCCCGCGGGCGCTTGCACCGCGTTCGCCGCGCCCGCGACCTGCGCCACTTCGTTCTGAGGTGCGCTCACGCCGCGGATCTGCGATTGCATCGAGCGGATCTGGGCCAAGACGGCATCTATCTGTAGGGACGACATGGTTACGCGTCTCGCTCTGCTGAGTTAATGGCGGTCATACTTCCACTCCGGCTTCCCGCATCCGCGCAAGCTTGTAGCGCAGCGTTCGCGGACTGATGCCGAGCCGCTTCGCGACCGCCTGGCGGTTGCCGTTGTCCGCACGAAGTGCCTGCAAGATCAACTCGTGCTCGGTTGCGGACAGCGAGCTTGCGAGCACGCCCTCGGAATCGACTTTGTCGGACGCTGCGAGCTCGCTCTTCGGGTGCGAACTCGTCGGCACGCGAACGGAGATCGATTCGCCATCCGCCCGTCGTACACCGTTCAACCCTTCGAGATGAATATGCTCGCGCTCGATCACGGGACCGTTCGCGAGAATCAATGCGCGCTGCATGACGTTATCGAGCTCGCGCACGTTGCCGGGCCACGGATACGTCAGCAGGACGTGCGCAGCATCCGCCGCGAGCGCCGGAATGCGTTCGCCCGCGCGGCAACGCGCCGTCAACAGCTTCATGGCGAGCGGCAGCACGTCGTCGCGGCGCGCACGCAGCGGCAAGGTCGACAGCGGAAACACGTTCAAGCGGTAGTACAAGTCTTCACGGAAGCGCCCCGCATTCACCTCGGCGCGCAGATCACGGTTCGTCGTCGCGAGGACGCGCACATCGAGCGCGATCGGAACGCGGCCGCCGAGCCGCTCGACCTCGCGCTCTTGTAGAACGCGCAGCAGCTTCGCCTGCAGACCGAGCGGCATCTCGGTCACCTCGTCGAGCAGCAACGTGCCGTTCTGGGCCTGCTCGAACTTGCCTGGATGCGCGGCATGCGCGCCGGTGAAAGCACCCCGCTCGTGTCCGAACAGGATCGCTTCGAGCATGTTCTCCGGGATCGCCGCGCAATTGACCGCGACGAACGGCTTCGACGCACGCGGCGAGTTGCGATGGATGAATCGCGCGAGCACCTCTTTGCCCGTGCCCGACTCGCCCGCGATGAGCACGGTGCAGTCGCTCATCGCGACCCGCCGCGCCAACTCCGAGAGTTTTCGCGACGCATCTGCAATCGCGATCATGTCGGCATCGGTGTGATCGGCGGCCGCGACACGGTTCGTGCCGTGCGCATACGCGCCGTCAGACGACTGGCTCTTGCCATTCGCCTGCGCTCCGAACACCTGACTGTTGTCGCCTGCCTCGCTCATCTCTCGTGACGTCGCACGTCTCTCGGATTGATCTGCACGTAGAGGAGCAAGTTCTGTTCCATTGCGGCGAAGGCCGGGGGTGACACGACGTTCCTGCGGACCTCGTCACACCCTTGGGCGCTCTCGACGAGACTTGCCTCCCGTCTCGCGTGGCGCCGCGTCAAACTTCCGACGCGGCCGTCTCGTTGAGCATTTGGAACTTGCGGAGCTTTTCGACGAGGGTCGTACGGCGCAACTTGAGCAGCCGCGCCGCATGAGCGACGGTGCCGCCCGCGCGATTCAGCGCCTGCTGAATCAAGCCGCGCTCGATCGTGAACAGGTGCTCACGAAGATCGATGCCTTCAGGCGGAAGCTGAGCGAGCGCATCGGGCGAATGACTCTCCGCGAGCAGCGACATCACCTCGCGGTCGTCGAGCTCGAAAGCGTCTTCTTGATCGAAGTCCGGCAGCTCGGCGGCCACCGCGAGCCCTTCCGGCTCTTCCATAGAATCGAGATCGAGTTCCGCGAGCAGCGCGGCCGGTCGATATTTTGGGGGCAGATCGGCCACATCGATGCGGCGGTTCGGACAAAGGATCGACATGCGTTCGATCAGATTGCCGAGCTCGCGCACGTTGCCGGGCCAGGGATAATGCGAGAGCACCTTCAGCGCGCGCTGCGTGAGCTCTACCTTGCCGCGTCCCTCGGAGACGTTGCGCTCGCTCAATGTACGAACGAGCAACGGGAGATCGTCGATGCGCGAGCGCAGCGACGGCATCTCGATGGGGAACACGTTCAAGCGGTAGAACAGGTCCTCGCGGAACGTGCCGCGGGCGATCGAATCCTCGAGATTGCGGTGCGTCGCGGCGATGATCCGAACGTTGCACCGAATAGGCGTGTGGCTACCGACACGCTCGAATACGCGTTCCTGCAGCACTCGCAACAACTTGACCTGCATCGGCAAGCTCATATCGCCGATCTCATCGAGAAAGAGCGTTCCACCTTCCGCGATCTCGAAGCGACCCTTGCGTGCCGCGATCGCGCCCGTGAAGGCGCCCTTCTCGTGACCGAACAGCTCGCTTTCCAAGAGCTCTGCCGGAATCGCGCCGCAGTTGATCGCAACGAACGGCCGCTGGCGGCGCGGACTCGCATCGTGCACAGCACGAGCAGCCAGCTCTTTGCCCGTACCGGATTCGCCGAGAATCAGCACACTGGAATCGTGCGCGGCGACCTGCCGGATGAGCTGGTTCACTTGCTTCATCTCGGGAGAGTTCCCCGTCGGCATGCACACGTTGCCGCCGGTTTCTTCGAGCGCCGCTTGGGCCGGCACACGAAGCGCCGCCGCGAGCGCTGTGTGCTTGAACGGGAACGGCAGGCGCCGAACCCGCGCCGCGCCGATCGCCTCGATGAGCTGATTCGCAACGGCACTCGAGCCGTACGACACGACGGGCACATCGCCGAGCTGCTCTCGCAACGCCGCGCCGAGCTCGACCCAGTCGCACTCGCCGGGATCACCGATGAGGAGCGCTGGCGGTGTCATGGGCGATTGGATGACGGCGCGCATGAGCGCCGCGTGATCGATGAGGAGCGGCTCGAGATCGACTTCCCTCAGCACTTCAGCAACGCGCTCCGCACGCTCCGGGTCGCAGTCGTACACGATCGCGCGCTGGACGGTGAGAATACGGATTCGTTGTGTTTCGCTGAGATTCATTTTGTATCGCTGCCTCGCGCGGCGTGAACTCGGTGCCGCGTTCTTTGTTGGCGGCCATTGTGTTCTCGCGCAACACGTTCGATATCAGGCTATCCCTGAACGCCATGCTCACGTGAACTGCTGCCAGAAATTTGGCGCAGCACTCAGGGAACGGCTGAACGCGCGTTAGTGGAAGCGATTCAAAACTGCGGGAAACCGAGATGAAAACGCACAGCGAAGCGCCGTGCATGGTTCAAGAAATCGACGCGACGCGCTTCACACATTGTTTGCACGTTGCATCGAGTGCGCGCGAGCGTCGCACCCGTCAGCGATCCGTCAGCGAAGTCTTCACCTGACTTTGGGCTGACGCACGCCCGCGACTTGGCGACGATGCTTGCGGAACGCAAGCTTCTCCAAGAGATCGGCGATGTGCTCGCCTGGAGGAATGAAGCGCACTTTGACGCGACCGTCCGGTCCGACGGACGCGATTCGTCCAACGAGCCGCAGCGGATCGGCGATGCAATCGCGCAGATAGACCTCGAGCACGCCTTGACTCCCGAGATCGGGAAACGGAGCCGCTGCTTGGAAGACGCCGCCGAGCGCATTGAAGCGCACCGCGACGGGTTTCGGGCGCGGATGACTCGCCGCGAGAAGCTGACCGACCATGTCGAGCAGCAAGTTCATTTTGAGGTCGAGACGCAGGATGTCCGCCGCGTGGGGCGAGTTGTCATCCGCCTTCTCGAGCTGACCGTGCTCGTCCAATGCGGACACCGACTGCAGCACGCGGAGGTTGCGATCGGCGAAACTCCCGATGAGCGCCGGATCGTACGGCTCGGGGAGACGCCGCCAAGCCGCCGGCAAGACGTCTTCGTACGCCAGTTCCTCGTATAGAACGACCGTGTCGATGCCTTCGTACATGGACCGTGACTCGTGGTTCGTGCCTCGTGACTCGGAGGATCGTTATCCTCGCGCGGTCACCTGCCGCCTCTGATCATGTCGAGCATACTATCCACGCTTTGCGTCCCCTCTGCCAGCATGGGCCGAGCGGTCTGCTGCTCCGTGGAAACCGGTGAATCCGTGGGCGCAACCGTCATCTTTGCAACGGCCGCATCCGACTCCGCCATGGCCTGCTTGAGCGCGGCCAACCATTCTTGATCCTGCGCCGTCGCGTTCGCACTCAACTGATCGAGCAGCACGCGGCGCTCCTCGATCGTCTTCGGCACGTCCTGCCACTGACCCGTCATGGCCTGCTGGACGAGCTTGTACGTGGCGGCCATCACGCCGTCAGCGATCGGAGAGGTCATTTGCGGCGAGCCTCAGCGGGAATCGAGATCCACGCACCGCGAATCTCGTGCAACAACTTGCTCACTTCATCGAGCATCTCGACCTTGTTCTCGAGCGTCGCTTTGAGGAGCGTGCGAGTCATGTAGTCATAGAGCTCGCTCAAGTTCGCTGCGATCTGCCCGCCTGCGGACAGATCGAGGCTCGCCTGAAGCTCGCCGACGATCGCGATCGCGCGTTGGAGGAGCTGCGCCTTCTCACCCATCTCACCGCGTGTGATGCAGCCTTGCGCGGCACGAATGCGTTCGATCGCACCGTCCATCAGCATTACGACCAACTTGTGAGGATCGGCTGCCGCGACGCCCCCATGCGCCGCTGCGCTGCTGTACGCGGCTAGCTTGTTTGCTTGGGGGAAAGCGGCCATTGCATGCTCCAAAGGACTCGATGTACCTATGGATCTTAACGGCGGAAGCGCGGCGGACTTGAGCGCGATTCTGGCCGGCTCGAGCCCCCGGCAAGCCTCAGCTTACTCCTTGCCGATCTTAGGCAGGTTCGCGAGCTGCTGGCCTAAGTAGGCCGAAGTCGACTGCAGTTGAGATAGCAGCGAATCGAGCGCGGTGAACTGCTTCAAGTAGCGCTGTTCGACGACTTTCATGCGCGCCTCGAGGGCCACTTGATCGTCCTGCAAGCGCTTCGTACGTTCATCGAGCGACTTGTTTCGCTGCGCGATCGAGCCGTCCGCCGACAGGTGGGGCGACACGATCGCGTCCATGCGCGTGGCGATGCCGCTTTCCGAGCTGAAAATGCGCTGCACGGATTGGAAGTCGGCTTGCATCGCTTCGCGCAACTTGGCCTGATCCAGCTCCAGCTTGCCCTCGACGTTCATCGTGATACCGATGCTCGACAGCGTCCTGTAGTCCCCTGTCAGGCCATCGATCGGTCGTCCGAGCTCGCGGCGCAAATTGCTTTCGACGTTGCGAACGAGCGGATCGCCGAGCAGGGCGCCGGCCTTCTCCGTCGCCGGGTTGTAACTCTGCAAGCTCGCCATTGCGCTCGCGGCCGAGTTGTACTGCGTCACGAACGCGTTGATGCGCGTCGTCAGCGTGTCGAGATTGCGTGTGATATCGAGCGAGTGCGTGTTCTCCAGGTCCGCCTTGCGCAAGGTCAAGGTGACGCCGTCGATCGCCTCTTTGATCGTGTTCGATGCACTAGTGTGCAGGACGCCCGCGACCTCGATCTCAGCATCGAGCGCCTCGCGTGCCACAGTGTAGTTGGAAGTATCGTCCGCCGAATAAGCGAGCGCGTTCAGGCCGCCGTCGCCGCCCGAGGCGCTCACGGTGATCGAGTTGCTTGCACCCGTTGCTTGCCCGGTCAGAACGAGATGGGCACCGTCCGTACCGTTTACGATCGTGGCACGAACGCCGGTATTGCCCTCGGCTCCATTGATCGCATCGCGGATACCCGCGAGGCTCGAGTTTCCGCTGTCGATCTCGACCGTGAAGCTCTTGTCGCCCATGGAGAGCGTCAGGGAACCGGTGCCGACGGCACTGTTGCTGCCTTCGAATGCCGTCGACGAGAGCTGCTGCGCCGTCGCAAGCTGGAGCACTCTGATGTCGTAACTTCCGGCAGGCGCGGACCCATTCGCGGTCGCCGTGAAGACTTCTTCGTCGCTCGATTTCGCCGCGAACACATTGAAGGAAGGCGCCAGCTTGAGTGGCGAGAGCGCGGACTGAAAAGAGCTCAGGGCCCCCTTCAGCGTCCCCATCGCCGAAATCTGGACAGCGACCTGCGACTGTTGGGTGGTGATCTGCGTTTGCTTCGGCGCACGCTCCGCCGCGACGAGCTGCGTCACGAGCGAGCCCAGGTCCATGCCTGAGCCGACACCGAGGGACTGGAATGTCGCCATCGCTTACTCTCTTTTCACACGACCACGTCGAGGAACATTGCGCCTTTGTCTTGCAGGGCCCGGGCGATTCTCAAGGCGTCTTCGCCCGGAATCTGCCTGATCACCTCACCCGTCGTCGCGTCACGAACTTGCACGACGATCTCGCCGCTCTCGTCATCGACTTGAAACTGCAATTCCCTTCGCGATGCTTTCAAGTAGGACTCGATCTGCTCCACCGCGGCCTTGACCTGTTCGGGAGCGACGGCACGCGGTGCCGGTTGCGCTTCCGCTTGATTCGGCCGCGAAGGGTCGACGATCGCCGTATGGTGCCCGCGAACGTTCACGGAGACGCGTGCATCCGTCACGGATGCGTTCGACTTGAGCGCTAGATCGGTCATCCGCGCTGCCTCCACGAAATGAAAACGCGACAGGCAGTGAGGGTCTTGCGACCCTCACCGCCTGCCTGGATCAAGCTCGATCTGAGCCGGATCATCGCATCACATCATCGGCTGCTCATTAGCGGAGCAGCGAGAGGACGTTCTGCGGGACGGTGTTCGCCTGAGCGACCATCGCCGTACCAGCCTGTTGCAGGATCTGAGCGCGGGTCAACGCGGCCGTTTCGGCGGCGAAGTCCGTGTCCAAGATGCGGCTGCGCGAAGCGGAGAGGTTCTCCGATACCGCCTGCAGGTTGTTGATCGTCGACTGGAAGCGGTTCTGGATAGCACCGAGCGTGCTACGCAGGTCGCTGACCGAGGTCAGTGCCGCATCGACACTCATGATCGTCGCATTCGCGCCAGCAATCGTTTCGACGTTACGATCCTGCAGTGAACCGCCAGCGGGATTTGCGGCCGTCGCGAAGATGTCACCGGCGTCAGCGCCGACCAAATTACCCGCGAGGGTGATGTCCTCCGAAGCAGAGAAGGTCAACACACCGGTCGTCGAGTCATAGGCGGCGAATGCACCGCTAACGGCGCTGTTGATCGCGTCTGCGAGCGCTTGTCCGCTGGCGAAGTCACCCTCGATGTTGACGGCCGTACCGGTGCCAAGCTGAATCGACAGATCGCCCGCGCCGATTTGGAGGTCCTGCGCCGCCCCCGCGCCTGCGTCAGCGCCGGTCGTCGTGAGGCTGCCGACCGTAATGTCGGAGCTCGTCACAGTCACAGCGGCGTTACCCGCTGCGCCTTCCGCGTCCGCCGTCAACGTGACGGTGTTGCCAGTGCCCGCCGCTGCAGTGACACCCGCGCTCTGTGCCGTCAGCTGGTTGTTGATTTCCGTGATGACACCTGCGGCGTTCGTGTAGTCGCCGTCCAGGGTGATGGTTGCCGAACCGACCGTGAACTCCACAGCATTGCCCGTGAAATTTGTGGTGTTCGTGATATCGCCAGTCGTCCACACAGCGGTCTCGGCCGCTGTGCCTGTACCCGTGAACATCCCGCTGATATCGACCGAGGTCGCGGTCGCGACCTGGCCGATCGCGGACGAGCGCATATCGGTGTCGCCATCGAGGCTGACAGCAATCGTCTCGCCGACGTTCGCGCCGACCTGGAAGGTCGCGCTGCCGAAGGAACCGTCGAGCACCTTACGGCCGTTGAACGACGTCTGCGTCGCGATGCGGTTGATTTCAGCGATACGCTGTCCGACTTCCTGGTTCAACGCAACACGGTCGCTGTCGGAGTTCGTCGCGTTCGCCGACTGCACGGCGAGCTCGCGGATGCGCTGCAAGTTGTTCGTGACTTCCTGCAGGGCGCTTTCCGTCGTCTGCGCGAGGGAGATACCGTCGTTCGCGTTACGCGCGGCCTGGTTCAAGCCGTTGATCTGGGTCGTCATGCGCTCGGAGATCGCAAGACCGGCCGCGTCGTCCTTCGCGCTGTTGATGCGAAGACCCGACGACAAGCGTTGCAGGGACTGCGCGAGCTGATTGCCTGATGTCGTCAGATTGCGCTGTGCGTTCAGCGACATCACGTTCGTGTTGATGACAAGTGCCATGAAACTAACTCCTGGTGTTTACCTTTGCCGAGGACGCCCGTCCGCGGCTCTAATTTCAGCACTGGCGTTGTGATGCGCGCCGTTCTGCTGTTCAGGGCCTGTATCGGAGCGTTCTAGGGGAACTTGAGACGCTGAAACGGCATCGTTGGAAACTGTGGCAAAGGTCACGGTAACAGGCGGCGCGATGAGCAATGGCAATAGAGGAGACCGTCAGAGAGTTGACGGTCCGTCGACTGGCACCGTGTCGCGCCACCGATTACTTCAGATAGTTGAATAAGGAGAGCTGTGCGATCTGCACGTACGATGCTTGCGCGGCCTGAAGGCCGACGAGCTGCTGATTCATGCGCGTGATCGCTTCCGCATAGTCGAGATCTTCAAGATTCGACTTCACACGTTTGAGCTCGAGTGTTCGATCCTCGCGTGCGGACTCCGCGGCTTCGAGCGAAGAGAGACGCGCGCCGATCTCTGCACGGACTTGGAGAAAATGATCTTCCGTCGTCTCCAACTGCTGCAGCGCTTGCCCGATGTTGGAATGGAGATGCGCCTGTGTCGGCGCATTCGTGCCTTCGAGCGAATCGATCAAGCCTCGCAGTGTGCTGAAGACATCTTCAGACCTGCTGCGAGCCACCGTGAACTGGTCGTCGATGGCTGGCATGCCTGTCATCTCGAACTTGATGCCGTTGAACTCGATTGCACCGCCTTCCGTGTACACACCCGTTGCCACAGGATCGTTCGCGCTGTCGAGAATCTCGTAGTCACCCGCATCTGACGTAAAGCGCACGGTGTAGTCGCCCGCGGCGGCTTGCCACGCAGCTCGATCGACGACGGATCCGGCGCCTAGGATGCCGCTTCCGGTATTCGCTGCGGCCGTACCCAGCACGAACGTTCCGTTACCTTCGGGAATCTTGAGGAAGACATCATAGCCAGAATGGCTATCGGCAACTCGCTGCTCCGGACCCACCTGCAGCATTCGATTGCCTTGGTCCCCGTAATACGACACGCCGCCTGTTGTGTTGGAGAAGGGCTGGGTACGCGTCGCGTATCCTGAGAACAAGTATTCGCCGTGCGCATCGCGACGATTCGCGATGTCGACGAGCTCCTGCAGCCGCTCCTTCAACTCGATCGCAATCATCCGCCGATTCTGATCGTCGAGGGGCGCGTTGTTCGCTTGAACAGCGAGCGTGCGCACGCGCGTCAACAATGTGCCCACGTCTTGCATCGACTGCTCTTCGAGCGAGAGGCGATTCGTCGCAATATCCGCGTTCGTCTTGTACTGATCGGATTCCTGTAGCGCCCGCTGCAGCTCCAGGATGTGGACCGCCGCGGCTGGATCGTCCGCCGGCGTGTTCACACGCTTGCCGAGCGCGATCTGATTCTGGATCTTCGACAGGACGGATTGCTGCTGCAGCATCGCTGTCAGCGCGTTGTAGTGCATGCCGGAGGTCGAGATACGCATGAGAGCCTCGTGATCAGCGGACGGCGGACGGCGGACGGCGATACGCCAGAAGGTTGACGATTGACAGTTGACGGTTGACGGTCAGAAGCGTCCCTGCACGCACCCAAGCGATCGCTCGAGTGACGACACGTAAGGGACTACGTCGGCTCAGAGCAGGTGATACTTGAGTCTCACTTGTGGCTCTGTGCATCTCTTGTCTCCTTACCGTTCACCGTCCGCCGTTCACCGGCTAGCGCTGGGTCGCGTTCAGCAACGACTGGAACATCGTGTCGGCGACGCGAATGAGCTGCGCAGCGGCCTGATACGCCTGCTGGTACTTGATCAGGTTCGCCGCCTCTTCATCCAAGTTCACGCCCGACACACTATCCTGCGTCGCGATATTCTCTTCGTGCAGCACGGACATCGCGTCGCGATTCACTTGCGCCTGACGCGTCGCGACACCGATACCGCCGACGAACTGGCCCACCGCTGCGCTCAGAGACGTCGTGCCGTTGTTCAGCACTCCGCCATTGAGCGCGCCAGCGAGTGCCAGCGCGTTGCGATTGTCGCCCGTTCCGTTCGTGTTCCGGCTCACGGTGAACGTGTCGCCGACCGCCGGGGCGCCCGTGATCTCCACTCGCCAACCGTTGTGCGTGATCTCGATCGGCTGTCCGGGTGTGAAGGTTTGATCCGGCCCGCCGTCGATCGAGTAGGTGTTCGGGCCCGTGATTTCGATCTGAACGTCAGGACCGAGCGTGAAAGTGTCGAAGTCCGCAATCTCGCCGGCCGAGATCGAACCCGTCCCCATGTTGTCGGGGTTGACCGCTGTGCGGACGGCCCCCGCTGCGGCGATCTGCGACGGATCGTCGATCAGCACCTGCAAGTCGGAGACGGCGGACCTAGTCGGTCGAATCAAGAACTGATCGCCGATCTCCGCGGTACCGCTGACTTCGAGCGAAAGACCCTCGGCCGTAAACGGTGTCGCAGCGCTACCGTCGCCGCCCATCGGCACGGTCGCGCCCGTATCCGCATAGCGAAGCTGCCAGCCGCCGCCGGTGAGCTCGAGGATGTAGTCGCGCTGCGTGAGACCTTCGACATCGGCGATCGTCGCGTTCACGGACCCCGTTCCGTCGTTCAATGCGCTCGGAAGCGTTTCCGGGCTGCCGATTCCGAAGAATGCGTTGCCTTGATTGCCCGAGAGATCGATACCTTGGGCATGCTGCTCATTGACGACGCTCGCGAGCGCCAGGCTGATGCGTCCCAGCGCGTTGTGCGCCGGGTCGAGCTGCTCACGACGAAAATCGAGCAATCCGCCGAGCGCGCCGCCGCTGATGTTACGGGTGATGTCGACCTCACCGCCTTGCGTACGCATCGACAAGCCGAGGCGCGTCGAATCGAATTGATCCTGTACGGTCGACAGCTCGCTTGCGACTGACCCGAGCACGAGCGGCTGGCCGTTGCCGATGAACACGTTCATCGCACCGCCGTCCTGCTTGACGGCGTTGACCGAGACCTTCATCGAGAGCTCATCGAGGAGCCGATCGCGCTGATCCAACAGATCGTTAGGGGGCTGACCGCCCGTGCGAGCGATACCCGTTTGGATGTCGTGATTCAGCCTCGCGATCCCTTGCGCGAGCGCATTGATCTCCATCACTTCGCTGCGCAGGCGAAGATTGACTTCGTTGTCCATGTCCTGAAGCCGCGAATCGAAGTACTGCAAGCGTTGCTGCAGCGTCTGCGCTTCGCTCAGCAGAACTTGTCGGGCCGGAATCGACGCGGGCGAGTTCGCGACGCCCTGGAAGGCGTTCACGAACTTCTGCAGTGTCGCCGTCATGCCGTTCGTCGCATCGCCGAACATATTGTTGAGACGCTCTGCATTCGATGCGTAAACGTCGAGTCGCTCCAAGCTGCTCGATGTTCCTCGCGCTTGCACGGCGATGAAATCGTCGTACATGCGCCGTACCGTGTTGACGCTGACGCCCTGCCCGACCCAGCCGTTGCCGTAGGGTTCCGCGGGACGCGTGCCCAGCTCGACGCGCTGGCGGCTATAGCCCGGCGTGTTGACATTCGAGATATTGTGGCTCGTGACGTCGAGCGCGCGCTGAAACGCGAGCAGACCGGACACGCTCGTTCGGAGGAAATCAGCCATGAGTGCTCCGCGCCTTGCTTGGAGCAAGGCTGTTGTTAAGACTGTAGGCTGTAGGCTGTAGGCCGTAGCCAGAAGGGCTACTCAGCGCAGCAGCTCGCTGAGCACAGTTGCCTCCTTCCCCTGCCCTGCGGGGGAAGGTTGGGATGGGGGCAGATCTCATGAACGTCCTCCCACACCACCAGTTGGCTCGTTCGCCGTTTGCTTGAGCTCGACATCCGCCGTCAGCGCACGCAGCTCGCGCGCGACCGACACGATCTTCTTCGCGTAGTTGGGATCCGTGGCGTAGCCGCCCGCCTGCAACGCGCTGGCGAAGCTCGCCACATCGTCGCCGCAGCCAAGCACTTGCTCGTAGCGCGGGTTGTTGCGGATCAGTGCGGCATAGTCTCTGAAGCTATCCGCCGGCGAACCGTACGCGCGGAAACGCTCGGCCTTACGCACCGGGAGACCGTCCTCGAACTCGAGGGTCGGCACGCTCACGGTGCCACCCGACCAGCGTCCTGTCGCCTTGATGCCGAAGAAGTTGTAGCTGCACTCCCCACTCGAGTTGTGCGGTACCGACCGTCCCCAACCCGTTTCGAGCGCGGCTTGCGCGAGCAGCGCATGTGGATCGACGCCGAGCTCACGCGCCGCCGCTTTCGCGTGCGGAAGGAACTTGCGTACGAAGTCCGCTTTAGAAGTCGTGATCGGCTGGTGGCTCGAGGCTGGGTGCTCGGAACCCTTTGCTGGGCTGTAGGCTATAGGCTCTAGGCTGTAGCCAGAGGAAGCGCCGTTCGGCGCACGACCATTCACCGTTCGCTCTTCGCCGTTCACTCCGCTGGCGCTTACACCACCCGCGAGCTGTCGGATAAGCATGTCCGCGAGTCCGAGTCCTCTGCCTTTCGATAAGTGCAGCGCGATCTGGTTGTCGAACATGTCTTGGTAGAAATCCGACTGATCGCTTCCGAACAGCGAATCGCCGCCGAAGCTCTTGTTCGCCTCACGCATGCTCTTCAGCAGCATCTGCGTGAACAAGCTTTCGAACTGCTTCGCCGCCTCCCTCAAGGCGCTCGGATCCTGCGCTTTCGCGTCTTGCTTCAAAGACGCGAGCGCCTGCGGATCGGCGAAGAAGTTGACGTTGTTGATCGGTGCTGTCATGGCGCACTAGATCACGATGAGCTCGGCTCGCAACGCACCCGCTTCTTTCAACGCCTCGAGAATCGCTACGAGGTCGCCCGGTGCCGCGCCGACTTGATTCACCGCGCGAACGATCTCGTCGAGGTTCACGCCCGCATTGAAGACGAACATGCGCGCCTGGGGCTGATCGACTTGGATCTCCGAGCGTCCGGTCACGACTGTTTGCCCCTGAGAGAGCGGATTCGGCTGACTCACGTCCGCACGCTCAGTGATCGTGACGGACAGCGAACCGTGGGCGACCGCCGCTGGCGTCACCTTCACAGCGGATCCGATCACGACGGTTCCAGAGCGCGAGTTGACGATCACGCGCGCTGGCGCTTCGCCGGGCTGGATCTCGATCGCTTCGAGCGTCGAGAGATAGGCAATTCGTTGGCTCGCATCGATCGGCGCTTGCACACGAACAGACACCGCATCCATCGCGCGCGCCGTGTCGGGACCCAGAAGCGCATTGATGCCGTCCGTCAAACGGGCGGCCGTCGTAAAGTCCGGCGTGTTGAGGTTCAAGACGACATAGGGCTCGCTCGCGAAATTCGTGGGTACCGCCCGCTCTACCGTCGCACCATTGGGTACGCGGCCCGAGCTCGGGACGTTGACCGCGATGCGCGAGCCGTCTTTGCCCGAGACGCCGAAACCGCTCACGACGAGGCTGCCCTGCCCGATTGCGTAGACTTCACCGTCGATACCACGAAGCGGCGTCATCAACAAACTGCCGCCGCGCAAGCTCGTCGCGTTACCGATCGAGTCGACGGTGATGTCGATCGTCTGACCTGGCTTCGCGAACGCAGGCAGTTCCGCCCGCACGGTGACCGCAGCGACGTTCTTGAGCTGCGGATTGACGTTGGCGGGAATCGTCACGCCAAACTTCGCGAGCATGTTGCGGATGCTTTGGATCGTGAAGGGAGCTTGGCTCGTCTGGTCGCCCGTTCCGTCGAGACCGACGACGAGGCCATAGCCGACGAGCTGGTTGCCGCGAACGCCCGCGACGGTCGCTAGATCTTTCACACGCTCGGCATGCGCGCTGCTCGAGGTGAGCATCATGATCATGAGTACGAGCCCAACGAACGTCGTCAGCGCGCACAAGGCCGCGGCGGCACGCAGCGCCCTGCCCGCTGCGCTCGAGGCTGTAGGCTGTAGGCTGTAGGCTGTAGCCAGAAGCTCGGGAGCCGCCGCGCGACCAGCGAGCGAACGTTTGCTTGTCAATTGGATGAACATTACTGCTGTTCCTGATTCGTCTTTATCTACCTACAGCCTACAGCCTACGGTCTACAGCCTTCCGATGCGCTGCGCGCGTCAGAACGGCATCCACGGAAGATTGAAGAACCGTGCGAGCAAGCCCGGCGTGTTCGCATCGGCCAGCGTGCCCTTCGCGCCGTAGGAGATGACCGCGTCGGCCACCTTGAGCGAAGAGATCGAGTTGTCCGGATCGATGTCGATCGGCCGCACGATGCCTTGGATGCGCACGTACTCCTTGCCTTGGTTGATCGCGATCCACTTCTGGCCGCGCACGAGCAAGTTGCCGTTCGGCAGACGCTGCGCAACGGTCACCGTGATGTCGCCCTGCAAGCGATTGCTTTGAGTGCTGGCCCCGGCGCCGTCGAACTGCGTCTCGTTTTCCATCCCCATCGTGAGGATCTCGGTCCCGTTGTGTGTGACGGGGCGACCTGCGATCGTCGGGCCCGGGAGATCGGCCGAGGTCGACTTCTTCGTCGTCGTACTCGAGCTCTTTGACGCATTCGTGCTCTCGTTCAAACGAATCGTCAGCGTGTCGCCGACACGGCGCGCCACGGAGTTCTCGAACAATGCGATGTCAGTGCCGGCTTGATAGATCGCACCGTTCCCCTGCGTCGCGACCGGCGGTGGCTCCGGCCAAGTCGCCGAGTAGTCAGGTTCTGGCGGAGCGCTGACGCAACCGGTCATCGCGATCAACGCAACGACCGTGAGCAGCGGACAGTGTGTAAATGCCAGTCGTCCGGATTCGCTGCTATCGCCTTCGCTCTTCACTCTCATCACGTTTCCCATCTCACTCACCATCCGCTGTCCGCTGTCCGCCATTCACCGCTAGAGCTGATTGGTGATGTACTGAAGCATCTGATCCGTCGTCGAGATCGCCTTCGAGTTCATCTCGTACGCGCGCTGCGTCTCGATCATGTTCACGAGCTCCTCGACGACATTGACGTTCGAGCTCTCGAGTGACCCTTGCACGAGCAAGCCGAGGCCGTTCAAGCCCGGAGTGCCCGTTTGCGCCGGACCGCTTGCGGCCGATTCGAGCAGCATGTTCTCGCCGCGCGGTTGCAGACCCGCGGGATTGACGAAGTCGACGAGCTGCAGCGAACCGACCTGCGTCGGCGACGATTGACCGGCGAGCTGCACGCTCACGACACCGTCGGCGCCAATCGTGACCGACTGCGCGCCGTCAGGAATCGAGATGCCTGGCTGCACGGCGAAGCCGCTCGAGGTGACGAGCTCGCCTTGCGCGCTCACTTTGAAGCTGCCGTCGCGCGTATACGCCATCGTTCCGTCCGGCATGAGAATCTGGAAGAAACCTCGACCATTCACCGCGACGTCGAGGGCATTGCCTGTCTGCGTCAGGTTGCCTTGCGTGTACATCTTCTCCGTGGCGACGACGCGCACGCCGGTACCGAGATGCAAGCCCGTGGGCAGCTGAGTGTCCTGCGACGTGGAGGCGCCGACCTGGCGCGCGTTCTGATACAGCAAGTCCTCGAACACTGCTCGGCTCTTCTTGTAGCCGTTCGTATTCACGTTCGCGAGGTTGTTCGACGTCACCGTCATGCGCGTTTGCTGCGCGTCGAGGCCGGTCTTTGCGGCCCAAAGTGCAGAGTTCATATCGTGTGCTCCTTAATCTGATTCCGGGCCGCGTTAGGTCTTCAACAGCTGCGCTGCGGTCGCGGCGTTCTCTTCCGCCGCGCGCATCGCCTTGACTTGCAGGTCGAAGTGGCGCGCGAGCTCGATCATGTTCACCATCGCATCGGCGACGTTCACGTTGCTCGACTCGAGCACGCCTGAAGCGAGGCGCACGCCGGCATCGGGCGCGGCATCCGCCCCATCTCGCGTTCGAAACAGACCGTCATCGCCGCGCACGAGCGATTCGGCCGGCGGATTGACGAGCTTGATGCGTCCTAGGAGCGCTGTGGTCTCGGGTCCTTGACCGATCGGCACGATCGAGATCGTGCCGTCTCCCCCAACAGCAATCGAAGCATGCGGCGGCACCATCAAGGGACCGGCGTCGCCCAGCACGAGATGCCCGGCACCGTTCATCAGCATGCCGTTCGGATCCACGCGCAAATCGCCGGCGCGCGTATACGCCTCGCGGCCATCCGGCGCCTGCACAGCAATCCAACCGGGCCCGTTGATGCCGACATCGAGGTCGCGTCCCGTTGCGGTCAGCGCGCCTTGCGTTTGATCCCATCCGGTCGTGGAGTTCGTGGCGTACGCGCGCGATGCATGACCGGACCCGACGACTTCGCGACTCTGGAATGCGCTCAAGTCCGCCCGGAATCCCGTCGTGCTCGCATTCGCGAGATTGTGGTTGTTCACGGTCTGAGCGCGCAGCGTTTCCTTCGCGCCAGACATCGAGATGTAGAGGAAGCGGTCCATGGGATTGCGTTACGGCTAGATGATCAGCGTTAGCGGATGTTGATGACGGTTTGCGTGATCGCGTCCGCCGTGGAAATCATCTGCGCGTTCGCTTGGAAGTTGCGCTGCGCGGTGATCATGTTGACGAGCTGCTCGGTGATATCCACGTTCGAGGCTTCGAGGGCGCCCGACTGGATCAAACCGAATCCCGAGTTGCCGGCCTGGCCGCGCACGGCCTGACCCGACGAGAACGTCTCCGCCCACATCGTGTCGCCGAGCTGCTGCAAACCCTGGGGATTGGCAAAGTTCGCAACAGCGACTTGGCCGAGCGCTTGGGAGCGGCCGTTCGTGAAGCGCGCTTGCACGACACCAGTCGAATCGATGTCGATTCCGATCAATCGTCCGGTCGTGTAGCCGTTCTGTGTCACAGCGCTGACATTGAACGTGTCGCCGTATTGGCTCGAACGCGAGAAGTCGAACGTCATGCTCATGTCTTCCGCGCCGGTGTTCGTCGGATGCGTTCCGAAGTTGATCCTGCCGTTAGCTGGGGCGATCAGCGCGCCCGTGCTCGAGTAGGTCAGCGCCTGCGGCCCACCTACGGCGGCACCGTCAACGTAGAGACGCGCCGTCCATTCGTTCTCAGCCGCACCGCGCACGAAATAGAGCGTTGAAGTGTGCGCCGCGCCGAGCGAGTCGTACGTCGTGAGCGAGGTCGCGTGGTTGTAGCTGTTGAGATCAGCCGGGTCGAACGTCGCGTTCGTCGGCGGCTCGGCATTCCCCGGCAGGTTGAGCACCGCCTCGGCTTCCGTCGTCGCCGACGGCGCGCTTTCGTTCGTGACGAGCTGGATGTCGCGCAGCGCGCCAGTGTTGAAGCTGCCGTGGTCGCCCGGCGGATACGCTTGCAAGCGCTGGTTCTGGCTGTTGACGATATAGCCGCTGCGATCCACCTGGAACGCACCTGCTCGCGTGTATGCCAGCGCACCGCCATCGCTCACGACGAAGAAGCCCTGCCCGCTCAGCGCGAGATCGAGGCTGCTGTCAGTGAAGTCGATATTGCCCTGAGAGAACTGCTGCGACACGTTCGACACGCGGACACCGTTGCCGATTGCGGTCGAGCTCACGCCCTGTGGCGAGACGGAGAAGAGCTCGGCGAACTCTGCGCGCGATCCTTTGAATCCTGCTGTCGCAGTGTTCGCGATGTTGTTCGCCGTGACGGTGAGATCGGCTTGCGCCGCATTCAAACCGCTCAACGCTAGACGGAAAGGCATGATCGTGACTCCTGAATTAGGCTGTAGGCTGTAGGCGGTAGGCTGTGGACAGAGCCGACTGCGGCTCACTGCCGCTCTCCGCCAACCGCCATCCGCTATTCGCTGCTCTCTTCATCACATCACCCGGCGCACGTCGCTCAGCGCGCGCGCCCCAAGTGTGTCTGTGTTCAAGGTAAGCCCGCGGGCGGCATCGATCGTGACGCTCGACACGCGGCTCGACATCAATGTTTCGAGCGAGTAATTGGCGCCGCCGATGCTCGCGACAGCTTCGAACGAGTACTCACCCGCCGCCGCTCGCACGCCACTGTCGGTCGTGCCGTCCCATTCGAACTCCGTGAGACCGACGCTCGTCGGCATCGTGATCGTACGCACGAGCTGACCTGAGGCATCCGTGATCTTGATCTGCACAGAGGTCGCTTCGCTCGGCATGTCGATTGCGCCGTTGATGGCGCCATCAGCGCCGAGGTTCACCTCATCGCTCGCGACGAGCACGTCACGACCGACCATCGTTGCGCCGTCGAGCACTTGAGAAGCTCGCATCGATTCGGAGAGCGTCGCGAAGGCGCCTTGCATCTCCTGGATGCCCGTCACCGTGCCGAACTGCGCGAGCTGCCCCAGGAACTGGCTCGGATCCATCGCTTTGAACGGATCCTGGTTCTTGAGCTGCGCGATCATGAGCTCGAGAAACTCCGCCTGGCCGAGCTGATCCTTCTTCTTGAACTCGCCCGAACGCGATGCGGCGCCAGCGCCCTGCGTGCCGTTGATGATGTCGGAGATGGACATGGTTACTCCTGGGTCGCCGCGGACAAACGACGTGCGACGGCCAGTGACTGTGCGATTCGCACGCGCTTACGCATGACACGACGCAAACGCGACGCGGGCGTGGTACGCGCCGTACTGAGCACGACGCCGGCCTTGATCACCTGTATGACTTTCATGGTTCCCATCGTTTACTGCCCGAGTCGCAATGTGGCGAGCATCATCTCTTTTGCCGTGTTCATGACTTCGACGTTGTTCTGATACGAGCGCGACGCGGAGATCATGTTCACCATCTCTTCGACGGTGTTGACGTTCGGCGCGTAGACGTAGCCGTTTGCATCCGCGAGCGGATTACCTGGCTCGTATCGCGCAGTCGGCGGCGCCTGGTTCTCGACGATGCCGCGAACGTTCACACCCGAGCTCGCGGAGTTCGTCCCGAGACTCGTGCGGATCGCTTCGAACAGCGGGTGCTTTGCTCGGTAGACCTGGGTCGGATCGCCACTGACGCTGTCCGCATTCGCAAGATTGCTCGCGGTCGTATTGAGCCGCACGGATTGCGCGCTCATGCCGGAGCCGGCGATATCGAAAATTTTGAAGCTGGACATGAGTGCCCTACCTAGTCTCTCTGGATGTCGCTATGCCGTTACTGTCCCGTGATCGCTGTCATCAGCCCACGGAACTTCGAGCTCAAGAACTGGAG
>JBIQKP010000057.1:0-23164 GCA_044506405.1 Lysobacterales bacterium | reverse complement strand
GTCTGGGCGTGGGCTTCTCGCGGTACATCCGCGAACGCCGAGTTGCCGCCGCGAAGGAACTGCTCGTTTCCGCACCTTCGCAGTCGATCCTGTCCATCAGCATGGACACAGGCTTCAAATCGCAGTCGAGCTTCTACGCCGCGTTCAAGGAAGTCACGGGCCAGTCGCCCGGCGACTACCGCAAGGCGCACGCGAAGTAGGCATCCCGTCTGTGCGGCGCTCCTGAATGATCTTCCAGGAAACGTCTAAGTCATTGATTCGACAGAACGCGCAGTCTTTTTGATCCGGACCGATCAATCCGGAAGCCGACTCGCGGGCGAAACAGCAAGCTCACGACCCAGGACGCGCTTTGGCGTCTCTTCGACGGGTCGGAGTCATGCAAGCAGCAGCGCTTTACACACCGGACGACGGCATCAAGGCGTACACGCGCCTCGGCCTGCGTCTTTATGACGCACTCATCGTGCGTGGGGTCGCACCCTATATTTGGGATTGCCCTCCCGATGCCTTCCTCGCCCACTACCGCCGTTACGTCTCGCCGAATCATGCGGACATCGGGGTCGGCACCGGCTATTTCCTGGACCGATGCGACTTCGGCACCTGCACGCCGAGGCTCGCACTGATCGACCTGCAGCCCAACTGCCTCGAATATGCCGCAGCCCGGCTCGCTCGATATCAGCCGGAAGTCTACGTGCGAGATGTGTGCGAGCCCCTAGCAGGCATCCGCCCCTTCGACTCGATCGCCCTCGGCGGAATCTTGCACTGCTTGCCGGGTGAGATGCGGCAAAAAGGCAGGGTCTTCGACTCTCTGCGCCGAATCGCTCGGCCCGGCGCAACGATCTTCGGATACACGCTCGTCAGTGATTCGATCCGCGAGGGGCACGCGCGCCTGTTCACGGCTTGCTGCCTGCATCGCTTGCGAGTCGTGAACTTCAAGAGCGACCACTCGAGCGCGCTCACTCAAGAGCTCGCGGCTCGATTCGTCCACTACACCGTCGAGCTGATCGGTTGCTTCGCCTTCTTCTCCGCAACCGTGCCACACACCACTACGAACTGATTACTAAGGGAGGATCCTCTCATGCCAACATCACACAGAATCGTTGAGACGGTCGGCCATCTTGCCTGCACCGCGCGAGACGCCTGGGAGACCGTGTGCTTCTACGAACATATCCGGACGAAACCGTCTTGGTTCCTCCGCACGGTTCTCCCGGTGCCGCTCAGGACGACGGGCTGCTACGGTCAAGTCGGCGATTCTTCGCGCTGCTTGTATAGCGATGGTGGCTATTTGGCAAAGAAGATCACGAATATCGTCGCGGGCGAGCGCATCGACTTCGACATCATCGAGCAAAGCATTCGCTATTGCCGCAGCATCGCCTTGCGAGGCGGAACGATCCGCGTGGTCGCGCGCGGTGAAAACGCATGCGCCGTGCATATGATCACGCACTACGAGTTCCTCTCTCCGGTCGTTGCCACCGCGCGCTACTTCGTGGAGCGGACGATCTCCTCGATGCACCGGATCGTGTTTCGAGACATGGAAGCGCGCTTGTGCACAGAAGCCTCTCGGCACGACTTCGCTTCTCAAGGCCTCGCCTGAGGCCTTTTCAGCCTCGCGGCGGGCTTGTGCAATCTTCATGTTCTGTGTGACGCTTGTATTTCAGTCGACCCCGCTGCTTGGCTAGCGCATCGGGGTCGAGGGCGCCCCGGACTTGCGGGCAGTCACCCTGCTTTCGTTCCTGCAGAACATGTTCGATACGCTTCAAGTCTGGCTTCAAGACACCGCACGTGTACTCGGCCCTACAGGCCGTGTACTGCTGATCGTCATTTTTGCGTGGGCAGCGCATCGTTTGATGCGCGCCGTGATCAGTCGCTTAGGCAAGCGTTCGATCATTCCCGCCGAGTTGGTCGTCGGCGCCAAGCGCGTAGCCTCCTTTTTGATCACGGCCACGGCAGTGTTGCTCGCGCTCGAGCAAATGGGCGTTTCCGCGACGGTGCTCTGGACGGCGTTTACCGGCTTCGTCGCCGTCGGCGCGATCGCCTTCTTCGCTGCCTGGAGCGTGCTCTCGAATGTTTTTTGCACGCTTCTCATCGTGACCACGCGGCCGTTCCGCTTGTACGACGAGATCGAAGTGTTGGAGAACGGCGAGAAGCCCGGCCTTCGCGGGCAGGTCGTGGACGTGAATTTGATCTACACGACGCTCAGAGAAAGCGGTCCCGAAGGCGCCGCCTCGGAATCGGTGCTCCAGGTGCCGAATAGCTTGTTCTTCCAGCGCATCGTGCGTCGCTGGACCTCACGTACGTCGAGATTCGAAAGCGCAATCCGACAAGTCGAGTCGAAGACGCCGACGGGATGAGGTTCGACTCCGCTGTCCTTGGATAAGAAGATCTCTCCCGCAGACGCAGAGACGCGGAGGCAACGAACAGAAAGAGCGAAAGACTTACTTGATCCGATCTCTACGTCCCTGCGACAGTGTTCTGAATCGACACCCGATTTCGGATGGGTCCCCGCCTTCGCGGGGATGACGTTTAGTGCTCGTCATTCCCGCGGAGGCGGGAACCCATCAGATCTTACGTTTCGGATGGATCCCCGCCTTCATGGGGCACGACGACGTTTCGAGTCTTATGTTTCGGATGGTCCCCGCCTTCGCGGGGACGACGGCAGCCAGGTGTCAACGGCGGTGACGGGCGGTGCTTACTCGATCCATTGTCGACCGCGGATGTTCTGCAGTTGCCATGGGCTGTCGACGTCGAGCTTCTCAGGAAAGAGCTCTCCTCGGCCTTGTAGCGGCGTCCAATCCGTGAACTGACCGGTCAGCTTGCCGAGATAAGGTCCGGCAATCGCCAAACATTCCTCGTGATCGAGTTGATCGGGCTCGACGAGTCCGCTGCGCGGATGCTGGATCGCCCATACGGTTGCGGCCAGCGCGCCGGCGACGACTTGCACCGTCGTCGCGTTCGCAAACTCGATGTGGCGGCGCGCCTCGTCGATCGACAACTGTGAGCCGAACCAGTAGGCATTCTTCGCATGGCCCGCGACCAACACGCCGAGCTCATCCATGCCGCTCACGATCTCGTGACTCAAGCGGCGCGTCGACGGCTGCATCTTCCATCCTCTGCCTTCGAGCTCGAGCGCCGACAACATCGCGTCATCGCAGGGGTGATACACGAACATCACGGTCGGACGGTAACTGAACCGCTGTCCATCCCGCAGCGATAGATAATCTGAGATCGAGAACACTTCGTCGTGCGTGACGAGCATGCCTTGATAGCCGCCGACCGACGGCGTCCAGCTGCGCGCGAACGTGCCGCCGCCCGGACGCGGAAGATAGAGTGTCGCCGAACCTCTGCGATGCTGCCGCGCGCGCCGCGGCAGATTGAGCTCGTGCACGCCGACCGCAAGCTCGGACGGCTGCATCAGCTCGTCCACGAAACCGTCGATCGACCACGTGTTCACGAACTCGCCGTGATGCTTCGCGCGATCGGCCACTTGCGTATCGCGCTCAGCGATCTGGATCACCTGCACTTCGAGATCGCGCGCGAGCGCAGCCCACTCCTCTCGAGTTGTCGGCTTCGCATGGCCTGCGCGCAGAATACGATTGAGATCGAGCAGCGCATGCTTTACGAAATGCGAAACCAAACCGGGATTCGCGCCATGATCGACGACCGCCGTCGGTGCGTTCGGACCCAACTCAGCGGCGAGTTGCAACGCCTTCTCGCGAATCACGAAGTTCGTGCGCATGCGCATGTCCAACATCGGATTCGCGTACACGCCCGGCCACGGCTCTATCGACGTATCCACATACAGGACTTCTTTCTCCGAGCAGAAGCGAATCAAGTCCAAGCTCGACACGTTGACCGAGAGGTTGAGCACGAGGTCTCCGGCTTTGACATGCCGGCCTAGCACTCGGCGGTGATTGCTCGGCGTGAGATGCGCATGCTCGTAGTGCGCGCCGCAATCCTCCGCCACCATGCGTCCTTGCTCGTCCGCGGACAAGACGACGAGTCTCCCCTCACCCTCGAGAGACACGTGGCGACTGATCAGGGGCAAGATGCCTTGTCCGATACTGCCGCAGCCGATGATGATGATTCGACCAGCAAAGTCGACCGGCTTGGGATGCAGTGGTGAAGCCATGTGACGCGGAACCCTCCGAGTGCGAGTAGTTGATTATCGTGCACGAGTCATCGAGCCGCGCATCATGAGGAAATCGCTCGAAAGCGAAAGCCGTAGAAATGACACCTGGACATTCTTCGGTTTAGTCGATCGAGGCGGACGGATCAATACCGCCGCGCGGGACGTTGTGCCCGATCGACGTCTCGACGAAACACGCCATCTCGCAGGCTACGAATACACGATCGCCGACATCGCCGCATGGCCATGGTATGGAGCTTGTGCAGGGCGAGTTCTACGACGACGCATCCACGTTCTTGAGCGTGCACGAGTACAAGAACGTGCAACGTTGGGCCGCAAGCATTGCAGAACGGCCTGCGGTCAAACGCGGTCGCCTCGTGAATCGCACGACTGGCGAGCCGTCGAGCCAAGGACTCGACCGGCACGTGCCGCGCGGTTAGGCGCAGCGGGCGGCGCCTCCGCTCGTTCTACTGCACTTCGATCTCGAGCGTCGGCCCCTCAACGCTTCGATCCGGTTCACAGGGCACTTCGCTCACCGGCGTGAGCGTGATCGTCCCTTTGACGTTCATGGTCGCGAGCCTGGCATGATCGAATCTGTACTCCGTGTTGAACGCGACGCCGTTCTCGGGTTCCACAGCCCATTGCACCGAATCGGCCACTTGCGACTCCGCGTCGGGTGGCCGCGCGTGGAACCAACACTGCCCACGCGCTTCGGCGATCGGAACCTGCTTCCAGTTCCCTGTCGTGCGCCGCTCGACGTTCAGCACCACCGTTTCTCCCTGCTGTACGCTGCTCGCGGAAGCTGACGCGTTCAACGTCACCGTGAGCGGGCCATCCGGTACGTAGACGAGCTTCGGTTTCTGCTCGCATCCCGCAATCCACACGAGCGGGAGAAAAAGAAAGAGATAGGGTCGCGCAGTCATTCTTGTCCCTCGTTGAGCTCGACGGTACGCGTGGCACTTCTTTTGATATTGGCGACCCGAGGAGTGGCTCATCACAGTCTCCCGTGTTTAACGCACGAAGCTCGTCACAGATCCGTACCGCCTAGCACCTGCAACGCGCCTCGCGCGATGGCTTCCGCGTTCGCACTCGAGAATGTCCTTGCATATCGAGCGTGCGTAAACGACAACGTGAGCGCAGCGACGCTGCCGGAGGCCTCACGCTTTACTTCGATGAGGCGCACTGGTTGGTCGTAACTCGTTTGGGGACCGCTCGGCTTCTGCAACGCATACGACGCGAGCACGAGCGCGAAGACCAGCACACTTGTCAGGTAGAACGCGAATACGCCGAGCACATCGCGAAGGGGTGTGACTAGCGCAACGAGTCCAAGAGAGACACTCGACAGAAGCGCGATTGACACCTTCTTCGTCAAACCGGTACGTTTTCGCGTCGCGCTATTTGCGCATCGCCTGCAATAGGGAAGCTCGAGCTGAAGCTCGAACGAAGCGCCCAGGCTCACGATGCGTTTGATGCTAAGCGGCGTTGCGATCGACCTGATCTCCTCGGCGTCACCGCAGTTACAGCAAAAGAACTGCGGCACGCGCAATGTCAGGTTGTCTTCTATCGAGGCCAGTATCGACATGACGTGACTCAGAGCGTCGCTGTCGCAGTGACTCGTGGCGTGCCCAACGACGCTAGTCCCACTGGCTCGCATTCTTCGGGAAATCCGGCCGCTGTACTCGCACGACGCAGAACCGCTGCCCTGTTGGCGCTTGCATGACGACCCAACGCTCGAGGCGATCGACGACGTGCGCTCCCAGCTTCTCCAAACGCGCGACCTCTGCTGGGATGTCGTCCGTTTCGATGTCGACGTGCACCCTGCTCTCATGCTCGACGCGTTGAAGCTGCACGAGCGGTTCGCCGGCAGGCGTGCTCAGCATCACGTAATTGCCGCGAGTACCCGGATGCTCGCGATCGACTGCTCGACCCAATGCCGCGGCCCAGAAGCTCGCCGCTTCATCCACATCGGAGGTATTGCAGTCGATGAGCAGCGCGCAGAGACGAGAGTAATGCATGGTGCCCTCTGAACGCCAACGTGGATCTGGATGCTACCGCACCGCGGTTCGAAAACGGTGACTCTCGTCAACCGCCGAAGCCGCGCAGTCCAGCTATCCGTCGCGCGCAGGCGTCTCGTTCGTGACTCGCCACGCAGTCGCACGCTCATACTCGAGCGGGCGAATCTCGTAGCTCAAACCGCAAGCGAGGCAGGGACTGGCTGCCGCGATCGCGGCAGCCTCTTCAAGACTATCGGCGACGACGAACCAATAGCCGCCGATCACCTCATTTGTTTCGGTGAACGGCCCGTCGATCACGCCGAAGCTCGAGACGAGCTTGCTCTCCGTCGTCAATCTATAGCCGGCCTTGAACTTGCCTTCCTCAACGAGCTTTGCATGCCACGTATAGAAATTGTCGATGGCTTGCTGGATCTCTTCGGGCGACTTCTTCGGATCCCACTTGCCGCGGGACAGCAGGAGATAGTCGGATCGTTTCGGCGATTGCTGCATGGGTTCTCCATCGATATGCCCTGACGGCATGACTACCTAGCGCTAAGTTAGCGGACAGCGCGATGCTCAGGCGCTATATAAACAGAGTCGCGTTTTAGCATGCAACGATTCAACGCGTGCCCACGATGAAGAAGACCGACTCGCGCCCGCATGACCCCGATCTGGCTGCCACCGACAAGCCTTCCGGCGGCGGTATGAGCGAAGACTGGTGGGCCACGCTCGTCGGGCTCGGCCTCGCCTTGATCGCGCTTCTCGGATTCATCCCCAACGGCGTGTTGTGGTAATGGCGACCGAATCGTCCACCCTCTCGCATGTACGGGAGGACAGCGCTTCGAAGACGTCGCTGCCCTGGGTCGCGCTCGGTCTTGCCTTCGTGCTCGGGCTCTCGTGGCTGACGCGCTTTCTCGAGAAGCAAGTCCCGGTTTGGGTGGACGGCGGATGGATCAAATCCGTCGAGTTTCCCGTGTACGCGATCGCACTCGGGCTGCTCGGCAGCGGCGTGATCGGACTGTTCGGGATCCGGGAGAAGGTCGCCCCCGCGTTTCGCACCGAGTTCTTCATCAAGACGGGCATCGTGCTGCTCGGCGCGTCCGTTCATCTGCACGTCATTGCGAAGGCCGGCAGCCGGGGCGTGCTGCAAGCGCTCATTCTCGTGTGCGCCGTCTTCTTCTTCACCTGGTGGCTCGCGGGCCGCCTCAAGATCGCGGATACGCTGCGCGCGCTCCTCGCAACGTCAGTCTCGATCTGCGGCGTGAGTGCGGCCATCGCTGCAGCTGGCGCGGTGCGCGCGAGCAAGGAGCAGATCGCATACACCGCGACGCTCGTGATCTTATTCGCCCTTCCCTCCATCTTCATCCTGCCGTGGATTGCCGAGAGCCTGGGACTCTCAGGCCCCGTCGCTGGCGCCTGGATCGGCGGCAACATCGATACCACCGCGGCAGTTGCGGCCGCGGGCGCGATCGTCGGCGAAGACGCGCTGCAAATCGCCGCGATCGTCAAATCCGCTCAGAACGTCATGATGGGCATCGTTGCGGTCGCCTTGACGATCTACTTTACGGTCTATATCGAAAAGAAAGCGACGGATTCGACGCGCAGCGTCGGCCGCGACCTTTGGGCGCGCTTTCCCAAGTTCGTCATCGGCTTCATCCTCGCCTCCGTCATCGCGACGATCTATCTCAATTCCGGCGGCGATGCCGCGAACATCAAGACCATCAATACGCTCCGTTCCTATTTCCTCATCGCGGCCTTCGTCAGCATCGGCCTCGAGTTCCGCGTCACCAAGCTCATGGCCGAGGGTTGGCGGCCGGTCGTCGTGTTCGGCACCGCGGCCGTGTTCAACTTGTTCATCGCCCTCTTGATCGCATCGTTGCTGTTCGCCGGATTCGAGCTGTAGCGGCCCTATCGTGTCGATCGCGCCACGAACTTGAGCATGAAGGGATCCTTCGGCGGCCCGATGAGCGGTCCTTCCAATTGGCATGAATGCGCGTTGCCTTCGCTGTCCGTACAGCTTCCGCTACAGGACGGGTGCTCGGGATTATCGTTCTCCGTTCTGCAAGTGCTCGTCGTCGCGCCTACGCAGCCGCAAGCCATATAGCCGCCGACTCCATTGTTGCGCCTCATCAGCACGAAGCCGTTCGGTTGCCCCGTGGCATCCTTCACAACCTCGGCTCTTACACCGGGCGCCAGCTTCAGCTGCGTGGCCGAGACCACTTCGTAGTCTGCCGTTTTCGAACCCACTTCCACCGGACTCAGTACGACCTCAGTTGCTTCCGGCGCGGTCTCCCGAACGCATCCGGTGAGAACGGTTGCCGCAGCCATCATCGCAATCGCAAGGCGCATATTCATCTTGGCTTCCTCCGTTGTGCGTGAGCGTCTACATCCCTCTCACGGCATGAAGCCGTTCTAGTCTTGCGGCGCCGAAACGGCAATTGCCCTTGTGGGTATGGGTGCTGTTACATGCGAAAGCTCAGCTTCCTTGCAGCGACTCCACTCGGCGCAAGCGATAGATGCTCGCCGAGAATTGATTGAGCAATACGTAAGGATGACCGTCCGGCCCGACGACGATATCTCGGATTCGGCCAAAACCCTTGAACAGCAACCGGTCGCTGACGAACTGCCCCTCTCGGATGTGCACCAAGTGCAGCTCTTCGCGCCCTAAGCTCCCGACGAGCGCGTGACCACGCCAGCGAGGAAACACATCGCCTTCGTAGAACGCGATCTGCGAGATGCCGATCGAAGGCGTGAAGTGATGAATGGGCGGACTGACACCGTCTCGATAGGGAGTGTCGCTCACCGGTGTACCGTCATAGTGCGTACCGTGACTTACGAGCGGCCAACCATAGTTCGCTGCCTTGCGCACGAGGTTAATCTCGTCGCCACCCGCGGGCCCATGTTCCGCGGCCCAGATCTCACGCGTACTCGGATGCGCAGTCATCCCCTGCGGATTGCGATGACCGTAGCTCCAGATGGACGGCAGCGCGTGTTCGCGACCCACGAATGGATTGTCCTTCGGTATGCGCCCGTCGTCGTGCAAGCGATGAATCTTACCGAACGGATGAGCCAAGCTCTGCGCAAGGTCGGGTTGTTGGCGCTCTCCGAAGCTGAAATAAACATAGCCGTCGGCGAATGCAATGCGAGAACCGAAATGCGCGTAGTCCTGCGAGTAGAACTTCGACGGTGCGCGATAGATGTCCTGCTGCTCCACCCATCGAAGGCCATCTAGCTTGCCGCGCACGACACGCGTCATCGTAGTACTGCTGTCCGGACCTGGATCGGAGAATGTCAGGTAAATCCAGCCGTTGTTTGCATAGTCCGGATGCGGCTCTACATCTAGAAGCCCGCCTTGTCCTCCGTTCCATACTTTGGGCACGCCTTCGACGTAGCCGACGCGCCTACCCTCTTTGAACATCAAGAGCTGGCCACTCTTCTGCGTGGCGATCATCGAGCCATCCGGAAGGAACGCGATCGCCCAGAGCTCGGACGGTGCGTCACCAACCTTCTCCATCGCGAAGCGATAGCCTCCCGCATCGAAGAGTGTCGGCGTTGCATCCTCGAGCTCGAGCGTCAGCCCATCGTGCGAACCCGGCTCGCCGCTCAGCGTGAAGCTGTCGAGATTGAAAATTCCGCCGCCGCTCACGCCGTAGAAGCATAGCTCGCGGCGACCGCTCAACGTTTGACCGAACCCGATTCTGCGAGGCTGGAATCTGTCCCACCCTCCAGTCGGTTGCGTCGCTTGCTCGCCGAGGTTGACCCGCGCCTGTGTTGTGCCGTCGCCGACCAACACCGCGAAGCGGCCCGCCTCGTCCGAACCTTTCGCGTAGTGGAGCTCGATGCTGCGAACGCCGGTCAGGTCCACGTTGGAATAGCACAGGGCGCTACGTTCGCCGAAGTAGGAGACGTAACGCGTCTGCGTCTCGCCACGCATGAGCACATAACCCGACGAGCGCACTTCATTCAGCGTCTCTGCTTCCACGCGTTGCCCGATTCGCGGGCTCGCTGCGGTCTGCGACTCGACCCAAGTCGCAAGCGCATTGATTCGATCATCCGAAAGAAGCGCGCCGAACGCCGGCATCCCTCGCGCCGAAATGCCATTGCGGATGATTCCTGCGAAGTCGACTGCGCTTCGCGGCGCGACACTCGCGCCTGATGGAGACGAGAACACCGTACTGTGACAGCCGCTGCAAAGTCGCCCGTAGTCATCCTGAGCGGACTGCGCAATTGCGTGTGACGCGCAGGCGGCCGCGAGTGCGGCCGCCGTGAATCGAACAACCATTCCCACGTGCATAGGGTTCCCTCACCGTCATCGGACGGGAGGAAACCTAGCGCGGCGAACACAACGCCGCGAGAGACTTGCGATGAGAAGTGAGGTGTGCGGGATGAATCGACGAGCGTTGGGCTGTCACATCGACCGAACGATCTCTTAGCCCGCACCCACCACGGCATTGGTAGTCATGTCTTTCACCGAATATGACGCTACGGGCGCAAGGCCGCCGAGCGGGATACAGGTTTGAATGTGCAACGCAGTGCCGCCCGGCCCACGATCGATGATGAGACGCACGGCCGAGGTGTTCTGCGTCTTGTCCAATGTTGCTGAGTCTTTGTCTGCCACCGTCAACGACGGCGCACCACTTGCTGGCAGAAAGCCCATCTCAGCCGTGACGGGGATATCCATCGCCAAGCGCAAACTCTTCCCTGAATGAGCCCCGTCATCGAGGACGGCGAGCGCCGCCTGCCCTTTCGCCGAGTTCAGCGCCTCCGTTGCGGCGGACGCTTGTTGAACCAAGTTCTTGAATGCCGACGTCTTCGCGGTGCCGCCGCGATTCTTGAATTGGTTATTGCTTTCGCCTGGCAATTTATGAGTACGGTGGAGCATCGCTGCTCCTGTCGCACCTTGTCCGCCCGGCGTCGCCTTGGCATGCAAAGAGCGCGAATGGGCACCGACGCCCGTCACCGGCGACGCAACGCCCTCTGCATCACGCAAGAGCGCTCGCACTTCGAAGTACTCATATCGTCTCGCGAATGGCATGCATCGTCTCCTGATGACTTCTATTGGACGGTCGACCGAAAGCGTCGCAACCGCACCTCGCCGCCACGACTTCCTTACGATAGCACGGCGCCTCCGAGCCAGAAGGTCACACCGGCGCGCAACTAGACATATTCATTGAGGCGTCTCCCTTGACGCCTATGGAGTGCGCAGGTATGAGAAGAGCACAACGACCATAAGCGCATCATCGGTTGGGAGGCATTCGCAAATGGCAGCAAACATGTGGCGTATTCCGGCAAGCAAGGTCGTGAAAGGAGGCCAATGCTCGGTCATCCAAGACCGAGGCATGTTGCGAAGCGCACCCGCTGGATCCAAAGGCGATTACTTGTTCTCGGAGGTCGGTGCCGGCGTACAGCCGCTTGCCCTGATCGGACTCTGGCACGAGGTCTTGAACTGGCTCGTCGTCCGTCCAAAGAAAGGCATCGACAACAGAATCAACGATCTTCCAGATATCTACATGGGGATCAGCTTCTACAGGCCAGGCCAGCGGTTCGTGGGCCTGTTCCCTGTCCACGATGCCGCCCAACAACTGACTGAAGGCGTGATCGGGGCGTTCGCACCGGGCAACACGATCACGGATGTCGGCGGCGCCATTGGCGATGTCTACTCGCTCGGCAAGACGCTGTTCGGCAAACCGAAGAAAAAGAAGGTTCCGACGCTCGCCTCGAACGAGGTCTACATCAAATTCAGCTATCTGCAAGAACAAGACATGATCAATGTCGGCCAGCGACGTGCTAGCTTCGGCGATATCTATCCGCGAGTGTTGAAAACGCTTTCGGCGATGGCGAGCTAGGGGCGCCCATCGCTCACTGCACGCGCTCTTCGGGGTTCGTTCTCAACTGCGGATCCGACGTCGTCAGCTCGTGCAAGGGCAATGAGAATCCGAACGTCGATCCCTGCGCGACCGCGGAACGCGCCCAGACGTCCCCGCCGTGCCTCGCCACGATGCGCTGAACGATGGCGAGTCCCACGCCCGTTCCTGGGTACTCGGACCCATGCAGGCGTTGAAAGACGAGAAAGAGCTTGTCGCCATATCGGCTATCGAACCCGACGCCATTATCGGAGATCTCGAAAACGATTGTGTCTTGCTCTTCGCGGCCGCTGATCGAGACGCGCGGCTCCGCGACACGGTGCGAGTACTTGACGGCGTTGTCGATCAGGTTGAGCCAAACCTGGCGAATCAGCGCTGCATCGCCTCGAGCATCCGGCAGCTCGCCGATTTCGATCTCACCGGTCCAGTCCGGGTAAGCAGCACGAACCTGTTGCGCTGCTTCGCTCACGAGCGCTGCCACATTCAAGTCTTCGCGCCGAAGTGTTTCGCGCCCATATCGCGCGAACGCCAGCAGGTCGTCGATCAATACCGACATTCGAGCGATGTTGTCGCGGATGCGCGCAAGAAAATGTCGCGCTTCAGCATCCGTCTGCAGTTGATGGTGCGCTTGAAGCAGGCTCGAGAAGCCATCGATGGCGCGCAACGGACCGCGCAGATCGTGCGAGACAGAGTATGAGAAGCCCTCGAGATCTTTGATCGCCGCCTGCAGTTCGGCGGTCTGCGACTCGAGTCGCCGATTGAGCGCACGAATCTGCCGCGACGTCGTGCGCTGCTCCTCCACTTGCGTCTGCAAGTCCTCGTTGACCTGAGCCGTACGATCTCGCTCATGTCTCAGCGCTTCAGCGAGCGACTCGTTCTCGAATACGAGACGAATCTGTCGTTCGAACGACGCAGTCTGTCGTCGCCCGATGACCAGCATGACTGGGATGTAGAGAAGCAATCCGAGCCCGAGCACGATGCGCTCGGAACCCATGAGCATCTGATTGATGGCGTACGGGAGCATGAACGGGATCAGTAAAGCCGCATAGGCGTACGGGACCGGTGCTTGCGATCCCATGCCGGACGCGGTTGCACCAATGAAGAACACCGCGACGATCAGCTCGCGTAGCGGGTCGCTCGGCAGCAGCACGGTTCCACTGAGTGACCAAACCGCGCCGGCAATCGCGGCGAGGATCAACATCGTCGTCCGCCACTGCCTCACGGACGCCGCATCTCTGTGCGGCTCGGCCAAGTAGCCTCGCGCCACGCGCCACCGGATGAACGTGACCAGCATCAGGAGTGCATACCAGCCGAACGCAGCGACTGCGCCATGCTCCTCCATGGACAGCCACGCGAGCATCGCCCCGAGAAGAATGCTCCCGAACAGCGGCGATGTCGTGAACTGCGACATCAACCTCACCTGCTCGGCTTCCACGCGCGCCCGGAGCTGCTCTGCCGTGTGCTGATCGCTCATGCGACCGATCCCTTCCTGGAGAATCCATAGGAGCGAGTCAATGATGCTAACGGCGGCCGGACGATCGGCAGTGAGTATTTATCGCGAGAACCCTGTCGAGGCGCGCATTCGCCGTCCACGTTGCACGAATCGCTTCCACGCTGCCGCAAGGTCCTCACTCGCCCGGTTCGTCGCAATGTCCCGGAGCTTCGTCGCAGATCGCTTCCTCGAGTGCATCGATCGCGCTAAATCCTTCGACGGAATCTAAGTGACAGGAGTGCGCCCGATGAAGATCGAGTTCCGCGTCAACGGCAGGGAGCAGACCGTCGATGTCGATCCGACGACGCCTCTCTTATGGGTGCTCCGCGACCACTTGGGGATGACCGGAACCAAGTTCGGCTGTGGCATCGCGCATTGCGGCGCATGCACGGTGCACATCGACGGCTCAGCGACGCGCTCCTGCGTCATTCCCGTCCAAGCCGTGAACGGCGCAGAGATCACGACAATCGAAGGGCTTTCACCTGATGCCGGGCATCCGCTGCAGCGGGCATGGCTCGCACTCAACGTGCCCCAATGCGGCTATTGCCAAGCAGGCATGCTGATGGCCGCGGCCGCGCTCTTGAAACAGCGTCCGGCACCGACCGATCAAGACATCGACACGTATGTCACGAACATCTGCCGCTGCGGTACGTATCCGCGCGTTCGCGCCGCGATTCATCGCGCCGCCGCGGAGATCGCGGAAACATCCCAAGCAGGGAGTGGCGCCTGATGTACACCACGCACGCTCGCATCACCGATCGGACCGCCAAGCACGCGCTCACCCGGCGGCAGTTCCTTATCACGACCGCTGCGGTCGGCGGCGGCTTAGCGCTCTCCATCGTGTACCGAAACGGTGCGGCTGCCGCGGGCGGCCAGCAGACCGCGGGTGCCGTCGAAGTCGGTCCATGGATAACGATCGCTCGAGACGGCACCGTGCTTCTTCGCGTACCGATCCTCGAAAGCGGTAACGGCGCAATGACGCAAGCAGCCCTGATCGTCGCCGAGGAATTGCAATGCGATCTTGCGAAGATCACGACCGAGTGCGTTTCGCTCAACCGCGATGCGCATGAGAACAACGTCTACTCCGTTCTGGACGGAACCGTCTTCGCATTCGCTGGTCGTTCCACGCAACCGACGATGATGCGATTGCTACAGCAGATCGGCGCAAGCGCGCGCGAGCGCTTGAAAGTCGCTGCGGCACGCGAATGGAACGTGCCGGTCTCGCAAGTCGATGCACAAGGCGGCGTGCTCACCCATCGCAGCAGTCACCGCACGCTTCCATACGGCGAAGCAGCCACGGCCGCGAGCAGCGTCAGGCTTCGCAAAGAGCCCGACATCAAAGCGCCGAAGGACTGGACGCTGCTCGGCAAGCACTCGTCCGGAAAGCTCGTCGATCGCAGCATCGTGAACGGCACAGGCCTCTATGGGATCGACGCGCAAGCGCCCGGCATGATCTACGGTGCACTCATGCAGTCGCCGGTGCACGGCGGCAAGCTCGTGCGCTACGACTTCGATGCCATTCGCGACCTGCCCGGTGTTCTTGGCGTCGTCGTCATCGATCCGAGCGAGCCACGCAAGTCGCTCAAGCTGCCGCTCTCCGGCGAAGAAAATCTGCCGCAAAGCGCGGTCGTCGTCGTGGCCGAACATTACTGGCAGGCGCGCAAGGCGCTCGAAGCCTTGCCGCTCGAGTGGGATGACGGCGCGGGCGCTCGATGGAAGACGACCGAGCAAGTCAACGAGGCCGTGCTCGCGCAGCTCGATCTCGACGGCGAAAAAGTCGTGAAAGAATCGGGTGATGCCCTTAAGACACTCGCCTTTCACGATCGCGTGATCGAGGCATCCTATCTCACGCCGTTCTCGGACCAGGCGCCGCTCGAACCACTGAACGGCATGGCGCTCGTCACAGACGATCGCGTCGACGTCTGGCATTCCGGATCGATCCCTGGGCAGTCATTCATCGTCGCTGCCGAAGAAGCAGGCGTTCCGTTCGAACGTGTTCATCTGCACACGACGCTGATCGGCGGCAACTTCGGTCGACGCAATTTCGCGGACGACTTGCGCATCGTGGTCGCGGCGGCGAAGCAATTCCGCGGCCGCCCCGTGAAAGTCATCTGGTCTCGCGAAGAGATGATGCGGCAAGGACGCTATCGCTGGCTCACGGCCGGCAAGCTGCGCGCGGGGCTCGGGAAGGATGGATTGCCTGAAGCGTTTCATGCGCGCGTGTGTCGGTCCGGCTACGGGATCGCGGGCCTCGACAACATCGCGTACGTGAACGGTCTCATCCCGAACGTACGCATCGAAACACGCGAGTTCCCGTTGCATGTGCTGTGGGGCTCGTATCGCGCACCCGGTTACAACTCCTATGCGTTCTTCACCGAATCGTTCATCGACGAATGCGCGGCTGCCGCCGATATCGATCCGCTCGAGTACCGACTCAAATTACTCGAGAAGGCGCCCGATCCAGGTTGGACGAAATGCTTGCGAGAAGTGGCGACGCGCGCGGAATGGGGAAAACCTTTGCCACGCGGACAGGCGCAAGGCATTGCCATCAGCAACTGGGGCAATTGGACGACGAAAGATCCTCAGGGCGGAACGACCGTCGCGGTCGTCGCGCACGTCGACGTGTCGCGGGACGGCGAGCTGCGGGTGCTGCAACTCGATCTCGCGTTCGACTGCGGGCGGGTGCTCGATACCGACACCGTCGTCGCACAGATGCAGGGCGGTGCACTCTTCGGACTCAACATGTGCTTGAACGAAGCACTCTCGATCGAGAACGGCCGCATCGTCGAAGGCAATTTCGATCAGTATCCGATGCTACGACTCGCCGACGTGCCCCGCGTCAATGTGCATCTCGGCGGCCTGACCGGACACGAGCGGTTCTCGGAAGTGGGCGAACCGCCCGTCGGCCCGATCGGTCCGGCGGTCGCCAACGCAATCTTCCGCGCCACGGGCAAACGCATCCGCTCGATGCCGTTTCGCGAGCACGATCTACGTTGGGCCTGAGCACCGCGAGCACGCCACACACTTTGCATCGTTCCCACGGAGGCGCACTGCGGTCCGGGGAAAAGCGACGCTGCGTCACCAACGCACGTCGTCCCTGCGAAGGCGGGGATCCATCCGAGCGAGAGATACTCTCGCTTGAGGCGCAGAGCTCGCGGAGGTCAGAAGAGGAGGATCTGCGCCCCTCCCACGTTCAGGGATTTCCCGTCGCATCGTTCGCCGAGTCAAGAACTGCAAGAACCCCGACAGTCGACGCCCTAGCCGCTCTTGATGCACTATGATCGGACCGGCTACTCAGAAAAACATCGGCCCGTGTCCCGACGGCTTCGTCCGGGTCATCCGCGGTTATTTTTCGGTCACGACGAGCAGATCTCGTGCGTGGCGAGCCGTTTGTGTGTGTGTGAGTTTTCGTCGAGGTACTATCGGATGCACGTCAGATCTTCCACCAAAGTCTGTTCGGCGATTGCCCTGTTGGCTGCGATGTCGTTCACTGCCCTGCATGCGGATGCGCCTGCTTCATCACCGGCCGAAGTGCAGAAGGCCCGGCACGATCACTACCACAACCTGGGTGAAGCCAGTAAAACGATTCGCGATCTGACACGCGGTCGTAACCCGGACTTCGCGGCGATCGAGAAAGCGGCCGAGCAGGTCGTCAAAGCATCCATCAATCAAGGTCAATGGTTCCCGAAAGGCAGCGGTCCCGAAGCAGGCAAGACGCGTGCGCTGCCTGAGATCTGGGCCAAGCCCGCGGAGTTCGAAGCGGCACAGAAGATGTTTTCAGATCGCGCGCCAGCGCTGCTCGCAGCAGCGAAAGCGAAGGATGCAGATGCAATCCGCACTGCATTCCGCGAAGTCGGCATGTCCTGCAAGAACTGCCACGATCAGTTCCGCTCGCCTGAAGATCATTAATCGATGACCGACAGCGTCGCGCCGTCCAAGGTGCGAGTGCGGGTCTGGGACGTCCCCACCCGTCTCGTCCATTGGTCCATGGTCGTGTTGATCGCGGCTTCGTGGTGGACCGCCGACACGGGTCGCTTGGATCTTCACCGCTACAGCGGATATCTATTGCTCGGGCTGCTCGTCTTCCGGCTGTATTGGGGATTCGTGGGCAGCTCGAGCGCGCGCTTCGCGCAGTTCGTGAAAGGACCGCGCGCGATCCTGCGTTATCTGCGCGGACAGTCTCCGGCGTCGGCCGGACACAATCCGCTTGGCGCGCTCAGCGTCATTGCGCTCATACTATTGCTGCTCACGCAGATCACACTCGGACTGTTCGCTGTCGATGTGGATGGCATCGAGTCCGGGCCGCTCTCGCACCTCGTGAGCTTCGATGCGGGCCGCGCGTGCGCGGAACTGCACGATCAGGTGTTCGACATTCTCCTCTGGATCATCGGGCTGCACGTTGCGGCCGTTCTGGTCTACGTGATTTATAGGAAGCAGAACCTCATCGGCGCGATGCTTCACGGCAAGCGCGCATACTCCCAGCCTCCCGAGGGCGAAGTTGCCTTCGCTTCGGCCATTCGCCTAGTCGTCGGGATCATACTGGCGGCCGGCGTCGCCTGGCTCATCGCCCGAGGTCTCGAATTTTTCTAGCCCCTTCATTCCGACCCTGCTTGTCGGAACGAAAGATGCCTTTACGCCGCGGAGCGCGTGCGATAGGCCGAGAACATCGAGAACACCCAAGGACGCGCAGCAAGCAGCATTGCGATGCTGACCTTGTCCTTGGAGGGCAGCGCCACATCGAGTGCCGCGAGATCCGCAAAATCCGCCGCGAGCTTGTCCATCTTCCGTAACAGGATTCGGATCGAAGCATGCGACAGCTCCGCCGAATGAAAAGCGAGCGCTTCGTTCTTCGCCGAAAATTCACTCTGCAGGAACTCCGCGCGCACTTGCCGCTCGTAAAGCTTTCGCACAGGACCATCAGCTCGCCAAGCAATGGGCAGCCGAGCGTGCATGACCACCTTGTTGCCTTTTTCGAGACTGAGCAGACCGGCCGCGGCGAGCTCCGAGAGAACGTTGCGTGCCGCACGTGCGCTCAACCCGAGGCGGGCGGACATGTCACTGATCGAGCGACCGTTCAACAGTAGATAGAAGCACGCTAGCAGCGATGACTTGCTCGCAAGAATGCGTTCTTGCTCGAGCGTCAAGCTCGATGGGTGCAGCGTCGCCGTGCGCTCGCCCTCCTCCGATGAAAGACGAGCAAGATCGGCGATCGTCATATCGATCGCACGGCACACACGCTCGAGGCGCGTGAGCGAGAACGTCTCCTCGGAGAACAATCGCTTCACGGACGATTCGCTGAGACCCAACGCGCGACCGAGACTGCGATACGTCATGCCGCGTGCACGCAAGCAGCGCTTCAGAGTTTCCACCATTCGCTTCGTTTCATTCATGCGCGATTCTCTTGAGGTCATATCCTGACCCGTATGGTACTGAATTTCAGTACCGCGAATATTCAGCATTGCGAGTTGAGTGGTCGATCTCGATCATAGCGCCTGCTTGCAGCCGCAAGCACTTGAAGCCTATCAATCGGGAAGGGGTACAGATGAAGCATGTAGCGTTGGTTTGTGCGCTGGCCGCGCCTTTCGCAGCGAGCGCCGCGGACAACGTCGGTCATTGGTATGTGACGCCACAAGTCGGTGGGATCTCCGTCGACAACGATCGTCCGCTGGAAGACAAGGACTGGCTATACGGACTCGCAATCGGCAAACACTTGAGCAATGCGCTGAGTCTCGAGCTCAATCTCAACGGTTCACGGCTCAATGCCATTGGCCCGGGCGCACACCACAGCCTGTACGGCGCATCGGTTGATCTGCTGGGCGTTGCAAACCGAGGCGGCGTCGTGTCCCCGTACATCAGCGTCGGTGCCGGCGCTTCGCCGCAGGATCGCAGCCCAGGCTCGGATGCGCTCGATGGGATGGCGCAAGCGGGCGTGGGGCTTCTCATCAATCTTTGGTCTAGCCCGAACGGGTCCGGAACAGTCGCGCTTCGTCCTGATCTGAAAGCACGATGGACCGAAGCCGGTGCGGAAGGCACGCTTCGCGACTACATCGGCACGCTCGGCTTTCAGGTCTCGTTCGGCGCGCCAACGCGACGCCCAGAACCCGCGCCGGAACCCACACCCCCGCCGGCTCCAACGCCGCCGCCTCCGCCGCCCCCGCCGCCGGCTCCGGCCGATACGGATGGAGATGGCGTCACGGATCAGATCGACCGTTGCCCCGACACACCGCGCGGTGTTGCAGTCGATGCATACGGTTGCACACGCGAGGGATCGATCACGCTCGAGGGCGTGGGCTTCGAAGTGAACTCTGCAACGTTGACGGCGAGCTCACGCGATGTGCTCGACTCTATCGCTGCGGACCTGAAGAAGTACCCGCGCCTTAGGATCGAGCTACAGGGCCACACCGACAGCACGGGCGCCGACGCATACAACATGCAGCTCTCGAAGAAGCGCGCCGAATCGGTTCGAGGCTACCTGATCGAGCAAGGTGTCGCCCCATCGCAATTGACTGCAAATGGGTACGGCGAAACGCAACCGGTCGCGGACAACACGACCGCCGAGGGACGCGCGACGAATCGGCGCGTGGTGATGCGAGTCATCGAGAATCCCGGCGACGTGAAGGTCGAGGGCGATGTGCAGTAAATAGACATCCGTCGAACGGATGATCTTCAAAGCCCGGTACCGAGGGTCGGTGCCGGGCTTTTTTTCATGACATCCGTGCCGGACATGCAAAACCAGCGATTCTCCGGGCTATTCGAGCGTCGAGTGGATCCGCATTGAACATTAGAATGATGCAGCGGTTGCAGATTTTCGAAGCGTCGCACGTCGGGTACTCACACAGGGCTGCGTTCCGGGTCGAGTTAGGCGATAATTGCAATCGCTGAACGCGAAGAACTCCAGGAAGCGCCCGCGAAGCTTCGTCCTTTTCCTTCTTTCGTTCGACGGGGCTGCCGCAACCGTCTGTTGCACGCGCGTGCGCCCGAATCTCGACCGCACGCGCCCGCAGTCCGACTGCGCTCCTTGATCCATGGTTTCCACGAATGCGACTCGACCGACACGCTTTCTTTCTCGTGCTATCGCTCGGAACGTTGAACGCGCTCACGCCGTTCACGATCGATCTGTATTTGCCCGCATTCCCTGAGATCGCGGCTGACTTGAACACGTCCGTACTGCGGATGTCGCTCACCGTCTCGGTCTATTTCATCGGCTTCGCGCTCGGTCAGATCATCTATGGACCGCTGCTCGACCGATTCGGACGCCAACTTCCGATCTACATCGGACTTGCGGTGTATTTGCTTGCAACGCTCGGATGCATGACGGCCACTTCGTTCGAAAACTTGCTGATCTTCCGATTCATCGCCGCCCTTGGCGGGAGTGCTGCCTCCGTGGGCGCCATGACGATGGCACGCGACTACTTTCCGCCTGAGGATGTCGCACGAGTGTTCGCGTTCTTGATGCTCGTCTTGAGTGCCTCACCGCTGTTCGCTCCGAGCATCGGAAGCGTCATCGTCACGCACTTGGGATGGCGGCCCGTATTCGCGATCCTCGCGGGACTCGCGCTCATCGACATCGCGCTCGTCGCATTTGCCTTTCCACGCGCCTACACGCCGGATCGGAATGTGTCGCTCCGTCCTGGGCCTATGCTGCGCACGTTTCGCGACGTATTGCGAGAACCGCGGTTTCGCACCTACGCATTCGCCGGTTCGCTCTCCTTCGCTGGCTTGTTCGTGTTCGTGTCCGGCTCTCCGGCCGTTTTCATGGATCACTTCGGTGTCAGCGCGCAAGGCTTCGGTTTGATCTTCGCAATCTTGGCCGGCGGCATGATCGCGGGTGGCCAGCTCAATCACATTCTCTTGCACCACAGCGATAGCACCACGATTTTCCGACGCGCGCTACACATCCAGGTCACCGCGGGCATCGCGTTTCTCGTTGGATCGCTCGCCTTCGACCTGAACGTCTGGACGACGGTCGCGTTGCTGCTCGCCTATCTCGTTTGCGCAGGTATCACGCTGCCCAACGCCGTTGCGCTTGCGCTGATGCCGTTCACAAAGAATATCGGCAGCGCCTCTTCGCTCGTCGGCTTCCTTCAGCTCGGTACCGGGGCGCTCGCCGCAGCGATCGTAGGATTGCTCGACATCGAAGGCGCAATGCCGCTTGCAATCGTTCTCGCAGGATGCGCCGTCGCTGCAGTGGTGGCGCTCAAGAGCACCTCATCCAAGAGCGTTAGCGCGGTAAGTGAGGGTGCAACGGGATAGAGGATAAAGCCCGCCCCTCCCGGCGGACACCCACATATTTCGCCCTGAGCCTCCCAGCGGACACCCACATATTTCGCCCTGATGAGGGCACAAATACACCGGCCGCGTCCACGAGTCCGTCGATACGCTGCTCTTCATTCTTGGAGAGCCACCATGACCTACCCGCGTAAGACTCTCGTTTGTCTGCAAGAGACGCCCTACTACCATGTCATCGCTCGATGCGTTCGCCGCGCATGGCTCTGGGGCGTCGATGAGTACGCAGGGCGCGACTACTCGCATCGCAAAGCCTGGGTGCTCGATCGCTTGGCGCAGCAATCACGCGTGTTTGCAGTCGACATCTGCGCCTACGCGATCATGCGCAACCACTACCATCTCGTCCTTCACGTCGATTCGAAGCAAGCTCGAGCGTGGTCGGCCAAGGAAGTCATTGCGCGATGGACGCGCTTGTTCGCTCGACCCACGCTGGTGCAGCGATGGGAAGAAGGCATCTGCGGCGAGACCGAACGGCAAGCCGCGGAAACAATCATCGAACGTTGGCGCGCGCGACTGATGGACGTGAGCTGGTACATGCGATGTTTGAATGAGCATCTTGCCCGACGTGCCAATGCCGAAGATGAGTGCACCGGAAGATTCTGGGAGGGCCGCTTCAAGTCGCAGGCGCTGCTCGATGAAGCCGGCCTCCTGACCGCCATGGCCTATGTCGATCTCAATCCCATCCGAGCAGGCATCGCGAGCACGCCAGAGGATTCCGAGTTCACATCCATCTACGAACGCATCCGCGCCGCAAAGGTGGCGAGCGACACCACCGCTTCGCCCACCGAAGAAGACCGTCCTCCGCTGTTACCATTCCAAGATCGCGCTGCCAGCCAACGGGCGATTCCGTTCTCCTTCCCCGACTACCTCACCCTCGTCGATTGGACCGGTCGATCGATCCGTGATGACAAGATCGGCTTCATCGATTCAAAGCTTCCGCCGATCGCCAAGCGCCTTCGTATCGATCTCATTGCTTGGCAGGCCGCCATGCAACCCAGAGGCAATGTCTTCGGACGCGCACTCGGACAGCTCGATCATCTGCGCCTACATGCAAAGGCACTCGGACAATGCCGCATCCGAGGCTTGAACGCCGCAGGACGAATGTTCCGTCCAGCCTAGAAGATCTGCTCTCCTAAGCTCCTTCCAAAGCGCGAGCATCGCTTGCGCGTTCGTGCGCGTGCACGGCACTGATCCGAGTGCAGCCGCCGACGCTCCGGCGTACCCCATCCGTCTATCCGCTCAACTACAGAGCGAAGTAACCGATCAGCACGTGGCTGACCTTTGATGCATGGGCCGCGTGCAATCGGCCCATCAAACGCATGGGTGTCCAAGGCTCGCCGAAGGCTCGGTGCTGGGCGCCGACCAGGTACTGCTGGCGCCTCGCGTCCGTACGCCATCCATGACT